>NZ_JBSFGE010000007.1:0-419263 GCF_053596435.1 Streptomyces sp. NPDC001700
GGGTATCAACATATTTGGCGTTGACTTTTAGCACGCTGTTGAGTTCTCAAGGAACGATCGCTTCCTTTGAAACCGTATCACCGGTTTCTCCGGGCTTTCCCTCCGGGCCTTTCGGCCTTTCGTGTTTCCAACCTTACCAGATCCGTTTTCCGTTCCGTTTCCGGTCCGAATTCCGCCTCCGGTGGCCGTTGGAGGGCCTTCCCTTTCGGTGTCTCCGACTTTATCAGAATTCTCTGAGCCGGATTTCCACCCCCGCCTCCGGGATCCTCCGAAGCGGTGTGACTGCTCCGGGTTCCCCCTCTGGCGGAGCCGTAAACGTACTGGAGCGGGGCTCCCCGATGCAAATCGGGGAGCCCCGCCCGGGGTTCAGCGCCTCCTGGAGCTGAGGCCGCGTCAGACCTCGACCACCACGGGGAGGATCATCGGGCGCCGGCGGTAGCTGTCGGACACCCACTTGCCCACGGCTCGGCGCACGAGCTGCTGGATCTGGTGCGGCTCCGCGACGCCGTCGGAAGCCGACTTGGCCAGGGCGTCCTCGATCTTCGGGAGGACCGCGGAGAAGGCACCGTCCTCGATACCGGAGCCTCTGGCCTGGATGTGCGGACCACCCACGATCTTGCCGGTCGTGCTGTCCACGACCACGAAGACCGAGATGATGCCCTCTTCGCCCAGGATCCGGCGGTCCTTGAGCGAGCTTTCGGTGACGTCGCCGACCGAGAGGCCGTCCACGTACACATAGCCCGCCTGCACCTTGCCGGTGATCTTCGCGATCCCGTTGACGAGGTCGACCACCACGCCGTCCTCGGCGATGACACAACGGTTCTTCGGGACGCCGGTCAGGGCGCCCAGTTCGGCGTTGGCGCGCAGATGGCGCCATTCGCCGTGGACCGGCATCAGGTTCTTGGGCTTGCAGATGTTGTAGAAGTACAGCAGCTCACCGGCCGAGGCATGGCCGGAGACGTGCACCTTGGCGTTGCCCTTGTGGACGACGTGCGCGCCCCAGCGGGTGAGTCCGTTGATGACGCGGTAGACCGCGTTCTCGTTGCCCGGGATGAGCGACGACGCCAGGATCACCGTGTCGCCCGGGACGATGCGGATCTGGTGATCGCGGTTGGCCATCCGGGACAGCGCGGCCATCGGCTCGCCCTGGGAGCCGGTGCAGACGAGCACCACCTCGTCGTCCGGGAGGTCGTCGAGGGTCTTCACGTCCACCACGAGACCCGCCGGGACCCGCAGATAGCCGAGGTCGCGGGCGATGCCCATGTTGCGGACCATCGAGCGGCCGACGAAGGCCACCCGGCGCCCGTACTCATGGGCCGCGTCGAGGATCTGCTGGATGCGGTGCACATGGCTGGCGAAGCTCGCCACGATGATGCGCTTCTGGGCGCTCGCGAAGACCTGGCCCAGGACGTTGGAGATCTCCCGCTCCGGCGGGACGAAGCCGGGGACCTCGGCGTTGGTGGAGTCCGACAGCAGCAGGTCGATGCCCTCCTCGCCGAGCTTGGCGAAGGCGGGCAGGTCGGTGAGGCGGCCGTCCAGCGGCAGCTGGTCCATCTTGAAGTCGCCGGTGTGCACGGCGAGACCCGCCGGGGTGCGGATGGCGACCGCGAGGGCGTCCGGGATGGAGTGGTTGACCGCCACGAACTCGCACTCGAAGGGGCCGATCCGCTCGAGGTTCCCCTCCTCCACCTCCAGCGTGTACGGGCGGATCCGGTGCTCCTGGAGCTTCGCCTCGATCAGAGCGAGCGTGAGCTTGGAGCCGATCAGCGGGATGTCCGGCTTCTCGCGGAGCAGGAACGGCACGCCGCCGATGTGGTCCTCGTGCCCATGGGTGAGCACGATGCCGTCGATGTCGTCGAGGCGGTCCCGGATGGACGTGAAGTCCGGCAGGATCAAGTCGACTCCGGGCTGCTCCTCCTCGGGGAAGAGCACCCCGCAGTCGACGATCAGCAGCCGGCCACCGTATTCGAAGACCGTCATGTTGCGGCCGATTTCGCCGAGGCCGCCGAGCGGGGTGACACGCAGGCCACCCTCGGGAAGCTTCGGCGGCGGGCCGAGTTCAGGGTGCGGATGACTCAAAAGACTCTCCTCACCACGCGCGCCACATGCCCCCTGGGGCACATGGCGCGCGTGACATTCGTGCACTTGCTGATGTGTCTGTATGTAGTTGTGAAGTATGAAGGTGCGACTATCGCGTCTTTGACTAGAGCTGTACCCCGCCAGCGGCAAGATCGCGCTTGAGCTGTTCCGTTTCCTCCGGGGACAGCTCGACGAGCGGCAGCCGCAGCGGTCCGGCGGGCAGGCCCTGGAGGGCGAGCGCGGCCTTCGACGTGATGACGCCCTGGGTGCGGAACATCCCGGTGAAGACCGGGAGCAGCTGCTGGTGGATCTCCGTCGCCTTCGCGACGTCGCCCTGGAGGTGGGCTTCGAGCATCGCGCGCAGTTCGGGGCTGACGAGGTGGCCCACCACGGAGACGAAGCCCACGGCGCCGACCGACAGCAGCGGCAGGTTCAGCATGTCGTCGCCGGAGTACCAGGCGAGGCGGCTGCGGGCGATGGCCCAGCTGGCGCGCCCGAGGTCGCCCTTGGCGTCCTTGTTGGCGACGATGCGCGGGTGCTCGGCGAGCCGGACCATGGTCTCGGTGCCGATCGGGACACCACTGCGGCCGGGGATGTCGTAGAGCATGACCGGCAGGCCGGTGGCGTCCGCGATGGCGGTGAAGTGGCGCAGGAGGCCTTCCTGCGGGGGCTTGCTGTAGTACGGGGTGACGGCGAGCAGGCCATCGGCACCCGCCTGCTCCGCCGCGCGGGCTAGCTCCACGCTGTGCCTGGTGTCGTTGGTGCCGGCTCCGGCTACGACGTGGGCGCGGTCGCCGACCGCCTCCACCACGGCTCGTACGAGCTCGGCTTTCTCCGCATCGCTGGTGGTCGGGGACTCGCCGGTGGTGCCGTTGACGATCAGGCCGTCATTGCCGGCGTCCACCAGATGAGTGGCGAGCCGCTGGGCGCCGTCGAGGTCGAGCGCTCCGTCAGCGGTGAATGGCGTGACCATGGCGGTCAGCACCCGCCCGAAAGGGGTCTGCGATGTGGATGTCGGTGCCATGGGCACCACGCTACTCGTAGCGCGCCCCGCAGCGCTCCCTCGGGGCGGCGGAACAGCACCACCGGAGAGGACCCGGCACTGCCTGCTCGGGGGTTCAAGCAGTGCCGGGCCCCTTTGTTCAGCCTAGATGAACTTCTCGAAACGCCGCAATACGGACACTTCGCTCGCGCTACGGAGCCACCCGGCCATTGGCGTTGAACGCGGCGTGGGTGAGCGGCATCAGCCCGGCCCACGCCTCCTCCATCTTCTCCCCCACCATCTCGATCTCCCGCTGCGGGAAGGACGGCACGGCGGCCTGCTCATGCTGGGTGCGCAGGCCCAGGAAGTGCATCAGCGAGCGCGCGTTGCACGTCGCGTACATCGAGGAGTACAGGCCGACCGGGAGCACCGCGCGGGCCACCTCGCGGGCGACCCCGGCGGCCAGCATCTCCTGGTACGCCTCGTACGCGTGGCGGTAGGCGTCCTCCATCGCGCGGCCGGTCAGCGCGTGCTGCTCGGGGGTGCCGTCGACGAACTCGTACTTCCCCGGGCGGCCCTGCTGGACCAGCTTGCGGTCCTCGCCGGGCACGTAGAAGACCGGCTCCAGACGGCGGTAGCGGCCGGACTCCTCGTTGTACGACCAGCCCACGCGGTGCCGCATGAACTCGCGGAAGACGAAGATCGGGGCGCTGATGAAGAAGGTCATCGAGTTGTGCTCGAACGGGCTGCCGTGCCGGTCGCGCATCAGGAAGTTGATCAGTCCCTTGGAGCGCTCCGGGTCCTTCGTCAGCTCGTCGAGGGACTGCTCACCCGCGGTGGACACCCGCGCGGCCCACAGGACGTCGGAGTCGGCGGCGCTGTGCTTCACCAGCTCGACGGTCACATCGCTGCGGAAACTGGCCTTCTCGGTCTCGGCCGGGCGCTCGGCCGGGCTCTCCGCCGGGCGCTCGGCGGGGGTCTCGGCGGGGGTCTCGCTCACCGACGGGTCCTTCCATATCTGCATCGCTCAGGGCGCGCCCAGCTTACGGGCCACCACCGACAGGTCCGCTCCGCCCGGCCCCCGTACGCCCTCGCAGAAAATTTTGACTGAAGTTCGTGAAACAGGGCACCAGGAAGGTCGTTCACACGTCCTACACACTGAAGTGCCCGCGCTCGAGGTTCCAAGGAGAGCCCGCTCATGTTCCGCCGGCGAGAGCCCGTACCGTTCGCCTTCGTCGCCGAAGCCGATCGTTTCCGCAGTAATGTCACCCCGCCTCCCCACCCCAGGGCGTCCCGGTCCGAGATAACCGGCCGGACGCTGATGGGGCTGACGATCGTCGCCGGTTTCGTCGGCGCTCTGATGTTCGGGATGCCCGCGCTCGACAGTCAGTCGCACCCCACTCAGCAGGTGCAGGAGGCATCACACGGGCGCTGAGCTGTGCTGAGATAGCCTCACTCAGCACAGACCAACGGACGTGTTGTGTGAGTGAGGACATCCTGTGCCCCTGCCCTTCCTGACAGCCGAACGCGCACATGACGACGACCGAGCGGGGCCGGAAGCGGCCCCGCTCTCGCATGTCGACGTCACGTATGCCGAGGGCGCCTACGAGGACCCGGAGCGCCGGCGCCGCCCGTACCGGCCGGGTCCCTGGCGGGTCGGCGGGGCGGCGGTGCTGCTCCTGCTGGCCTCCTATCTCCTCTTCTCGGCGCTGATCATCATCCTGGCGGGCTCCGGGTCCACGGCGGGAGTGTGTGTCGCCGCGGCGGCGCTGGCGATCGCCTTCGCGTTCCGGATGGTGGGGGCGGGCGTCCGGGCGAGTGCGCGGGGGCTGCGGCGGACCGGTCTGTTCTCGTCGACGACGCTCGCCTGGCAGGACGTCGCGTCGATACACACGGTCCAGGGGCCGGTGCGCGTGCTGGGCCTTCCGCGCACCGCGCAGGGTCAGGCGGTGCTCGCCGAGCGGACGTCGGGCGGCGCCCCGCTGACCCTGTTCACCAGCCACGACACCGATTTCCTGAAGCGCCCCGAGGCCTTCCGCGCGGCCGTCGACACCCTGGACGGGTGGGCTGACCGGTACCGCCGCTAGCCGCCTGCCGCCGCTAGCCGGAGAGGTCTGCTAGCCGGAGAGGTCCGCGGCCCGGACCGGCTTGCCGTCGTGGAGGGCGATGGCGCGCTGCATCGCCTTGCGGGCGCGGGCGGTGTCGCGGGCGTCGTGGTACGCGACGGCGAGCCGGAACCAGGAGCGCCAGTCCTCCGGTGCCGCCTCCGTCTCGGCTTGCCGCTTGGCGAAGACCGCGTCCGCCGAGTCCCGGTCGATGCGCCCGCTCGGCGTCCGCACCAGCTCGTCGACCGGAAGGCCGCCCTCGGCGTCCAGTTCGCGCGCGAGCCGGTCGGCACTGCGCGCGAACTGGGTGGTCTTCCACAGGAACCAGCCGCCGATGAGCGGCAGCACCAGCACGGCCGCGCCGTAGGCGATGGTCACCGGGGTGCCCTGCCGGATGAGCAGCACCCCACGGTCGCCGACCAGCACGAAGTAGACGACCAGGACGGCCGCGAGGACGAAATATGTGAGTTTTGCGCGCACCGGTGTGCCCTCAGTCCAGATCGAGGAAGTGTTCCAGGCCGAAGGTCAGGCCGGGGGTGGTGACCACGCGCCGCGCGCCGAGCAGGATGCCCGGCATGAAGCTGCTGTGGTGGATCGAGTCATGGCGAATGGTGAGGGTCTCGCCCTCGCCGCCGAGCAGGACCTCCTGGTGGGCGAGGAGTCCGCGCAGCCGTACGGAGTGCACCGGCACCCCGTCCACCGAGGCGCCCCGGGCGCCTTCGAGACCCGTCGCCGTCGCGTCCGGCTGCGGGGCGCGGTCGGCCTCGCGGCGGGCCTCGGCGATCAGCTGGGCGGTGCGGGCCGCGGTGCCCGAGGGGGCGTCCACCTTGTTGGGGTGGTGCAGCTCGATGACCTCGACCGATTCGAAGAAGCGGGCGGCCTGGCGGGCGAAGCGCATGGTCAGCACGGCGCCGATGGAGAAGTTGGGGGCGATGAGCACGCCGGTGCGGGGCGACGCGTCGAGCCAGCCGCGCAGCTGCGCGAGGCGCTCGTCGGTCCAGCCGGTGGTGCCGACGACGCCGTGGATGCCGTGCCGTACGCAGAAGTCGAGGTTGCCCATCACCGAGCCCGGGTCGGTCAGCTCGACCGCGACCTCGGCGCCCGCCTCGACCATGGTCTCCAGCTTGTCGCCCCGGCCGAGGGTGGCGACCAGCTCCATGTCCTCGGCGGCCTCGACAGCCCGTACGGCCTCGGAGCCGATCCGGCCCTTGGCACCCAGGACGGCCACGCGCAGCTTGCTCATCGTTCCACTTCCCTCTTCGTCTCTCCGGCCAGGCGGCCTCTCCGGCTAGGCGACGGCCTCGTCCAGCCGGGCCGCCTGCTTGTCCTTCAGCGGGCCGATGACCGACAGCGAAGGACGCTGCCCCAGTACATCGCGGGCCACCTCGCGCACCTCGTCCGGGGTGACCGACTGGATCCGGGCGAGCATGTCGTCCACCGACATCTGGTCGGCCCAGCACAGCTCGCTCTTGCCGATGCGGTTCATCAGCGCGCCGGTGTCCTCCAGGCCGAGCACCGTGGAGCCGGAGAGCTGGCCGATGGCGCGCCGCAGCTCCTCGTCGGTGAGGCCGTCGCTCGCGACCTGGTCCAGCTCGTCGCGGCAGATCTTGAGAACGTCGTGCACCTGGCTCGGGCGGCAGCCCGCGTAGACGCCGAAGAGGCCGCAGTCGGCGAAGCCGGAGTTGTACGAGTAGACGCTGTAGGCGAGGCCACGCTTCTCCCGGACCTCCTGGAAGAGCCGGGAACTCATGCCGCCGCCGAGCGCCGTGTTGAGCACGCCGAGCGCCCAGCGCCGGTCGTCGGTGCGCGGGATGCCGGGCATGCCGAGGATGACGTGCGCCTGCTCGGTCTTGCGGTTCAGCAGCTCGACCCGGCCCGCGGTGCGGATCGTACGGGAGCCCGCGCGCGGGGCGATCGGGTCCGCGCCTGTGCGAGTGAGGGCGCCCGCCTGCTCGAAGGCGTCGCTCACCTGCCGGACGACCGTGTCGTGGTCGACGTTGCCCGCGGCGGCGACGACCAGGTGGGTGGGGTCGTAGTGCTTCTTGTAGAAGCGGGCGATCTGGTCGCGGCCGAGCCCGTTGACGGTGTCGACGGTGCCCAGGACCGGGCGGCCGAGCGGGGTGTCGCCGAGCATGGTGTGCGAGAACAGATCGTGGACGCAGTCGCCCGGGTCGTCCTCGGTCATCGCGATCTCTTCGAGGATGACACCGCGCTCGGCGTCCACGTCCGCCGTGTCGATCACCGAGCCGGTCAGCATGTCGCAGACGACGTCGATGGCCAGCGGCAGATCGGTGTCGAGCACCCGCGCGTAGTAGCAGGTGTACTCCTTTGCGGTGAACGCGTTCATCTCGCCGCCGACCGCGTCGATGGCGGCCGAGATGTCGAGCGCGCTGCGCCGCCGGGTGCCCTTGAAGAGCAGGTGCTCCAGGTAGTGGGTGGCGCCGTTCAGCGTCGGGGTCTCGTCGCGGGAGCCCACGTGCGCCCAGATGCCGAAGGTGGCGGAGCGCACGGACGGCAGGGTTTCGGTGAGGATGCGCAGGCCGCTCGGGAGCGTGGTCCTGCGGACCGTACCGATGCCCCTCTCGCCCGCGAGAAGCGTTTGGGTACGGGCGACGGCCCGCCCCTCCGAAGAGGTGCGGGCCGTCGTCACGTCGTCGCGGGACGTCACTTGGCGGCTTCGTCCTTCGCCTCGTCGTCCGCGTCGTTCTTGTCGTCTTCACCCTCGATGACCGGGTGCAGCGACAGCTTGCCGCGCTGGTCGATCTCGGCGATCTCGACCTGCACCTTGGAGCCCACCGCGAGCACGTCCTCGACGTTCTCCACGCGCTTGCCACCGGCGAGCTTGCGGATCTGCGAGATGTGCAGCAGCCCGTCCTTGCCCGGGAGCAGGGAGACGAAGGCGCCGAAGGTGGTGGTCTTCACGACCGTGCCCAGGTAGCGCTCGCCGACCTCGGGCATCGTCGGGTTGGCGATGCCGTTGATCGTCGCGCGGGCGGCCTCGGCGGCCGGGCCGTCGGCGGCACCGATGTAGATCGTGCCGTCGTCCTCGATGGTGATCTCGGCGCCGGTGTCCTCCTGGATCTGGTTGATCATCTTGCCCTTCGGGCCGATGACCTCACCGATCTTGTCCACCGGGATCTTGACGGTGATGATCCGCGGGGCGTTCGGGGACATCTCGTCCGGCGTGTCGATGGCTTCCATCATCACGTCGAGGATGTGCAGCCGGGCATCGCGGGCCTGCTTGAGGGCCGCGGCCAGGACGGAGGCCGGGATGCCGTCCAGCTTGGTGTCCAGCTGGAGGGCGGTCACGAACTGCTTGGTGCCGGCGACCTTGAAGTCCATGTCACCGAACGCGTCCTCCGCACCGAGGATGTCGGTGAGGGTGACGTAGTGGGTCTCGCCGTCGATCTCCTGGGAGATCAGGCCCATCGCGATGCCCGCGACCGGGGCCTTCAGCGGCACACCGGCGTTCAGCAGCGACATCGTGGAGGCGCAGACCGAGCCCATGGAGGTCGAGCCGTTGGAGCCGAGCGCCTCGGAGACCTGACGGATGGCGTACGGGAACTCCTCGCGGGTCGGCAGCACGGGCAGCAGCGCCCGCTCGGCCAGCGCGCCGTGGCCGATCTCGCGGCGCTTCGGGGAGCCGACGCGGCCGGTCTCACCGGTGGAGTACGGCGGGAAGTTGTAGTTGTGCATGTAGCGACGGCGCGTCTCGGGCGAGAGCGTGTCGAGCTGCTGCTCCATGCGGAGCATGTTCAGCGTGGTGACGCCCAGGATCTGGGTCTCGCCGCGCTCGAACAGCGCCGAGCCGTGGACCCGCGGGATCGCCTCGACCTCGGCGGCGAGCGTACGGATGTCCGTGACGCCGCGGCCGTCGATGCGCTTCTTCTCCTTGATGACGCGCTCGCGCACCAGGGACTTGGTCAGCGAGCGGTACGCGGCGGAGATCTCCTTCTCGCGTCCCTCGAACTGCGGCAGCAGCTTCTCGGCGGCCAGCGCCTTGACGCGGTCCAGCTCGGTCTCGCGCTCCTGCTTGCCCGCGATGGTGAGCGCCTGGGACAGCTCGTCGCGGACGGCGGCGGTCAGCGCCTCCAGGATGTCGTCCTGGTAGTCCAGGAAGATCGGGAACTCGCCGGTGGGCTTGGCGGCCTTGGCGGCGAGGTCCGACTGGGCCTTGCACAGGACCTTGATGTACGGCTTGGCGGCCTCGAGGCCGGCCGCGACGATCTCCTCGGTCGGCGCCTCGGCGCCGTCCTTGACCAGCTGGATGGTCTGCGTGGTGGCCTCGGCCTCGACCATCATGATCGCGACGTCGCCGTCCTCCAGGACGCGACCGGCGACGACCATGTCGAAGACGGCGTCCTCCAGCTCGCTGTGGGTCGGGAAGGCGACCCACTGGCCCTTGATCAGGGCGACGCGGGTGCCGCCGATCGGGCCGGAGAAGGGCAGGCCCGCGAGCTGGGTGGAGCAGGAGGCGGCGTTGATCGCGACCACGTCGTAGAGGTGGTCGGGGTTGAGCGCCATGATCGTCTCGACGACCTGGATCTCGTTGCGCAGGCCCTTCTTGAAGGACGGGCGCAGCGGGCGGTCGATCAGGCGGCAGGTGAGGATCGCGTCCTCGGAGGGGCGGCCCTCGCGCCGGAAGAACGAGCCGGGGATGCGCCCGGCGGCGTACATGCGCTCCTCGACGTCGACCGTCAGCGGGAAGAAGTCGAGCTGGTCCTTCGGGTTCTTCGAAGCGGTGGTGGCCGACAGCACCATGGTGTCGTCGTCCAGGTAGGCCACGGCGGAGCCGGCGGCCTGACGGGCCAGGCGGCCCGTCTCGAAACGGATGGTGCGGGTGCCGAAGGTCCCGTTGTCGATAACGGCCTCGGCGTAGTGGGTCTCGTTCTCCACCAGGGAAATCTCCTCGTCTGCGTCCCCGTCCGTATGACGGTGGACGGTGGTGGAGCAGCGCCTCCGTGCCGTGCTGTCCGGCGGCCGGGCCGGTCTTCGATCGAAGCCACCGGAATTGCCAGTTCCGGGAGCCACTACCGAGGACCGGCTCCTATGGCGCCGGTGCGGCGGGAATGAGGCGCTCCTCCTCGTGCGTTATGGCGTTGTTGGGACCAGACTACAAAGCTTCGGCCATCATCACGATGGCTGTGTGGTCTGGCGCGTACGGGACGTAGTGGACAAACCGCGCTCCGTACCGGACCGTACGGCGCGGCACGTGGCCCCGCGTACGGCAAAGGGAGCGGCCCCCGACGCGGGAACCGCTCCCTTCACGACGACTTACTTGGCGCCCGCCGCACCGCGACGGATGCCGAGGCGCTCGACCAGCGCGCGGAAGCGCGTGATGTCCTTCTTCGCCAGGTACTGCAGCAGCCGGCGGCGCTGGCCGACCAGCAGCAGCAGACCACGGCGGGAGTGGTGGTCGTGCTTGTGGGTCTTGAGGTGCTCGGTCAGGTCGGAGATGCGACGCGACAGCAGCGCGACCTGGACCTCCGGGGAGCCCGTGTCGCCTTCCTTCGTGGCGAACTCGGTCATGATCTGCTTCTTCGTAGCGGCGTCGAGCGACACGCGTACTCCTTGGTTTCTCAGTTTCAGCCGCCGAGTGCCCCTGGTCTTTGTCTCAGGGGATCTTCCGTGACTCGGAAGGCGGGGTCCGCTGGGCGCTGTCTCCAGGACCTTCGGGAAGGCTCCGGGGGCGCGTACGCAAACGGCCAGCCCACAGAGTACCAGTGTCCGGCCCCGGCGCCGGAGGCAACCGCTACACACTCGCTTACGCACGCGCCTACGCGCTCGCCGCGGCCTCCGCTACGCACTCGTCGCGGCGGCCTCCACGGCGTTCAGCAGCGGGCGGACGACCCGCTTGACGGGCTCCAGGACCGGGTCCGCCGGGCGCCGCCGGTGCCAGTCGGTGACCGCCTGATAGGCGGCGACCACCTCCAGCAGGCGGTCCTCCTCGTACGGGGCGCCGCCGAGGATCGCGCCGGTCGGCATACCGGCCGTGAAGCCGATGGGGAAGCCGATCTCCGGAAGGCCCAGGATGTCGAACGGTACCGGGCTGGTCTGCAGCAGTACGTCGCACTGGTCGAACGGACCGTCGAGCACCGCGCGCAGCAGATGGTGCTTGGCGCGCTGCGCGGTGATCCACTCGTCGCCGGAGATCATCAGCCCCTGGAGCCAGCCCAGCACCGAGACGCCGAACTTCGTCAGGTCCTCGCGCAGCCAGTGCCGGAACGGCTCGGTGCGCTCGCTCAGGCGTGCGGCGTTGAACGCGCTGCCGGTCAGCAGCGACCAGTCGGAGGGGTAACGGATCTCCACGAGGGTGACGCCGGACAGATCCGCCAGGGTGTCCAGGAGCGCCGAGCGCCGGGCGATGCCGTCGGTGAAGCCCGGCGGCACGCCGATCCGGGTGGGTCGGCGGAGCCGTACCTTCCCCTTGGGCGAGATCACGGGGGTGGCGGCGCGCACCAGGTTGGGCAGGCGCGGCAGCCCCTGGGTCCGCGGATCCTCGGCGTCCGGTCCGGCCATGACGGTCAGCATGATCGCCGCGTCCATCGCGTCGCGGGCGATCGGACCGCAGTGGTCGCGGGTGTACGAGAGCGGGATGACGCCGTTCAGGGAGACGCGGCCCAGCGTGGGCTTCAGTCCGGTGAGGTTCTGCCGGTTGGCCGGGTTGACGATGGAACCGCCGGTCTGGGTGCCGATGGAGGACGACGCCATCCGCCCGGCGACCGCGCAGGCCGGTCCGGTGGACGAACCGCCGGGGTCGATGAGCGGGTTGTCGGGGGTCCAGGCGTTGACGGTGGTGATCAGACCGGCGGGCGTGGTGGCGCGGGTGGTGGCCAGCGGTCCCATCTGCCCCTTACCGAGCAGGATGCCGCCCGCCGTCTTGAGCCGGGCGACTGCGGTGGCGTCGGTGACCGGCACGAAGTCTTCGAAGATGAAGGAGTTGGCGCGGGTGGGCACGCCCTTGGTGAAGTAGTTGTCCTTGACGCACAGCGGAACCCCGGCCAGCGGCCCGCGGTCCTTGTGCGACCGGTCGGCGGTATAGGCCGCGAGCAGCGCCTGCTTCCCGGTCACCTCGGCGTACGCCTGGTACGTCTTGTCGTACTTCTCGACGCGGTCCAGATACGCCTGCACGAGGTCCGCGGAGGTGAGCCGCCCAGTGCGGATCAGGACGACGGCCTCGGCGAGCGTGGCCTCCGTGGGATCGTGCCGCGCCGCCTGACGCACCGGCAGGTCGGGGACGGTGAGGGCGGGAGTGGTGGGCGCGGGCTTCTTACGGGACGGAGCTGCGGTCGCCGGTGCGGCGGACGCGGCCAGGGCGCCACCGGCCCCGGCGGCGGCCGAAGCGGCGAGGAACGTCCGGCGGTTGAGGTCCCGGCCCATCAGCGGTCCACCTCCCCGGTCCAGGCGGTGGTGATCGACGGGTACGCGAGCGGTGCGGCCTCCTGCTGCGCGTACGCCGCCCCCAGCGCGCCGCCCACGCCGCCCGTCGGCGGCGTCCAGTCGGCCAGCGCGCCGGGCGTCGTGGCGACGAACTCGCGCAGCGCCACCATGATCACGGCCCGGGTGGGCGTGCCGGTCTCGGGGTCGGCCACGTCCGGGAGCTGGTCGATGTCGACTCCGGCCAGTGCCAGCCGGGCCCGTATGTACGCGTCCAGTGCGTCGCTGTCCAAGGGTGTCTCCGAATGATCGCGTCGAGCGGTTGTCGTGGAACGGCTGTCCTAGAACACCGGCATGGCCGTCAGCTTCTCGTTGTGCAGCAGGAAGACGCGGTTTCCGGATCCCATCAGCCGCCAGTCGCCCGCGCCGCCCTGGGCGTACGGCCAGGCGACGCTTCCTCTCCGGGCGTCCACGGCCACGACACCCCGCTGGCCGAAGTCGTCGATCATCACCCAGACGCTGTTGCCCTGCACCACCGGCGGCGCGAGGGGATGGTCTTCGGACGCGATAACGGTCACCGTCCAGGTGTCCGAACCGTCCGACGCCCGGCGGGCGGTCAGGTCGGTGCCGTCCACGGCGTGGACGACACCGTCGCGCACGGCCGGTGCGTTCCAGCCGAGTTCGCCGGTGGCGGTGCGCGCCCACTTCTCCTTGCCGTCCGCGAGCGAGAGCGCGGCCAGGGTGCGCCCGCCCAGGTAGACCGTGTCGTCGGCGGCGGCCGGGGTGAGGGGGGTGGTGCCCTGCCCGTCGCGACGCCAGACGGGCTCGCCGCTGGAGGTGTCGTGCCCGGTCACCTTGGAGTCGGCGCCGTGGACCACCAGCCGGTCGCCCGCCACCAGCGCGGCGGGGGTGGTCCGGCCTTCCGGGCCCGCCGCCGTCCACAGGGTCGTGCGGGAGGCGAGCGATACGGCGCGGATCTGGCCGTCCCGGGTGGTGAGGTAGACGGCCCGGTCGTCGGCGGCGAGCAGGGCCCGCGCGTTCGCCCGCGCGGCCTTCCACCGTTCCTTGCCGTCCGCTGCGCGCAACGCCCGTACCCCGCCTTCGGTGTCGGCGGCGAGAACGGTGCCTTCCGTGTGTTCGGTGTCGCCGGAGACCGCGAGGGCGCGTCCGGTCAGACCGGTGACCTTCGAGGTCCAGCGCGGCTTTCCGTCGCGTACGCCATAGGCGCTCAGTCGGCCGCCCTTGGCCGGGACGACCACCAGGTCATGGACGGGGAGCGGCGCGGGCACGTCCTCATCGGCGCGGTCCAGGGGGCCGATGTCGACGGGGCCCCACAGGGGCGAGGGCGCGACGCCCTCTTCGTACTTCGCCAGCGGCTTCGCGTCCCACGGATGCGTACCGTCCGCCGCGTCCCCGTCGTCGCGCAGCAGCCACCACGCCCCGGCTCCGCCGCCCGCCGCGAGCACCGTGCCGCCCGCGGCGAGGGCGGTGATCAGCCTGCGCCGGGTGGGGCGGGCGGGCTCGTCGCCGGGCATGGTGGCCATCCGGCGGGCGTCCGCCTCGCGCCGCGCGATGTCCTCCGCGAGCGGCCCGGTCCGCCAGATCCGCCCGGCGCCGCGAGACGGCGCGAACTGCCCGGCGAGCGCGTCGAGGGCGGGCCGGTCCGTGGCTTCTTTGGCGAGGCAGGGTGCGACCAGGGTCCGCAGGCCCTCCGGTACCGCGTCCAGTTCCGGCTCGCCGTGCACCACTTGGTACTGCACGGCGGCCACGTGCCCGCCTTCGTAGACCGGCCGCCCGCCCGCCGCGTACGCCAGGACCACGCCGAGGGAGAACACGTCCCCCGCTGGCCCGGTCCGCCGTCCCAGGACCTGTTCGGGCGCGGCGTAGCCGGGGGTGGCGGGCGACTGTCCGGTGGTGGTGAGGGTGAGTCCGTGCTCGGGGCGGGCGATGCCGAAGTCGATGATCCTGGGGCCGCGCGAGGTGAGCACGATGTTCGACGGCTTGAGGTCGCGGTGCACAAGACCGGCGCCGTGGATCTCCCGCAGTGTCGTCACGAGCGCCGCGCCCAGCGCCCTGACGGCGGGTTCGCCGAGCGCCCCGTACCGCTCGACGGCCTGGTCGAGCGTGGGCCCCACCAGGAACTCCGTGGCGATCCACGGCCGTCCGCCCTCGGTCTGCGCCGCCAGCACCCGCGCCACCCCGGTGCTGCGCACG
Source organism: Streptomyces sp. NPDC001700 (assembly GCF_053596435.1). Classification (NCBI taxonomy): domain Bacteria; kingdom Bacillati; phylum Actinomycetota; class Actinomycetes; order Kitasatosporales; family Streptomycetaceae; genus Streptomyces; species Streptomyces sp. NPDC001700. Next base: position 14,758 of record NZ_JBSFGE010000007.1, read on the forward strand.
GCCTGTGCCGCGTACGCCTCGCGCAGGAAGCGGCGGGCCATCTCCGGATCGTGCGCCAGCTCGGGCCGCAGCACCTTGACGGCCGCGGTCCGGCCCTGCGCGTCCCGCCCGAGGTACACCTGCCCCATCCCGCCCGCCCCGAGCACGCCGGTGAGGCGGTACGGGCCGAGGCGGAGGGGATCGCCGGTGCCGAGGGGGTTCATGAAGCTCCTGAACGGGGGTGGGGATGGTCGATGAGCCGGTGTCCCGCCGCTACTCGTCGAGCGGAAGGGCGCATACGGCGGGGCCGCGCACGACGATGAGCCGTTTGGCCTTGGGGAGGGCCGTGATCACCGGGATGACACCGCCCGTGTCACCGAAGGGGCTCTGGAAGGTCCAGGCGACCCGGCGCGTCCGCAGATTGATCGCCGCGATCCACTGGGCGTCGTTCTCCGGCGAGGCGTAGAGGTACCCGCCGTTCACGGTGGAGGTGGCGGAGAAGGAGAGGGGCGTCGCGGTGGACTTGTCCTCCTCCCACAGCAGATGGCCGTTCCGCGCGTCCAGGGCGATGAGGCGGTTGTCGCGCTCCGTCGTATAGACGACGTCGTCCTTGAAGACCGGCGGGCCGTAATGCTGGGCCTGCGGGTCGTAGTGGTCGCCGAACTTCCGGCCCTTGCCGAAGCTCCACGTGGTCTTGCCGTCGGAGAGCCGCAGCGCGAGCAGTTCCCGGCTGCCGAGGAACAGGTGGTCCGAGGCGACGGTATGGGTCGTCCCCAGCTCCGAGTGCTTCTGGGGGACCCGCACCGACCAGCGGGTCGCCCCGGTGCGGGCGTCGATCAGGGAGACCGACTCCCCCTGCGTACGGACGTACGACGACCCCACGGGGGTCGCGACCGGATCGAGATAGGTGTCGGCCGGGGTGGGCATCGGACGCCGCCATCTCCGCTCACCGGTACGGGAGTCGATGGCGATCCGTACCCAGCCCTTGCGGGTCTCCCCTTCCAGGACCAGGGAGCGGCCGACCATGACCACCAGGCGCGTCTGCAGCGGGTCGAGACCGTCCAACTCGGCGAGCGGCGCCCGGAAGCTGCCCGTGGCGGGGTCGACGGGGGCCAGACGAAGCTGGCTGAGGCCACCGTCCAGCGCGAACAGCCGCTCACCGTCCGACAGTACGGTCTTCGCTCCCCCGATCAGCTGACTCTCCGCACGCCGCTTGCCGGTCCGCGCGTCGATGTGGAGCAGCGCGCTGTCCGAGGCCAGGGCCAGGTCGTCCCCGACCGGGAGCGCGACGGCGTCGCCGGTCACCTCCCCCGCCGTGGCCTTCCACGCCATGCGCGGCGCTCCTCCCGGAGTGCTCCGGGAGCGCTTCTCGCGCGCGGTGCCCGCCGTATCGTCATCGGGGGCGAGCAGGCCCCAGGCGCCCGCCGCGCCGCCCGCGGCGAGCACGCCGCCGCCGATGGTGAGGAGCCTGCGACGGGTGACGCGGGGCCGCCTGGACGCGGACGTCAGGGTGGTGAATTGCTCCTCATCCGGTACGGGAAGCCGGGAGGGCTGGATCTCCCATACGGCCGCACTGCGCTGGGCGATGTCGGCGAGCACGGCGTCCGGGAGGTGGTCCACGATGTCGCCGGTCGCGTCGTGGAGGAGCGCTCCGAGGTCCGCCGTGCCCGGGCGTTGCGCCGGGTCCTTGGCGAGGCACCGCTCCAGTGCCGGGCGCAGCTCGTCCGGCACACCGCTCAGGTCCGGCTCCTCGTACCGGACCCGGTAGAGCAGGTCCGCGGGCTGTCCGCTGCCGAAGGGCGGGCGGCCGGTCGCCGCGAAGACCAGCACCCCGGCGAGGGCGAAGATGTCGCCCGCCGGGGTGTGTTCGCCGCCGACTGCCTGCTCGGGCGACATATAGGCGGGCGTTCCGGCCGTCGTGCCCGTACGGGTCAGCCGGTCGTCGCCCGCCGCCCGGGCGATGCCGAAGTCGATGACCTTGGGGCCGCGGGCGGTCAGCAGGATGTTGGACGGCTTCAGGTCGCGGTGTACGACGTCGGACCGGTGCAGCTGGGCGAGCGCGTCGCACAGGGCGGCGCCGAGCGCCCGTACGGCCGGTTCGGGCAGCGCGCCGCAGAGGGCCACCGCGTCGTCGAGCGGCGGGCCGAGGACGTATTCGGTGGCGAGCCAGGGCGTCGGGGCGAGCGGATCGGCGTCGACGACCTGGGCGCCGTACTGTCCACCGATGACGCGGGCCGCGTCGATCTCCAGCCGGAAGCGGGTGCGGAACACCGTCTGCGCGGCGAACTGCCGGTGCATGGTCTTCAGCGCGACCGTACGCCCGCCGGGCGAGCGGCCGAGATACACGGTGCCCATGCCGCCGCTGCCGAGGCGGGCGACGAGGGCGTACGCGCCGAGCTGCCGCGGGTCGTCGTGGGTGAGGGGTTGGGCCATGGGCGAATCAGTCCACCGGCAGTGCGTAGAGGGAACGTCCGTTCATGACCAGGACCATGCCGGGCACACTGCCCGCGAAGCCGTCGAAGCCACCGGCACCCTGGCCACGGCCGACGGGGGCGAAGCGCCAGCGCCTCGATCCGTCGGCAGCGTTCAGCGCCTCGATCTCGGAGGCGTTGACCTGGAGCACGGTCCGGCCCGCGTCACTGATCACGTTATAGCTGTAGGGCATCCCGACGCCCGGCTCGAAGGCGGCTTCGCGCCGCCACCGCGGACGACCGGTGCGGGTGTCGACGGCGTAGGTGACGCTGTGTTCGTCGGTGACGTACAGCATGCGGCCCCGGACGGCGGGCTCGGTGTACAGGTATCCCTTGGCCGTGAACCGCCAGCGCTGTGTGCCGCTGGTGAGGTCGTGGGCGTGCGCGGTTCTGCCGTCACAGGCGATCAGCAGGCCTCCGGGGGCGATACCCCGGTAGGCCTGTGAACTGGTGGGCACAACGCCCTTGTAGGCGCGCGTCCACAGTTTCCGGCCGTCCCGCTGCCGGAGTGCCACGTACGACCAGGTCTTGGTCCAGGACGGGCCGTCGGACGACGCGCCGTTGTTCTCGATGATGAGGGCCCCGTCGCGCAGCACCCCAGGGTGTTGGTCCACACCGCCCGAGCCCGCGTCAGGAAGCGGGGTGCGCCACAGTTCCTCACGCTTCCTGGCGTCGTAGGCGATCACCATCGGCTTCTCGTGGTCCGCGTCCCCTCCCCCGGCCTCCGTCGCCATGAACCAGATGGTGTTGCCGCGGGTAGCCAAGGGGCCCTGGAACGCGGGGCGTTTGCGCCCGTCGTAGGCGCGCTCGGTCCACACGACCTTTCCGGTGCGCAGCGAGATGGCGGCGAACTCGGGCTCGCCGAGTGAGGATTGACTGGCTTTCAGGAAGAGCCCTCCACCGAGCGGCCTGAGCGCCTGCGCGTACCACATGTTCTCGCGGGTCCAGAGCTTCTTGCCGTCGCGCAGCCGCACCGCTGTTATCGCGGACGCGCTCGCGCTGGCGAACAGCATGTATCGCCCGCCCAAGATCACGGGCGGACTCTGCTCCTCGATGTCGATGTCGATATCGCGCCGCCACAGCGGGGCGGGGGCGGCTCCGCGCACGGACAGCGGTGCCGGTCGGGCGGGCCCGTCGTCCGCCGCCGCGCGGAACGTGGCCACCGCACCTGTTCCCACGACGAGTCCGGCCACCCCGGCCAGGCCGCCGAGGGTCAGCGAACGCCGGGACGGTCCGTTGTCGTGGTCACGGCCGACGGGCTCCGTCGCGTCCGGCACCGCCTCCGCCGGGTGCCGGGCGGCCTGTTCGGCGAGGGCTGTCGCGATGGGTTGGGGCAGGCCGCCGCCGAAGCCCGCAGGCGTACGGAGCGCCTGGAGCAGGGCGGCGGGCCGGGGCCGGTGTGCGGGGTCGGGGGACAGGCAGGCGGTGACCACCTCCCGGAGCCCTTCCGGGAGCGCATCGGCCCGGCCCGGTGTCCGGCCCGTCGCGGCGTAGGCCAGCACCGCGCCGAGCGCGTAGACGTCACCGTGGGGCTGCGGCCGCTCGCCCGCCCGCTGCTCCGGCGGCAGGGCGGCGGTGTCCACGCCGCGCAGTCCCGTGCGCTCGATCCGGTCCAGGGCCGCGGCCCGGACCAGCCCGTAGCCGGTCAGCCGGGGGCCGTCGGCGGTGAGCAGCACCGCGCCCGGCGATATCCCGGCGAACACCAGGCCGTTGGCGTGCGCGCCGGCCAGCGTCTCCGCGAGGGCCGCGCCCAGCGCGCGGACGACCGGTTCCGGGAGCGGGCCGCCGTGTGCGGCCAGCGCGGCGGGCAGGGTGAGGGCGGGGAAGCAGTCGTGGGCCACCCAGGGGAGCCGGGCGTCGGCCGGAGCGATATCGGCGACGGGCGCCGCCCACCGCCCGGTCATACGGCGCGAGTTCTCGGCTTCCGCCCGGAACCGCACCCGGTAGGCCGGGTCGTCGGCCAGCGCCGGGTGCGGCAGCGTCAGGACGACGGCGCGGCCCGAGCGGTCGTCGCGCGCGAGGCAGCGGCGCGCGTCCTCGGACGCCCCGTCCCCGTCCCATGGGGCGAGGACGCGGTACGGGCCGATCCGCGCCGTACCGTCGTCATCGGTCGCACCGGCCCAGCCGTCCACGTGCGGCACGTACGGCGGTTCCATAGGTCCTTCCCTAATCCAGCGGCAGCGCGTACACGCTCTTGCGGCCGATCACGACGACCCGGTCATCCGTGACCGCCACCTTGCGGCGCGCCGATTCCGTCCCCTTGCCCGCGTCGTCGCCGGTATCGGCGAAGCGCCACAGCAACGCGCCGTCCTCGGCGTCGAACGCGTCCACTTCCGTATCCCCGGCGGTCAACACCCGGTGTCCCGCCGGGCTGACGACGGTGTCAGGGGTGCGCGGCGCGGAGACGTCCTTCATGACGAATCCGTAGGCGCGCTGCCAGCGGATCCGGCCGGTGGCCGCGTCGATCGCGTGGAGGGCGTAGCCGCCGTCCGCGGCGTACGCGGTCTTCCCGTACACATGAGGCAGGCCGAAGTCGGAGCGATGGCCTTTGCCGTCCTTTCCGAGGGCCTCGATGGACCACAGCCCCTTGCCGCCCCGGGCAGCGTCGAACCCCCGCAGGGTGCTGTCGACGGCGGCGATCAGCGTGCGGTCGGCGTCGGTGGTGACCATCCCTTCTGCGCTCACGCCCGGATAAACCCGTTGCCAGAGTTTCTTTCCGGCGTCTCGGCTGAAGGCCACGGCCTGCTTGGTCTTCGCCCCCTGGCCGCCCCGATTCATCACCACGAGCGCGCCCTTGAGGAGACGCCCGTCGGTGAAACCGTCCGGCAGGGGGCCGCGCCACATCTCGTCGCGTTGGCCGACGTCGTAGGCGACTACGACGCGCCCGCTCCCCTCCCGCGTCGCGGCCGTGAACCACACCGTGGCCCCGTCGACCGCGAGCAGCGTCGCGAAGGATGTGGACGCGCCCCGCCGGAACTCCTTGGACCGCCACTGGATACGACCGGTGCGCGGGTCCAACGCCGCGATGCCGTCCCCCGGCACGAACAGCGCGTCCTCGCCGCCCGCCCAGGGCTGCCCCTTCGGCCGGAGCCCGTCGTGCGTCCAGAGCCGTTTACCGGTCCGCAGATCGATTCCCGCGACGGACCGCTCCCCGGTGATGACCGCGACCGCGTCACGCCAGATGAGCGGCGCGTACGCCGGGGCCGCGCCCTCGATGCCGTGACGCCACACGGGCGTGGGCGGCGCGCCCTCCACACGCCGCCGCGAAGGGCGGGCAGCGGCGAGGCGCTGGGCCGGGGTCGGCGGCGCGGGCCGGTCCGACTCCGTCGCCACCCAGGTGACGCCGCCGCCCAGCGCCAGCCCCGCCGCGCCCCCGGCGGCGCCCACGATCAGAGCGCGCCGGGAGGGGCGGGTGGTCTTCTGGGCGGCAGTGGTCCCGCCGGGGCCCGGGGGCGCTTGCGCGGTCTCGTCCCGCGTCGCGGTGTCGGTCGCGGTCTCGGGCACCGTGGCGGCCTCGGGCACCGCGTCGATCTCCGCCGCCAGTACCGCCGACGACTGCTCGGACAGCGCGATGATCAACCGTCCGGGCAGCCAGCCCGGGCCCAGCAGACCCGCGGCCCGGCTGATCCCGGCGTCCAGGGCGGTCGATCCCGGGCCGCCGCCGCGCGGGGCGGGCGGGCCGCCGGAGGCGCCGTCGACGACCATGGGCAGCGGCCCCGCAGGCGCCCCTGGGGGAGCGCTCGCGGCGGGCAGCGGGGCGCGTACGCCGCGCAGCAGCTCGTCCAGCAGCGTCCGCGCCGTCGGCCGGTCCGCCGGGTCCGGGGCGAGGCACGAGCGGAGCGTGTCCCGCAACTCCTCCGGGAGCGCGTCGGCTTCGGGCCGCGGGAGCCCCGTCACGGCGTACGCCAGCACCGAGCCCAGCGCGAAGACGTCCCCCAGGGGGCGCGGCCGTCCGCCCGTGAGCTGCTCCGGGGGCAGGGCGTCGGCGTCCAGCCCCGGCATCCCGGCCCGCGCGGCACCGTCAGGACCGGCGGCCCGTACCGCGCCGAACCCGGCCAGCCGGGGGCCGTCGCCCGCCAGGAACACCGTGCCCGGCGCGATCCCGGCATGCGTGAACCCCGCCGTGTGCACCTCGTCCAGCGCTTCGGCCAGCGCCGCGCCGACCGCTCGTACGGTACGCACCGGCAGCGGTCCTCCGTACGACTCCAGCGCGGCGGGCAGCGGCAGCATCGGCAGGTACGGGGACGCGCTCCACGGCGGCTCCGTACCGCCGCCGGAAGGCGAGCCGTCGCGCGGGGGCGTACTGCCGACGGAATGGCTGCTGACGCCCGGAGGCGTACCGACGGCCGAGATCTCCACGACGGGGACGGTCCACCGGCTTCGCGAGGCACCGGCCAGCAGCCGCGCGTTCTCCGCCTCCGCCCGGAACCGCTCCCGGTACCCGGCGTCGTCCGCCGACGCCACCGGTGGCGCGCTGATGAGGACCGTACGATCGCCACCGGCACCGCGTGCGATGAAGCACCGCGCCATCGCGGCGGCGTCCCCCGTACCAGGATCCAGCCGCGCGATGAGGTGATACGGACCGATCCGCCGCGGGTCGTCCCGGCTCAGCGGCTCCATGCGCGCCTCCCGCCGCCAGCGGGAATGTGCACCACGTCAGCCACCGCTCAGGCTCCGCCTGCGCGGCTTCCGGGAAGGGCGACGGTGACTCCGCCGTACCGGGTCGTGGCGAACGTACTCACGTGCAAGGCCCCCTCGTCGTACAGCTTTCCGCTCGTGTCATGCGCGCGGCAGTCACCCTACCCGGCGGCTTGCGGCGGCCTCCTTCCGGTATGGACCGACCGTGTTCGATTGCCGCCGTGCGCGCCGGTGGATGAGACTGTCCGTCAAGGGCCGTGCGGGTTTGTTCCCGCGGTAATGCGAAGGGATTCTCCACCGATGGCTGACGCCAAGGAAAAGGCCGAGCTGTACGCCCTCGACATCTCCGGTGTCGAGTGGCTCAGCGCGCCGGGCAGCACCACCGAAGAACGCGTGGAGATCGCCTATCTGCCGAACGGGGCCGTGGCCATGCGCAACTCGGCCGACCCCGAGACGGTGCTGCGCTACACGGAAGCGGAGTGGCGCGCCTTTGTGCTCGGCGCGCGGGACGGGGAATTCGACGTGAACTGAGGAGACGCAGCGCGATGCGTGCCGAGGGGGCGTACACCGGCCGGTGTACGCCCCCTCGGCACGTGCGGCGCCCCCTCGGACGCGGTGACGGGGCGTATCGATAGGCTCACAGGATTCGGGGGACGACGTCACGTGCTATCGACGTGACGTGGAACGAATCTCGCTCTGTCCAGGGAAGCTGAAATAGGGGGACTGACCGCCCGGTGAGCCAGATTGTCGTCAAGCGTCCGCCCCGGGCGCTGCCGCCCGACGTGCCCACGGACGAACTCCGGCTCACCGCGCCGCCGGAGCTATCGCGCGAGGAGCAAGGCGGTCTGCTGACGCAGTTTCTGCCCCTGCTCGGCATGGGCGGGTCGGTGGTCTACTTCTTCAACTCGGGCGCGGGCCCCTTCATGCGCGTCATGGGCTGGATGATGCTGGCGTCGACCCTCGCCACCGTCGCCGCCCAGATCGTGCGCTTCCGGCGCGGCACCGAGGGCCGGACGGCGGGGGCGCGCCGGGACTACCTGACGTACCTCGCGCACACCCGGCGCGGGGTGCGCCGTACCGCCCGTACCCAGCTCGAAGTGCTGCTGTATCTGCACCCCGCGCCCGATCAGCTCTGGGCGATGGTCGCCGACGGCGGCAGGGTGTGGGAACGCAGGCTCGGCGACGAGGACTTCGGCCAGGTCAGGGTCGGCGTCGGCCCGCAGCAGCTGTCGACGCCGCTGGTAGCCCCGGAGACGGCGCCGGTCGACGAGCTGGAGCCGCTCGCGGCGGGTGCGATGCAGTCGTTCCTGATGCGGCACGGGGCGGTGGAGGGGCTGCCGGTGGCGGTGTCGCTGCGCCGCTTCTACCACCTCACGGTGGCCGGGGACGCGGACACCGCGCAGGGCACGGCGCGCGCCCTAGTGGGCCAGCTCGCCACGTTCCACTCCCCGGAGGACCTGGCCGTGGCCGTCCTGGCGGGCGGCCAGGACGCCGTCGCGCGCTGGGACTGGACGAAGTGGCTGCCGCACACCCAGGTCCCCGGCGCGCTGGACGGGGCGGGCACACGGCGGCTGTTCTGCCGGGACGCGGACGAGCTGGAGGCGCTGCTGTCCGGGAACGGTCCGGACGGCGCCGGGGACTCAGATGGTGCGCACGGCCCGGACGGCCCGCTCGCCAGGCGGCCCCGGTTCAACCCCGACGGCCCACCGGTCCTCGGTGCGCGCCATGTGGTCGTCGTCCTGGACGGCGGCACGGTCTCGTCCGACGCGCTGCTGGCGCACGCGGAGGGCATACAGGGCGTCACGGTCATCGAGGTGGTGCCGGGCGAGCTGGACGAGCCGCGCGGCAGCCTGTCGATCGACGTACGCCCCGGACGGCTCCTGCTCCACTCCGCCGCCGGGCTCGTCTACGAGGGCGAGCCGGACACGCTCCCGCTGGAGGCGGCGGAGGCGCTGGCCCGCCAGCTCGCCCCGCTGCGCGTCGGCGCGGGCGACCAGGACGAACCGCTGCTGTCCGAGCTGGACTTCACCGATCTGCTGGACCTCGGCGACGCGGACTCCGTGGACGTCACCCGGACCTGGCGGCCCCGTACGACGGCCGAGCGGCTGCGGGTACCCATCGGAGCCGGGGAGGACGGCGAGCCGGTGATGCTCGACCTCAAGGAGGCCGCGCAGGGTGGCATGGGCCCGCACGGGCTGTGTGTGGGCGCCACCGGTTCGGGCAAGTCGGAGCTGCTGCGCACGCTGGTCCTGGCGCTCACGGTCACCCACTCCTCCGAACACCTCAACCTCGTCCTGGCGGACTTCAAGGGCGGCGCGACCTTCACGGGCATGGCGGAGCTGCCGCACGTCTCGGCGGTCATCACCAATCTCGCGGACGACCTGACGCTCGTGGACCGCATGGAGGACTCCATCCGCGGCGAACTGCGACGCCGCCAGGAGCTGCTGCGCGGCGCGGGCAACTACGCCAACGTCCACGACTACGAGCGCGCGCGGGCCGCGGGCGCCCCGCTGGAGCCGCTGCCCACCCTCCTCCTGATCATCGACGAGTTCAGCGAACTGCTCAGCGCCAAACCGGACTTCATCGAGATGTTTATCCAGATCGGGCGCATCGGCCGCTCGCTCGGGGTCCATCTGCTGCTGTCCTCCCAGCGCCTGGAGGAGGGGCGGCTGCGCGGCCTGGACACGTACCTGTCGTACCGCATCGGCCTGCGCACCTTCTCCGCCACGGAGTCGCGGGCCGCGCTGGGCGTGCCGGACGCCTACCACCTGCCGACGCTGCCCGGCTCCGGCTATCTGAAGTTCGGTACGGACGAGATGACGCGCTTCAAGGCGGCGTACGTCTCCGGTGCGTACCGCACGTACGACCCGGCGGCGGACGGCCGCGACGGCGCGCCCCCGCTCGACCGGCGGCCCGCGCTGTTCACCGCGACGTCCGTTCCGGCCGCGTACGCCTCTCCCGCGCCTTCCCGGGCCGCGGCCCCGCCGGACGCCCCGTCGGACGCCCTGTCGGACACGGTGCTGGACGTCATCGTGCGGCGGTTGGAGGGGCAGGGCCCGGCCGCGCACGAGGTGTGGCAGCCACCGCTCGACGTATCCCCCGCGCTCGACGAACTGCTCCCGCCGCTGGCGACATCCCCGGACCGTGGTCTGCACGCGCCGGACTACGCGCGCCCGGGCGACCTGATCGCCCCGGTCGGGCTGGTCGACAAGCCCTTCGAGCAGCGGCGCGAGGTCCTCTACCGCGACTTCTCGGACGCGGCGGGCAACCTGCTGGTGGTGGGCGGCCCCCAGTCCGGCAAGTCCACCCTGCTGCGTACGCTCATCGCGTCCTTCGCCCTCACCCACACCCCGCGCGAGGCCCAGTTCTACGGCCTGGACTTCGGCGGCGGCGGACTGTCCGCGGTCGCGGGCCTGCCGCACGTGGGCACGGTCGCCTCACGGCTGGACCCGGAGCGGGTACGCCGTACGGTCGCCGAGGTCACCGGTGTGCTGACCGACCGCGAGGAGCTGTTCCGCACGCGCGGCATCGACTCCATCGCCACGTACCGGAAGCGGCGGGCGGTGGGCGAGCTTCCCGAGGAGCGCTGGGGCGACGTCTTCCTGGTCATCGACGGCTGGGGAACCTTCAAGCAGGAGCACGAGGCGCTCGAAGGCCCGGTCATGGACCTCGCGACCCGCGGGCTCGGCTACGGCGTCCACGTCATCCTGACCGCCACCCGCTCCATGGAGGTGCGGGCGGCGCTCAAGGACCAGTTCATGAACCGCCTGGAACTGCGCCTGGGCGACCCCCTGGACTCCGACTTCAACCGCAGGACGGCCGCCAACGTCCCGGTCGGCGCCCCGGGCCGCGGCCAGACCGCGGAAGGCCTCCACTTCCTGTCGGCGCGGCCGCGGCTCGCGGCCGCCGAAGCGGCCGCCGCCGATCCGGCCGCCGCCGGGGAATCGGTCTCTGCCGGAGGAGCGACGTCCGCCGGAGAAGCGGCCGCCGCGACCTCTACCCTGGTCCGAACGGTCAACGCCCACTGGCCCGGCCCCCACGCCCCCGAGGTCCGCATCCTCCCCCGCGATCTCCCCGCCGATCAGCTCCCGAAGCCCCTCGACCACCCGCACCTCGGTGTGCCGATCGGCATCGACGAGGACGGCCTCGCCCCGGTCTTCATCGACTTCGACACCGCCCCGTTCTTCCTGATCTTCGGCGAGAACGAGTCGGGCAAGACCTCCCTGCTGCGCCTCCTGGCCCGGCAGATCAGCGAGCGCTACACCCCCGACGAGGCGAGGATCATCGTCGGCGACTACCGTCGCGCCCTCCTGGAGGCCGTCCCGGAATCCCACCTCCTGGAGTACGCCCCGGCCGCCCCCGCCCTCGAGATGCACATGGACGCGCTGAGCGCCCTGATGCGACACCGGGCCCCCGGGCCCGACGTCACCCCGCGGCAGCTCCGCGCCCGCGACTGGTGGAGCGGGCCGCGGTTCTTCGTCATCATCGACGACTACGAGCTGGTCGCCACGAGCGCCGGAAACCCCCTGGAGCACCTGCTGAGCGCTCTCCCCTTCGCCCGCGACGTCGGCGTCCACCTCATCATCGCCCGCAGCACGGCCGGCGCCTCGCGCACCTCGTACGAGCCCTTCCTGCAGCGCGTCAAGGAACTGGGCGCCCAGGGCGTCATCCTCTCGGGCGACCCCGGCGAAGGCGACCTCCTCGGCAACACCCGCCCCCGCCGCCTCCCCCCGGGCCGCGCCACCCTCATCACCCGCAAGGGCGACACCCCCCTCATCCAACTCGGCTGGCTGCCCTACCAGTTGGGAAACGAGTAGACGTGTCAAGGTGTGTCACGAACTGTCGGTGGGCCAGTCTGAACCAGTCGGCGGAAAACGTCACAGGCCATCAGGTCGGCGGACGGCACAGGGTTGTGCCACACACGCTGAGCGCTCGCACATGGCTCGGCTGACGGCATGAGGGCAGCCCCGCATCCACTGAGCCCCACAACACCTGAGTAGGAGTACTCATACCCAAACAGAGTGTTACACCCATACGCTTGACCACTGACCTTACGCTAACCACATAAGTCGAAATGGGGGGAATTGATTGATGGTCGCCTTTGAGGAAGAATGGGCAAACTTCAAACAACAGGCATCAGCTAACGCCGGCATGAACCTGGCAAGCGCTGACGGGCCTGCGGGATGGAACACGAGCGGGAAAGGCCGCCTCAAGTCCAAGAAGTCTGCCTGGAAAATGGCAGGGAGTTCAGTCGGCTCACTTAAGAGCGACGTCAAGAAGGCACTGGCTAAGCTGGAACTTGAGCAAAAGGGCTTGGAAGCGGGCACTAACACCGGCGGTGGAGTACACAGTGCAGCAGCCGAGCGAGAGCTGTACCGCTCCTGGAAGCGCTACCTGGATGACGTGAGCGGGCGATGCACCACTCTCCAAGACTTGCTCGAGAAGGCCGGTGACTCCTTCTACAAGAATGACGAGGCCATCCGAGGTGCCTTTAGTGGACTGACGGAACGCTACAAGGACACAGACCCCGTCGGCGGCGAGAACCGGGGCCGGTGATTTGACGTGGACTACGCAACCCTCAAATCCCTCAAGCCTTCCGAATTCGAGGACGCCGCTTCCGGATATCTGACGGTCAGCAACATGGCCGGCCAGGCCAAGGATGATATTGAGAACCGCATAGCCGCCAAACTGCAGAGCGCGCTAGAGGGGAATGCCGCAGAGGAGGCCGTGAAACAGCTTCAGAAGCTGGCAGCGAACTTTCAGTACACCCAGGTCGAGTGCGGAGTGGTGAGCACAGGCCTCAACGCCCTCGCCTCCGAACTCCAGGCCGCCAAGAACAAGCTCGACAACGCCATCGAGGACGCGAAGGCCGAAAAGTTCACAGTGGAGGCCGATGGATCCGTGACCTACCCAGCAGCAGGTGACAAGGTCGACGGAAAAACCCCAGATGGCGGCACAGTAACCGGAAGCGCCCACGGAGAAGACTCCAACAAGCCAATCGATCCGGCTGGCGACGCGAGCGATACAGCGGACACGTTGGCACGCCAGGCGAAGAATATTCACCCCAATCCGAATTACGGCAAGGCGGTGGCCTACGCGAACCGCATTGCCCAGGCTGTCTACGAAGCAACAGAAGCCGACAACGAGTGGGCCCCGAAGCTGCGAAGACTGAAAGCCGACGACGATCTCCACGTATCTCGATACGACTGGGTCGATGCCCAGAAAGACGCAAGCGGGGTCCACAAAAGCGCGAAAGGCTATTTGGACGGCATAAAGAGTCCACCCAAGGATGGCACTCCGAAGGAAAACGCCAAGTGGTGGAAAGGCCTCTCCGACCGAGAGCAGGCCGACTACACTGCCATGCACCCCGCCAGACTCGGAAATCTTGACGGAATTCCTTCAGATATTCGCGACGACGCCAACCGAACGGTACTCGCAGAGAAAGTATCCGAATACCGGATTCGACTATCGCAAATCCCTGAGGAACCTACCAAATTCAAAGATCTCGGCCCGAATGCCACAGCCTACACGCAAGAATGGCTTAATTGGCACCACAAGCACGAGGCAGATAAAAATTACTTGCAATCTTCCTTGAACGGAATGGATAAGATCCAGGAACGCATCAACGAAACCGGGCGAGGGGATCTCCCCAGGGCTTATGTTCTAGGCTTTAGCGCGAAAGATGACGGACGGGCTATTATCGCCAACGGAAATCCAGATACGGCCGATCACACTGCAGTGTACGTACCGGGCACCACAGCAAGCCTTAGTAAAGTCGACGGCGACTTGAACCGCATGACTGAACTTTGGCGGGCGGCAGATCCGATGGCAGGCGGAAAAAGCGTCTCGACCATCACCTGGCTCGGCTACGACGCACCGAATAGCATCACAAAGGACGCCCCCTTCAGCCATTACGCAAACGACGGAGCTCCGGCATTCAATAAATTCATCGATGGACTGAACACCACACATTCGGGGTCAGGCAGTCATATCACCGCGATCGGACATTCTTACGGCACCACGCTCATCGGCTCCGCAGCCCGTCAAGGCGATGCAAATGTGGGCGATGTGATATTTGCGGGCAGTCCGGGCGTCCAAGTCGGCCACGCTGATCAGATGGACGTCCCCAAGGGACACGTCTGGAACGAGGGAGCCGACGACGACTTCGTCCCGGCACTCGGGCAGATCGGGCACGGCCATCGCGAGTTCCACGCCGATACAGGCTTCGACTGGACCGTCCCAAATGACAGAAACTTTGGAGCCACCCAGATGGACGTCGACACATCAGGGCATAGTGGCTACTGGGATAGGGATTCCCAAAGTTTGAAGAATCAAGCAAAGGTTGTGACCCAAAATTACGATGCCGTACAGCGCGAAAAGTACTAACCGTGCAACGCAGCCAGTGAACCCAAAATATTTCACGGTGACCCTGATTGCTGTGGCTGCCACACTGACAGGATGTTCCAGCATGAACAGCGGAGATGAATTGGGGTACACCCCAAAAAAGCGCAGCGTCCCCCAAGCGCGAGAACAGGCACGAACCCTTTCAAGTGAGATTTTCGACGTCATTGGCCTCAATGGGGAAACGAGTAAGCCCGGGCCAGGAGTGTCCCAGTGCACAGACAAAGACTCGGATAAGTTTTACAAAATTCACCATCCATGGTCTTTGTCAGGCATACCGATCGAAGACTTGAAAAAGGGGATGACTCGCCTCAAAGAAGACCTCCCCAAGAAAGGATGGAAGGTCGTCAAGTACGGACCCAATAACAGCAAGGCCAAGAATATTGACCTGACGGCAGATTCCAAAAAACAGCCCTTCTCTGTCAATATTGAACTCTTCGACAAGAGCGATAAGCCGGGGGAAGGAAGGAATAATTCATTGATTTACGTAGACCTGGTCTCTGCCTGTTTCCAAGTCCCGGAGGGGGAGAAAATGGACGAGTACTGATGCCGCACGCGGAAGCACTTCAAGCCCACAACCAGGTAAGCGCTCGCTGCCAGCACAGCCCCGATTAACCGGCGATGAGAGCATTCAGGTCGTCCCGGACCGCCCAAACGGGCGGCGAAAGCGCCTCCCGTAGCGAGGGGTACCTGGTCCGTCAGTAGCCTCGTTGGGAGCTGAATCGCGCCGACAGCGCCCGGAATACCTACAGCCGCACGTGCCTCATAGCCCCAGAAGCACATGACGCGCCTTGCTCCGCTTCCGGGCCGTCACGGAATAGGAAGCCACGGCATGGATGCTTCGAGGAGGCGCCATAGCGAGTTGTAGCGAGGCCCACCAAGACAAGCTCGGGTCACGGCTGCCTATACCCGCCGCCGCTGGCGCACAAGCGCATAGCCGCCGCATCCAAGGAGCAGAGCTACGGCAACGCCGACTCCGATGTAAACGAAAGTGGCATTATTGCCGTCATCGCCTGTTGTGGCGGCAGCAGGAGTCTTGTCTCGTGTATCTGTGGTGTCCGAGGACCCGTCAGCCTTCGAGGGCGAAGACGGCGATACGGACGGGCCCTTGCCTGGATGGTATTTAGGGAACAGCGGATTGACGTCCGCCGGCCCCGGGTCTCCCTTTCCGTCGAGCAGGACCTGGGCGGGGCGGATGATGCCATAGCCGATGTACTCGCTGGGGACCTTGCCCTTGGGCTTGCTTGCCGTGTGCATCATCACGCGCAGGACCTGGTTCGCGGTCCACTTGGGGTGGGCGGACCAGATGAGGGCGGCCGAGGCAGAGGTGAGGGCCGTGGCGTGGCTGGTGCCCATTTCCTCACACCGGCCTCTCTTGCCTGGGCAATGTCCAGGAATCTTTTCACCAGGGGCAGCAAGGGCCACCTGTGGGCCATGTGTAGAAAACCTGGAAACAGTGCCGCTCTGATTGACAGAAGCTACTGCGACGGCTCCAGGAAGACTCGATGGGTAGCCCGCAAAATTGTCGGAATCGCCGTCATTTCCCGCTCCGGCAAATATGAGCACATCGTTATTGTTAATTTCATCCAAGCCAGCCTGAAGTCGCTTTACGGCCTCCTCATCCAGGGGGCTATTGATGGTCCTAGAGAGATTGATGATGCGAGCCCCGCGCTTTATGGCATACCGAATCGCCTTAAGGTAATTCGACGTCGAATCACCTACACCCTTTTCGCCCGAGCCGGTCTTCACAGGAAGCACCTTCGCACCGGGCGCCAGCCCCTGAATTCCACCCGAAAGTCCCGTTCCAGCAATAACGGCGGCCATCTCCGTGCCGTGGCCATCCGTATCAACATTCACCCCCTTCGGCTTGTATGAAAAGTCCTTCCCGTCCAGGACTTGACCACGCAGTTCAGGGAGCGTGTTATCAACTCCGGCGTCAAGTACAGCGACGGTGACACCCTCACCTTTGCTGGTCTGCCAGATCTGGTCAGCCTTCATTGCATCGAGGTACCACCCCCGCGAACGCATGTCCTCGGCGGTCGCGGGGGGCGCAAGACTCCCCATGGATGTGATAAAGGCGGCAAGTAGCGTCAGACCACGTGCCGAACGCCGCACGCTTCCATCGGACAAGGCTGACATTCCTGCTCGTTCTCCTGAAACTTCAAGTGCGGGCTATTCAATGACAGGAGGCAACGTATCCCGGCGCCCCGGCTCCCAGGGTTCCTGGGCTTCGAGCCCCTGACCTGATTCATTGTCAGGGCAGCGATGACTGGTACGGGAGGTCACCGTTCTAGGGAAGGCTTGCTCGTCGGCCTGATCGGAGCGGACAAGTCCGGTGCCCCCACGAGTGAATGCAGCTCCTCGTCTGGATGACGGCCGTGGTTCCGCGATGGAGCCCCCTGACTCGGACGCAAATCTCCGTCTCCTGCCTGACTCGCCAGAAGGCATGCTTACCATGCCTGACGTACCAGGAGTTGCGAGGCGTGGCACCGGCCCTCGCGCGGTGGTCCCGCTTTCGTCTCCAATAGCCACAGCACCCTGACGTGCACCCGTGGTACCGGGACTCGACGTACGTGGGCCACTGACCTGCCCTCCCGATTCTGAACCAACCCGCCGCCCAGCAGGACTGCCTTCTGCTGGTGGCCCGGTTGGCCTCGCCGTGAGGTTCCCGCTCCCTCCCATAGGGCCACGGGACATGGGCGTGCTCTCCTCCCCCGCAACCAGCCCACGGGGAAGACGGGGCGAAGAGCCGAGACGGCGTTGCTGGTCCCCCACGACATCACGCTCTGCGGGTCCGCGCGGGGTGAGCGGACGACGTGAAGTCTCGTCTCCAACTCTTGTTCCACGTTCATTCAAAGGGAGACGCGGTGCGCTCCTCCCACCCTCAGGCGTTGCGGTCCGAGGAAACCCTGGTCCAGGCCCGACCGTTGGCGATGGCATCGGGCTAGGGCCGGTCTGTCGAGACTGATCCGCAAGCGGGGTCGGCCCACCGGGCGGCGACTTTGCCTCGGACTTGGGGAGCGTTTCAGTCGAGTTGATGTGGGTCCTCGGCGCCTCGCGGTGGCTTGACTCCATCTCCGCGGGGACGGCCGCCGTTGACACGCCTGCTTGCTCCCGCTGCGAATGACTTATGCCGGTTCCTGGACCTGGCGATGTTGCACCCGCGTCGCCGTCGTCGTACCCCCGGCCCTCCTCCACACCATCGTCACTGAGCGGCAGCACCTTGAACTGCGGTTCTGGCTCCGCCTCCATCGTCTGCTGGGCCGCCCGGTAGGCCGAGGAGAGGCGTTCCAGTTGGTGGCGGGCCTCTTCGGCTTCCTGGGTGGCGGCCTTCTGGGTGGCCGGGTCCTCGTGGGCCGCTCGGGGGTCTCTGGAGGCGGGGAGGGCGGACTTGGTTTCGGAGAGGGTCTGGCCGGCTTGGGCCACGTGTTTGCCGACCGTGGTGGTGAGCTGGCCGAAGCGCATGACTTCGAGGGCGAAGTCGTGGGCCCATTCGCGGAAGGCGTCGCCGCCCTCGCCGGTCCATTCGACGCGGGAGACGTGGTGGCGCAGGTCGGAACCGATGTCGAGGATTTTGGGGCCCGCGTCGCCCAGGGCCGTGCCGGCGGCGGTCAGTTTGTCGGCGTCGGAGGCGGCCAGCATCGCCCGCAGGTTGTCCACCGACAGGCCGTCGAACTCTCCGTTCGCCATGCTTCCCCCTAGCTGAAGTCAGAGTCGGCGGTGCCGGACTTGCCCGTGCCGGTCTTCGGTGTGTCCTTGCCGTGGCCTGTGCCGGGCCGGTCGTCCGCGGTCGGGCCGTAGTACTCGGCGGTGCGCTTCTGGATGGCGCGGAGGCGGGCGGCCTGGTCGGCGTCGACGCTGTCGTAGCCGCGGTCCGAGATCTGGACGGCGATGCCCAGCGCTTCAAGTTGGTCGCCCAGGGTCCTGGAGAACTTCTCCAGGCGGGCGTGCATCTTCTCGTACGCGCCGGCCAGGTCGGCGGCAGCGGTGAACTCCGCGCCGAAGGCGGCGTGCCCGACCGTCTGGTCGCTGATCTTGCCGCGGGCCGCCGGTGATTCCTCGAGGTCCAGCAGGATCTTGTCGATCCTGCTCTTGAAGCTCGCCAGGGTCTCGGCCTCGACCTTGAGGTCCGAGCGTTTGCCGCTGCGGCCGCTTCCGCCGCCTTCTCCGCTTCCCGTGCGTACTCGGCTCGCGCTCGCATCGGTCGCCGAGACCTGTCGCCCCTCGCTCATTGTCATCCCCCCACGGCGTATACGGCGATCGGCACCACCTTAGTCGCGGAGCGTGCAGCTCCCAACTACGTTGTGGTGAGCACCCGGCTGGCGATTTCCGGGCATAGGCCGGCATGCTGGACGCGGTGCTCCGGATTGTTATGCCCCTGCCCAGGCGCCCCTGTGGTACCCCCGGCGCAGGGCCAGCAGGGCGGCGGCCACGCGCGGATCGAATCATTCCGCTGCCATGTGAAGCCACGAAGTGAAGCGAGTCTGAGGGTGGCGGCATGAAGTGTCGCCAGATCTGGTCCGGCGGAGCCGGGCAGGACTCACACCGACCGGTTTTGCTGCTCGGTGTACTGCCTGACCGCGGAGAGCGGGGGCGCCGCCGACAGTCCCGGCAAAGGAGAAGCTCAACCACAAATTGTTGGCCCGCCAGCAACGGCATACAGGTCCGGGAACTCCTGACAGAGGCGACCTGAGGAGATGCCCTTGGCTCAAATGATCACCCGGGAACACGTTGTGCCAGCACTTGTCACGAAGGCGACGTGCACCTGCATCACGAAAGCGCAGTGCCGACCAGTTCTGATCTCCTGCATCTCGCCCGCAGCCCACGTCCGTACGGTGGCTTTCATGCGGCTTCGGTACAGTTTTCGCCTGTACCCCGATCATGCCCAACGCGGCGCGTTGGCGAGGGCATTCGGGTGCGCCCGTGTGGTGTTCAACGATGCCGTGCGCGCCCGCGAGGACGCCAGAGCGGCGGGAGGCCCGTTCCCGAAGGCAGGGGAGCTGTCCGCGCGGCTGATCACTCAGGCCAAGCAGACCGAGGCCCGCTCGTGGCTGGGCGAGGTCTCCGCGGTCGTGCTCCAGCAGTCCCTGCGTGATGCCGAGGCGGCTTACAGGAACTTCTTCGCCTCCCTCAAGGGCGAGCGCAAGGGGCCCAGGCTGGGGGCGCCGAGGTTGAAGTCCCGCAAGGATGCGCGGCAGTCGATCCGGTTCACCGCCAACGCCCGCTGGTCGGTCACCGACAGCGGACGGCTGAGCCTGCCGAAGATCGGGACCGTCAAGGTGAAGTGGTCGCGAACCCTGCCCACTGCTCCCACCTCCGTCACCGTGATCAAGGACGCGGCCGAGAGGTACTTCGCCTCCTTCGTCATCGACACCGACCCGGCTGCCGACGCCGCCCGGATGCCCGAGGGCGACCAGACCGTCGGCATCGACCTGGGGCTGACGCACTTCGCGATCCTCGACGACGGCACGAAGATCAACTCTCCGCAGTTCTTGCGCCGCGCGGAGAAGAAGCTGAAGAAGGCCCAGCGGGAGCTGTCCCGCAAACAGAAGGGATCCAAGAACCGGGAGAAGGCCCGCCTGAAGGTCGCCCGAACGCATGCTCACATCGTCGACGCGCGCCGTGAATTTCACCACCAGCTCTCCACACAGCTGATCCGCGAGAACCAAGCCATCGCAGTGGAGGACCTGGCGGTGAACGCACTGGCACGCACAAGATTGGCCAAGAGTGTGCACGATGCGGGCTGGTCACAGTTCGTGGCCATGCTCGTCTACAAGGCCGACCGGTACGGACGCACCCTGATCAAGATCGGCCGCTTCGTGCCGACCAGTCGGACCTGCTCCTACTGCGGCCACGTGGATGGCCACAAACCTCTCCACATCCGGGAATGGACCTGCCCCGCTTGCGGAGCCCTCCTCGACCGGGACATCAACTCAGCACGCAACGTGAAAAAGGCCGCCGGACTGGCGGTATCAGCCTGTGGAGCGCCGATAAGACCAGAACCCGTCCTGGCACAGCGCAATGAAGCAGGAAGCCGCGGATTCCCTCTCGAAGGCCGTGCCGCGTAGCGGTACGGGCTTCGAGAGAGAAGGCCAGAATCCTCGGGCTTCACCCCAAGGAGCAAGTCACTTGCTGACCAGGCCGCGCGCCGTGGCGTAGACGTCCAGGACGGCCAGTGCGAGCGGCGTGATCGCCAGCAGCATGGCGCCTTCCACCAGGTCGCCGAAGCGCCCCCAGAAGGGCGTCACGCTCTTCTTCGGCACGATCAGCGCGATGGCGATGAGCAGCAGGGAGCCGAAGGCGACGGAGGCGGTCAGCCAGACCGTACGGATGTCGAGCGGGCCGCTGTCGCCGCTGAGCAGCTCCGTTACGGCGCTCGCCGGGGGGTTGAGCGCGAGGCCCAGGACGAGCAGGGCGAGCGAGACGATGCCGGACACCAGGACGCACGCGACCTGCCAGGTGTACCGGAAGAGGCGGGCGCGCAGCAGCATGGCGACACCGGCGGCGAGCGCGAGGACCTGGGCCCAGGCGTTGTCGGAGAAGCCGAGCACCGCGGCGGAGCCGACGACGACCGCCGCGCAGCCGCCGACGAGGCCGAGCAGGAGTTCGTGGCCACGCCTGACCTGGGTCGCGATGCGCTCGCTGTCGATCGGGGTGGAGGCGGCGGTGGAGTTGTCCGGGTCGGCGCCGCCGAAGTCGTTGCGCGCGGAGTCGCGGGGGGCCACATAACCGATGGGCAGACGGGCGGCGCGCGCGGACAGGCCGGGCAGGAAGGCGATGGCGGCGATGGCGACGGCCGCGCAGACAGCCGCGGTGCCCGAGGCGTCGGTCTCGGCGAGGATCTGGCAGAAGGTGGCCACCGTGCCGAAGCCCGAGAGCACGACGGCGGCGACGAAGGGCGCGTCACCGGACGGCATGGCGGCGACCAGCGCGACCGAGACGACCAGTACGGCGACGCAGCCGAGCAGGAATTGCAGCCGCCCGATGCCCTCGCCGCGGTCGAGGGCGAGCACCCCGGATCCGCCGATCATGACGTGCGGGAGTGCGGCGAGGCCGAGGGCGATGGCGGAGCCCCGGTCGTCGTACACCCGGGCCCGTACGCCCGCGTAGACCGCGAGCAGCAGGCCGACGGCACCGGCGATGATGCCGGGCAGGCTGTGCATGTCGTGCCGGAGCGGGTCGGCGAACCAGAGCACGAAGCCCATGAAGACCAGCAGCAGCGCCCCGCCGAAGAGGCCGCTGACGCGCAGGTAGGCGGCGTTCCACAGGGTGCGGTCGCCGGAGACCGCGGAGGCGATGGCGTCGGAGACGTCGTCGCGCACCACGGGCGGGAGGGACTGGGCGAAGGGGCGCATGGACAGCACGTCGCCGTCGAGTACGCGCTGGGCCGCGAGGGAGCGGGCGCCGTCCAGGACAGTGCCGTCGCGGCGTACGAAGTGATAGCCGACCGGTGCGCCGGAGGGCTGTGTCTGGCCGGTCAGTCGGAGTATTTCCGGATACAGGTCGGCAAGGGCGATGTCGTCAGGCAAAGCGACATCTATGCGGCTGTCGGGTGCGACGACCGTCACTCGGCAGAAACCGGTCGCTGTGGTCGAACTCACCTGCGGAACCCTCTCATTCCCCGTGTCTCCGCTTCTTTCGCGGACGCGTTCGCGAACGCGATTGTGGCTGCGCGTGCGGAACGTCACCCTACCCGGCGCCGTTTGTCGTTCGTACACGTAGGATCAGCACATTGCCGGGCAGGCGCCGCCATGACGCGCCCTGAAGCGTGGGTGCCGGCCTCGACCGGCCGTCAATCGTTCAGCCCGCACCGGGGGATAGATAGGCCGATGAGCCACATCATCGTGAAACGCCCGCCTCGGGTGACACCGCCCGAGATGTCCGCGGATGAGCTCCGGCTCGAATCCCCTCCTGAATTGCCTCGCGGCGAGCAGGAGGGGATGGCGATGCAATTGCTGCCGATGCTGGGCATGGGCTCGTCGGTGGTCTTCTTCTTCATGCCGAATTCCGCACCGTTCATGAAGATCATGGGCGTGATGATGCTGCTGTCGACGGTCGCGATGGCCATCGCCCAGCTGATCCGGTACCGGAAGGGGGCGCAGGGCGAGGCCATCGAGGGCCGCCGCGACTACCTCAAGTACCTCACCAAGACCCGGCGCCAGGTGCAGCGCACCGCGCGCAAGCAGCGGGACGCGCAGTTCTATCTGCACCCCTCCCCCGAGCAGCTGTGGTCGCTGGTCGCCGAGGGCAGCCGGCTGTGGGAGCGGCGCATCACCGACGACGACTTCGTACAGGTGCGGATCGGGCTCGGCCCGCAGGAGCTGTGGACACCGCTGGTGGCGCCGGAGACTGCCCCGGTGGAGGAGCTGGAGCCGCTCTCTGCGGGCGCCATGCAGCAGTTCCTGTCGGCCCACCGGACGCTCGAGGGCATGCCGATGGCGGTCAGCCTGCGCGCCTTCTACCACATGACGGTCTCCGGGGAGCCCGGGACGACGCTGGGCACCGCGCGGTCGCTGGTGGCGAGCCTGGCCGCGCTGCACTCGCCGGAGGACCTGGTGATCGCGGTGGTGGCCGCGCCGGGCACCACGGAGGAGTGGGACTGGGTCAAGTGGCTGCCGCATACGCAGGCGCCGGGAACGGTGGACGGAGCCGGTACCAAGCGGCTGTTCGGCGACAGCCTGGCCGAGGTCGAGGAGCTGCTGAAGAGCCATCTGGAGGGCCGCTCGCGGTTCAACCGGGAGGGGCAGCCGCTGCTGGACCAGCCGCATGTGGTGGTCATCCTGGACGGCGGTTTCGTACCGCCCGACTCGCTGCTGGCCGCCCAGGAGGGCCTGCAGGGCGTGACGGTGCTGGAGGTCATCCGCGGTGAACTGGACGAGCTGCGCGGCGGGCTGTCGCTCATCGTGCGGCCGGGTCTGCTGCAGGTCGAGTCGGCGTCGGCGGTGTACGAGGGCGTGCCGGACGCGCTGCCGCTGCCCGCGGCCGAGGCGCTGAGCCGGCAGCTCTCCCCGATGCGGGTGTCCAGCGGCGGAGGCGACGACGAGCCGCTGATGACCAACCTGGAGTTCACCGATCTGCTCGGGCTCGGCGACGCGGCGGCCATCGACACCGCGGTCACCTGGCGGACCCGCTCGACGGCGGAGCGGCTCCGGGTGCCGATCGGGGTCGGCGAGAGCGGCGCCCCGGTCATGCTCGACCTCAAGGAGGCGGCTCAGGAGGGCATGGGCCCGCACGGGCTGTGCGTCGGAGCCACCGGTTCCGGCAAGTCGGAACTGCTGCGGACGCTGGTGCTGGGCCTGGCGGTCACGCATTCGTCCGAGACGCTCAACTTCGTGCTCGCCGACTTCAAGGGCGGCGCGACCTTCTCCGGTATGGCCGAGATGCCGCACGTCGCGGCGGTCATCACCAACCTCGCGGACGATCTGACGCTGGTCGACCGCATGCGCGACTCGATCTCCGGTGAGCTGCAGCGCCGCCAGGAGCTGCTGCGCTCCGCGGGCAACTACGCCAACATGCACGACTACGAGAAGGCACGCGCGGCCGGCAGTCCGCTGGAGCCGCTGGCCTCCCTCGTGCTGGTCATCGACGAGTTCAGCGAGCTGCTGACGGCCAAGCCCGACTTCATCGACATGTTCATCCAGATCGGCCGCATCGGCCGGTCCCTGGGTGTGCACCTGCTGCTGGCCTCGCAGCGGCTGGAGGAGGGCCGGCTGCGCGGTCTGGACACGTATCTGTCGTACCGCGTCGGCCTGCGGACGTTCTCCGCGGCGGAGTCCCGTACGGCCCTGGGCGTGCCGGACGCGTACCACCTGCCGTCCGTGCCCGGTTCGGGCTATCTCAAGTTCGGCACCGAGGAGATGGTCCGCTTCAAGGCGGCGTACGTCTCCGGGGTCTACCGGTCCACGACGACGACCATCGCGGGCAGCGGACCGCTGCCGACCGACCGCCGGCCGGTGCTGTTCACCGCCTCCCCGGTGCCGGTCCGGTTCGCCGAGCCGGACCCGGAATACACGTACGCCCCGGAGGGCGACCGCACCGACGACGCGCTCGCGGACACGGTGCTGGACGTCATCGTGCGCGGTCTGGAGGGACGCGGCCCGGCGGCGCACCAGGTGTGGCTGCCGCCGCTCACCGACGCCTCTCCGCTGGACCAGCTGGTGCCGCAGCTGGCCGTCTCCTCCGAACGCGGGCTGCACGCGAGCGGCTACGCCCGCAGCGGCGGTCTGTGCGTGCCGCTCGGCATGGTCGACAAGCCGATCGAGCAGCGCCGGGAGATCTTGTACCACGACTTCTCGGGCGCGCAGGGCCACATGCTGGTCATCGGCGGTCCGCGCTCCGGAAAGTCGACCCTGCTGCGCACCCTGATGGGTGCCTTCGCCCTCACCCACACGCCACACGAAGTGCAGATCTACGGCCTGGACTTCGGCGGCGGCGGCATGGTCGCCGTGCAGGGGCTGCCGCACGTCGGCGGCGTCGCCTCGCGGCTGGACCCGGAGAAGATCCGCCGGACGATCGCCGAGGTGACCGGCGTGCTGAACCGGCGCGAGGAGTTCTTCCGGGACAACAGCATCGACTCGATCGGCACCTACCGGCAGATGCGCGCCGCCGGGCAGCTGCCGGGCGAGGCCTGGGGCGACATCTTCCTGGTCATCGACGGCTGGCAGTCCTTCAAGACGGACTACGAGATGCTCGAACCGGTCGTCGCCGACATCGCCACCCGCGGCCTCGGTCTCGGTGTGCACCTGGTCGTCTCCGTCACCCGCTACATGGAGATGCGAGCGGCGCTCAAGGACCAGCTGCTCGCCCGGCTGGAGCTGCGGCTCGGCGACCCGATGGACTCCGAGCTGAACCGCAAGATCGCCGCCAATGTGCCGGTGGGCAACCCCGGCCGCGGTCTCACCCCCGACAAGCTGCACTTCCTCAGCAGCCTGCCGCGCATCGACGGAATCACCGGCAGCGCCGAAGACCTGTCGGAGGCGACGTCCGAGTTCGTCAAGGCGTCGGTGGACAACTGGCCGGGCCCGCACGCACCGCAGGTGCGCATGCTGCCCCGGACACTGTCGGTACGGGAGATCCCGGGCGGGCACGAACAGCCGCAGCGGGGCGTCGCGATCGGCATCGACGAGATCAACCTCGCGCCGGTCTTCGTCGACTTCGACAGCGACCCCTTCTTCGCCATCTACGGTGAGACGGAGTCCGGGAAGACGGCGCTGCTGCGCCTGCTCATCAAGCAGATCACCGAGCGGTACACCCCGGAAGAGGCGCTCATCGTCGTCGGCGACTACCGGCGCAGCCTGCTGGAGGTCGCGCCGCAGTCCCATCTGGTCGGCTACGGCACGACGCAGGACGCGTTCGAGAAGTACATCGCCGACATGAGCACCCTCATCGGCCAGCGCATCCCGGGGACGGACGTCACCCCGCAGCAGCTGCGCAACCGCAGCTGGTGGTCGGGGCCGCGGGCCTTCATCGTGGTGGACGACTACGACCTGGTCGCCACGTCGTCCGGGAACCCGATGTCCGAGCTGGTGGACAACCTCCCCTACGCGCGGGACGCGGGCGTCAACATCATCGTCGCGCGGACGACGGCGGGTGCCGGGCGCTCCTCGTACGAGCCGTTCATGCAGCGGTTCAAGGAGCTGGGCGCGCAGGGCATCGTGCTGTCGGGTGCGCCCGGTGAGGGCGAGCTGCTGGGGCAGGTCAAGGCGCGGCCGCTGCCGCCGGGACGGGGCGTGTTCGTCTCGCGGCGCGGCGGGGCGTCGCTGATCCAGACGGCGTGGCTGCCGGAGGCGGACGGCTGAGGTCAATACAGCGGTAGGGGCTCGTCGATGATTCGACGAGCCCCTACCGCTGTGCGCTGGTGGTCAGCGGCTGTCGCGCTGCTGCCGCCGTTTCGTGAACACCTCGCCGATCGCCGGGCACGCCACGACCAGCACGCAGAGGATCACCCCCACCGGCTTGGACGGTACGACCGTCCAGTCGGTGAGGACCGGCATCAGCAGCCACAGCAACGCCAGTACGGCGATGCTCACTCCGGCGATACGAGGTCCGTACACAGGTTTCACCTCAAAAGTGGTCCGGTCAGGCGGTGCCGATGGGCCAGTGGCCGTTCGGGAACGCGCTGTTGTCGCCGGCCTGACCCTTCATCTCGGCGAGGGTCTTGGCCTGGTCGCCGAGCACGGTCACCAGAGCGACCGAGGCGGTGGTGAGAAGCACCCACCCGGCGGTTCCTTCCCCGATGGCGGCGATCGCGGCGGGGATCAGACCGACGCCGGTCGCACCGGCGGCGGCCGCGGCGCCCAGGGCGGGGATGAACTGCACCAGGAAGAGGCCGATGGCTCCGTAGAACGCGAGTCCCGCGGCGGCGGCGACGAGGAGGCTGGAGGCGACCGAGTCGGCGCTGGTGCTCACCTGGCCGGCGGCGGTGGACTGGGTCCAGATGGCCCCCGTATAGGCGTCGGCCCCTTCGCCCTTCCACTCCTTCGGGGCCTGGAGGTTGCCCTTCGCCGTGGTGGAGGAGGCGGTGCTCGCCTTGCCGCGGACACTCGTGCCCTGCCAGTCGAGGGAGTCCAGGAAGAGCATCACGGGCGCTATGACGCCCTTGAGGAATTCACCGATCTTCTCAAGCACCCAGTTGACGAATTCGACGAGCTTGTTCGCCGCGGCGATGACCGGCTTCGCCACCGCATCGGGTATATACCATTTATCCGCGAAGCCGTTGACTCCGTCGACCATCTTGTCCAGCAGCTCACCGGCCTTCTTCAACTTCTCATTGATCTTGTCGATGAGGTCGTCGAATGCCGATTGACTGAATGCCATTGCTCTCCCCGTTCCCCGAGCACCGTTCGGTACTAGTAGGCTTCTTCCACAGACTTC
The DNA here is from genome assembly GCF_053596435.1 of Streptomyces sp. NPDC001700. Taxonomy (NCBI): domain Bacteria; kingdom Bacillati; phylum Actinomycetota; class Actinomycetes; order Kitasatosporales; family Streptomycetaceae; genus Streptomyces; species Streptomyces sp. NPDC001700. Next base: position 42,120 of record NZ_JBSFGE010000007.1, read on the forward strand.
TTGGTGTCGGCTTCGTGGTTGTCGTACGCCTTCGCGTTCTTGACCAAGGCGTCGGCGATGTCCGTCATCCGCGTATCTCCCTCGGCGCAACGGGCCGAGAGGTGATCGATGACGTCCTGATAGGCGCCGACGAATATCTGATACATGCCGTACTCGAGTCGGCTGGGCCGCATACCCTTGATCGTGGTGCCCACGTCGCCGATCGCCTTGGCCTGCTTGTCCCACATACCGGCCTCGGACCGAATGGCGTCCGTGATGACCTTGAGACGGTCCTTCGCCATAGCGCCTCAGTTCCTTTCCGAACCAGTGAGCACAGCGGAGCGTCAGCGCAGCCGCTGCGGGTCGTTGAGTATGGCCAGGAACTCGTTCATGAGGCCCTGTGGGTTCAGGTCCGCGATCTGGGCCGCGGCGGGGCTCTGGACGTCCTCCAGCTTGGCCCGGGCATGGCTCAGCGCCTCGTTGAGCGCCTGGCTCAACCGGATGGACGACTGCTGGGCGGCCCACTGCGGATCCACGTCGCAGGAGACCAGGGAGTGTGCGGTGAGGCCGATGACGACCCGGCGGGCGGCCGCCTCTCCCGTGACCTCGGGGGCCCGGAAGGAGTCCGCGTCCAGCCCGTCCAGGGCGTCGAGCCCGGACAGGGTGTCCTCGACCACGTCCTCCATGGGCCTCGGACGGACCGGGTCCCGGTCCTGCCGGGGTACCACCGGAGGCGCGGCGGACCCGGCTCCCGAGCCGGGGACCTGGAGCATGCCGTCGAGTTCCGCGGCGCGCTCCTCCCAGCCCGACTGCTCGAGGGTGCGCGACCAGCCGTCCATCTGCTCGCTCATGGCGGAGCCGTACGCGTCGACGACGGCCGGGCCGAGGTTCTCGGCAGGCTGCCGACGCTGCCAGTCGGACGCGACCCTGATGGACTCGGGCAGCCGGTCGGGCCCCAGCGTCACGCTGACGGCGCCTTGGGCGTCCTCGCCCGTGGCGTGCTGCGGAACCTTATCCTGCATATCCGTCATGAGCTGCTGGAGTTTCTCCGCATATTGCTGGAACTCCTGCATTCCTCGAAAGATCTCGTCAGTCACGCTTCCCCCTATCTGACCGTTTACGAGGCGTTCGCAGAGCGCGTGGCTCAAACGTGTCGTGCACGCTAGCACGCCTACGGTTCAGGGCCTACCGAAAGCGATCTCAGTGACGGGCAGGTGAACGCGCGCATGACGAATTCAGCCCGTCACCGGACATTTTTGAGGAACAGTCAGAATCGCTGAGCGCCACGGCGGCGGAGGATGACGAAGATCCCACCACCGACGACGACCAGGGCACCCGCCGCCCCCAGGATCCAGGGCATCGCGCTGCCGCCGTCCTTGGTGTCTTCGGCAGCGTTGGAGGCCTCGGCGCCGCCGCCCTTCGGGGCGGTGGAGGGGGCGTCTCCGTCCTTGTCCTTGGACGGGGCGGGGGAATCGGGCTTCTTGGCGTCCACGAGGGGATTGACGTCGGCCGGACCCGGGTCGCCCTTGTTCTCCAGGACGTTGTAGCGCGGGCGGATCGTGCCGTAGCCGAGGTAGCGGCTGGGGACCTTGCCCTCAGCGGGCTTGCCCGCGGTTTCCATCATGACCCGGAGCACCTGGTTTCCGGTCCACTTGGGGTGTTTGGCCCAGATGAGGGCGGCGGCGCCGGAGGTGATGCCTGTCGCTTGGCTGGTGCCCCAGGTTTTGCAATACCCGGATTTCCCGATACAGCTGGTCGGGATGTCCTCACCCGGTGCCGCGAGAGCCACGAAGGAGCCGTGGTTCGAGAACTTGGTCGCCGCCAAAGACTTGTCGATGGCGCTGACTCCGGCCACGCCGTCACTGGCCGCGGGGTAGGTGACGTCGTTCGACGTGTTTCCGTCGTTGCCCGAACCGGCCAGCAACAGTTTGCCGCGTCCGATCGCGTAGTCGACCGCCTTCTGGAGCTGTTCTCTCTCGCCCTTTTCAAGCGAGTAGTCCTGGAAGGCCAGAGACATGTTGATGATCTGGGCATCGCTGTCGGCCGCGTATCGAATGGCCTTGGTGAGGCCCGGAACAGTGGTATTCCCGGACTCCTTGGTCGAGCCGGTCACCGTGAGCGGCAGAATGCGCGCATCGGGGGCGACGCCCTTGACGCCCTGACCACCGGCTCCACTCCCGGCGATGAGTAGCGAGATGGCCGTGCCGTGCCCTTTCGGATCGGTACGAGCGTCAGCACCGGGCTCGACGAAGTTCTTCCCCGGCAGAACCTTCCCTCGAAGCTCCGGCACAGAGGCATCGACACCGCTGTCGAGCATGGCAACGGTCACACCTTTGCCGGAGCTGACCTTCCACATGCTTTCCGCCTGCATGGCGTCCAGGTACCACTGGCGTTCCCGCATGTTCTCCGCCAGCGCGGAGGGCGCCACGAGCCCCATGATGACGAGCAAGGACGCCAGCAGCGCGAGGACTGCCGATGCCCGGCTCCGGACCTGAGTGAGCGTTTCTTTCATCGTGCCTGTACGTCCTGTGCTCGTCATCAGAGGCTTGTGTGGCTGGCCGGTCTTACTCGATCACGGGAGGCACGTTCCGGCGTTCTCCGCCGGTCCATGTCTCCTCGTCCTCGGTCAGGTAGTCGGGGCTCTCTCCACCGTCCCGCTTCTTGGACCGGCGCGGATCGTTCGTCGATGGCACACCGGACACTCCGGCGGCGCCTCGGACGAGACCGCTACCTCCCTGAGTGAACTCCCCGTTGACCCTGAGTTCGCTCGCGGAACGCGCCACCCTGCCCGGGCGGGACGAGGACACCGAGCCACGGGACGGGACGCCCGTGACGGGCCGTCCGCCCACGACACCCTGCCCCGTCGTCGTTGGCATTCCTGTGCGGCCGGTGGCGGTGGTGCGGGCCTGCTCGCCGCCGATGACCGGGCCGCGGGCGGTCCGGGCATCGCCGCTCGCCGGTGTCTGCCGGGGAGGCATACCGCCGACGACGTCCCTGCCGGTGCGCACGGGGTCGGTAGACCGGGGGGTGATGGACTCGAGCCCCTTGCCGCCTCCCAGCCTGGGTCCGCCCGTCCGCCCGACCGGACTCACGGGCGGACCGGACCTGCCCGTCCCCGGGGAAGGGGAGACAGGCGGAGTGACCGGCAGGCCCGTGACCTCGCGGCCGGGGCCCTGCTGGCCGGTGGGCGTGGGCGCGGTGGGAGCCGGTGAGGGATCCGTACGCGGCAGTTCCTTCACACCGTCGATGTTGGTGTGAGTCGCGTCCGGAACGGTGACGTGGCCTCCGCCTCCCGGAGCGTTGGCATGCCCTGGGGAGAACGTCGAGTCCTGAACGGCATGCTGGGCACTCGGCGCCCCGCCCGCTGCCGAGGACACAGTTCCTGCGGAGCCGCCGGAGGAGCCGTACGACTCCTGCCCGCCTTCAATGAAGCTGTCAGGTATGGCCGCATTCGGCAGCGGCTTGAAGACCGGCTCGTCCTTCGCGGAGAGCTCTATGGCCCCCGCCATCGTCCCGTAGCTGCCCGCCAGCCTCAGCAGCTGGTCGCGGGTATCGGGCTCCAGCTCCTTCAGAGACGCGAGGCGTTCCTTCTCCTTGTCCGCGTCCGCATAGCGCACGCCCAAGCCTTCCGGAGGCTTCGGTATCGCCTTCTTGACTTGGGTCAGCGCCTCGCCTGCACGCTCCATGGCCTCACCGACAGAACTGACGTATTTCGCCAGCTTCAGCGCCTGCTTGGCGAAGTCGTCGCCCCACTCACGGAAGGCATCACCACCCTCGCCGTCCCAGGTAACCCTGCCGACACGCCTCTTGAGCTCATCGCCGATCTTGTCCAGCTCAGCCCCCGCGCCCGCGAGAGTGTTGCCCTTACCGATGATCTCTTCTTCGTCCGTACCAGCGAGCAGCTTCAGCATCTCCTCGAAGGACATTCCATCGAAAGCCGTGCTGACTTTGCACACATTCGGGTCAGCCATGCCCTGATCCCCCGTTCCCGATCACATGCCGCCCTTTTCGGCCTGCTTACCGTCGCCGGTCTCCACACCGTCGTCGGGCTTCTCGGCGCCCTTATGACCGTGCTCCTTCTGATACTGCTTGTAGTACTTGCTGGTTCGCGCCTGGATCGCCTTGAGGCGCCGCGCGTGCTCCTGGTCCATCTCCTGGTAGTCGCCGTCGGCCGCGCCCACCGTGATGCCCATCGCCTCCAGCTGCTCACCCAGCGTGCGGGAGAGCAGTTGCAGCTGAGTGTGCGCCTTGTCGTACGCGTCGGCCAGCGTCGTCGCCTGTTCGATTGAGCCGTAGGCGGTAGCGGCCACCTTTTGTTCGCCCAGCTTGCCGTGCGCGGCGGTCGACTTGTCCAGTTCTGTCAGAAGTCTGTCGACGCGCTTCTTGAACTCCTGCAGGGATTCGCTGGGCGCGTCGAGTTTCGGCGACGAAGGAGACTTAGCAGAGCTCCCCCCGTCCGGTGCCGACTCAGCCATGAAACACCTCCTCCGGGTACCGGTACCGAAATGCGGCAGTCGTAGGTGCGGGACACGTGGCCGTGGCCACAATGTCCCGCACCCACGACGCGACCGCGGTGTGTGTGCCGCGTCTCTTAGCCCTGGGCGAAGCGCTGGCCCTGACGGTGGTCATTGGCCTTGTAGCCCTCCGTCGCCTCCAGCAGCTTCTTCGAGATGGTGAGAAGCGTGGTGTGCAGGTGGTCGACGCGCGTGTTCCACTCGTGCTGACGCTCGTTGAACGCACGCTGCGCCTCACCGCTCCACGACTCGGAGACGGTCTTGCACTGCCGCATGATGGTGTCGAGGTCGGTCTTGAGCTTGTCGGCCTCGCTCCTGACCGTGTTCGAGGCTCCTACGACAACTTCGTACGTGATTTCCATCGAGATCTAACTCCTGATGCGAAGCGGATGGGTCGAGAAGGATCAAGAAGCGTGGAAGGAGCCCAGGATGCCGCTCTGGCCACCGGCGCCGCCGCCACCAACGCTGTTGATGTTCTTGAGCTGATCCATCTCTTCCTGGTCGAAGCCGTCCCGGCTCGCCTTCACCAGCTCACGAGTGAAGCTCAGCAGCTGGTTGACCCGGCGGACGTCGTTGTTGACCTCCGTCTGGAGGTTGTTGTACGCGCCGGCCGCGATGCCCTTCCAGTGCCCTTCGATGTTGTCGATAACACCGTTGAGCTTGCCGATCCGCTCGGTCAGCTGGCCCTCCATCCAGTCGATGGCGCTTTCCAGCGTCTTGAAATCATGGCCTTCTACGCGGAGCTTTTCCGCCATGGCACACCTTCCCCCATGAATCGGATGTCACGGGGCGTCCCTTCGACTGCCGCCCCGCGTACATCGGATCGAAGTTGTCAAGGCACCACTCTAGCCACCGTCCCCGTGTGCATGACCATCGCCCGCCGGGTTGTTACAGGGATGGAACGAGTGGAACGGATGGGGAACGTGGGGCTCACGTTTCGCGTCGGCGCCGCCAATCGCGGAGGACGATCGCGCCGCCCGCCGTGATGGCCACGACGACCACGCCCGCGCCCAGGGCGTAGGTGGCCAGGCGCACGCTGCGCTCGTGCGGGGTCTCGCCCAGGATGAGCTTGCCCGGCTCGGGTTTCGGGATGTTCTTGGCCGCGCTGTTGTCGACGGTGGGCCGCTGGATCTTCTGGTCGTCGTCCGTGAGGGCCTTGACCGGGTCGATCACACCCCAGCCGACGTAGCGGTCACGGCCGTTGACCCCGCGCTCGGCGGTCTGCTCGATCTGGGCGACGACTTCCTGCTGCGTCCAGTCCGGGTGCTTGGCGCGCACGAGGGCCGCGACACCGGCCACGTACGGGGCGGCGAAGCTGGTGCCGTTGTCGACGCACTGGCCGCCCTTGGGGACGGTGGAGACCATTTCCACGCCCGGCGCCGCGACCCCGACGAAGTCGCCGCTCTGCGAGAAGTACGCGCGTTCGTTGTTGCGGTCGGAGGCGGCGACGGCGAGGACTCCCGGGTAGGAGGCCGGGTAGGTGCGCTTGGACTTGCCGTCCGCGCCGTCGTTCCCGGCGGAGGCGACCACGACCACGTCCCTCCTGATCGCGTCGGCGACGGCCAGCTGCAGGTCGGTCTGCGAGCGGGCGCCCTTGGTGTCCTGGGAGATGTTGATGACGCGCGCGCCCTCGTCCACCGCCTTGCGGATGGCCCGCGCCATCATCTGCGGCGTGCCCTTGCCCTCGGCGTTGTTCTGCTTGAGCGGGATGATCTTCGCGTCCGGGGCCAGGCCGACGAAACCGGTGCCCGTACGGGGCCGCGCCGCGATGATGCCCGCGACCTTGGTGCCGTGCCCGACCTCGTCGTACGTGGGGCTCTCCGCCCGCTTGCGGTCGGCGCCGGTGACATCCTTCGGCACGGCCAGGTAGTTCGCGCCGCTCGACGCGTCGACCGCCGTCTTCAGCTGGATGTTGGTGTTGTCCACGCCGGTGTCGATGACGGCGACCTTGACCGGCTCGCCGTCCTTGTCCTTGCCCTTGGTCTCCTCCCACAGGCGGTCCATCACCAACCGCTGCAGCGACCAGGGTGTTCCCTTGATCTGCTCCTTCATCGGGAACGTGCACTGACCGTTGCCGTCGAGGGACGTGGCCGCGGCGGCGACGGGCTGCGCCGCGCCCGTCGCCCCGGTGAGGCACGCCAGTACGGTCGCGGACGACAGCGCGGCCGCCCGCCTCAGGTGTCGGTTTCCCATGGTCACGAACCCTGCGGCTGGCGGGCGCTGTTGAGGTCGAGCCGGGGTCCGATCGGCAGGAACTGCGACCAGTTCTGCGGCACCGGCACCGGCTTGGCGTCCGCGTAACCCAGCCGGGTCTGCGCCTCGTTGGCCGCAGGCTGCCCGCCGGTCACGGCCTTCTGCCCGTCGGCGGCGCCGCCGCCGATCTTGGACTTGCCCGCGGTGCTGTCGCTGTTGGACTGCACCTGGTAGCGCAGACCGGTGTCGGTGACGAGGAAGGTCTGACCGGTGTTCGTCGCCTCCCCCTGGTACTGCCGGTAGAGCAGCCCGGTGCCGGGAGTGACGTACGCGCTGGAGCCACCGTCCACGACGGGCGCGGGGTAGTCCGTGCCCGCCCAGGTCTCCAGCGTGGGCGTGCCGTTGCCGCCGACCTTGGTGAGCACGTTGCAGACGGTGTCCCTGGCCGCGGAACCGGCCGTTGCTTCGGCGGAGTTGACCTGGCGCGGGGCCGCGGAGGGCCAGGCGGTGTCGCCCGCGAAGTAGTTCTCGGAGTCGGACACAAAGTCCTGCGCGTTGACCTTCATCGGCTTGCCGAGCTGGTTGAGGCTGGACAGCTGCTCGCTGTTGAGCAGCAGGTTGGCGGCGAAGCCGGAGACCGGCTGCACCTTGCCCCGCAGCACCACGTAGTGCTGGACGCCGCCGCCCGTCTGGGCCTGCAGCACGGTCCCCACGCGGTTGGCGTCATCCGGCAGGGAGTCGACCCCGGCCGAGGCGCCCGGCTGTCCCGGCACGGTGGGGAACTCCACGGGGGCGCCGTCCTTCAGCGTGTCCAGCCAGTCGTCCGTCACCTTCTGCGGCTTGGCGCCCTGCTTGAAGAGGGTCCGCAGCAGCAGGTCGTACTGGGGCGCGGACATGCTCTGCTCGCCCTTCGGACCGCCCAGGAGGTACTTCCTGCCGGACGGGTCCACCAGGTAGCGGCCCTTGCTCCCCTCGACGTACATCGCCTGGCTGCCGCGCAGCCGCTGTGCGCCCTGGACCTTCGACGCCTCGCGGTCGGCGAAGAGGAAGACCGCCTTCTGCGTGGACTTGTCCTGGCCGCCGCCGGGCTGCTCGCAGACCACCCAGCGCTTCTGCTTGGCGGCCTCGTCGCCCGTCGGCATGCGGTCCGGGGCGTACGGAATTCCGATCGTCGGGCCCCGCGGTATGTCCCCGTTGTCGAGCTGCGAGTCCTTCACCCGGACGATCCCCGACTTGCCGGATTCGAGGAGGAGTTTCGCGGAGGCCAGGTTGAGGACGGGGTGCAGCTGCTTCTTTCCGCCCGTCGACAGAATGACATAGCGCGACGTGGATTCATTGCCGACGATGATGTGGGCCGCGGTGTCGTCCCAGCCCTGGGGCGCCGTCGGCTTGATCATCCCCCAGGCCCCGAACCCCGCCAGGATCAGCGCCCCCACGATGACTCCGGGCAGAATGGCGCGCACCGGACGCGGAGCGCCGTCGTCCATGACGGTGGGCGATGGCTGCACAAATGAGGCAACCATTCGTTTCTTCGCAAAGGTGTAGGCGCTGAGCTCATCCCGCCGCGATGCCATGTCTTAGCCCGCTTCTCCCCGTGTTGTTCTTGCGCAGTGTTGTTCTCGCGCACGTGCCTGCGCTTGGTAGCCACAGGGGAGATTACTCACCCGCTCGGCCCAACTGATACCCGCGCCACCCTCACGCGGCCTTTCCGATACCGTAATCACACAATCGACCAGGACGAGACCAGGACAAGGGGCGGCCTCCCTGATGAGCTCTGCCACCCACGCGCGCACCGCCGCACCGCGCCAGCCCTCACGCACTGGGAGCTTCGGCCCCGTACGGCTGCACCAACTCGTGCTGGTGGAGGTGGCCGCAGCGGTCCTCGTCGTCGCCTGGACCGTCGACTCACTGCTGCTCGTGCCCGCCGGGGTGATCGCCCTGGTACTCGTGCTGATCGCGGTGCTGCGGCGCCGGCAGCAGCCGTTCACCGACTGGCTCGTCTCCATCAGCGCGCTGCGGGCCCGCCAGCGGCTCGCCAAGGAGCCCGTCCCGGCCGGTGTCGACCCGTCGCTCGCCCCCGCCGTCGAATGCGATCCCGCGCTGCGGACGTACGCGTACCTCTCCCGGGACCGGCGCGAGATCGGCATGATCGGCGACGGCACGTTCCTCACGGCGATCCTCCAGGTGCAGTCGCACGACACCCCGTTGCGGCCGATGCGGGACAAGCGGCCGCTTCCGCTCGCGCTGCTGCACGACGCGCTGGAGGTGGACGGCATCCGGCTGGAGTCCGTCCAGGTCGTCCAGCACGCTCAGCCCGCGCCCGCGCCGCATCTGCCGGAGCAGGCGGCCGCGGCGCGCAGTTACGCACCGCTCCAGGAGCAGGCCGGGGCACCCGCCGTCCGGCTGACCTGGGTGGCGCTCAAGCTCCACCCCGAACTGTGCCCGGAGGCCATCGAGGCGCGCGGCGGCGGTCTGGAGGGCGCTCAGCGCTGTCTGCTGCGCTCCGTCGACCAGCTGGCCAGCCGCCTCACCGGGGCCGGTTTCACCGCCAGGCCGCTGGCCGAGGGCGAACTGGCGACGGCCGTCGCCACCTCGGCATGCGTCAACCCGAACGCCACGACCCAGGCGGGGCGCGCGAACACACCGGCGCGCCGGACCGCGGAGACCTCGCGCGCCTGGCGCTGTGACGACCGCTGGCACACCACCTACTGGGTGGGCCGGTGGCCGCAGGTGGGCACGGGAGCCGTGCCGCTGCCCCAGCTGGTGGCGCTGCTGACCTCCATGCCCGCCCTCGCGAGCACCTTCAGCCTGACGCTCACCCAGGGCGAGGGCGGCCGGAACACCTCGACGGTCAACGGACATATCCGCGTCACGGGCCGCAATGACACCGATCTGGTCACCGCCCGCAAGGCGCTGGAGCGCGCGGCGCGCGGGGTGCGGGTCGGGCTCGTACGTCTCGATCGCGAGCAGTTGCCCGGCGTGCTCGCCACGCTTCCGCTGGGAGGTACTCGCTGATGGCCATGGCCACTTCCAACCCGACCACCCCTTCCCCCGACGCCCCCGCCGCGCCGGGCGCACCGCGCAGGACGCGCCCCGGCTTCGGGCTCATCGGGCCCCGCCGCGGACGCCAGACGCTCACCGCGGACCAGCTCGACGCGCTCGCCCTGCCGGTCGGTGACGATGGCGTCATCATCGGCGTGGACGGCCAGAACCAGCCCGCCGTGCTCGGCTTCAACCGGCCCGAGCCGTTCGACGTGGTGCTCGTCGGGGGGCTGTGGACCGCGCAGGTGCTGGCCTTCCGGGCGGCGGCCACCGGCGCCCGGGTCGCCATCGAGACCGGACGGCCGCATCTGTGGGCCAACCTGGTGCAGGTCGCGGGCGGCGGGCAGCAGTGCATGACCGTTTTCGACGTGGGCCGGGTCCCGCCCCAGGGGCCCTCGGTGGGCAGCCCGGTGCTGGTCATCCGGGACTGCGGCATGCGCCCCCCGCGCGGCCGGGTCTCCGCCCTGCCGTGGCAGTCGGTGCTGACCCTGCTGCCGTATCTGAGCCCGGTCGCGCCCCGGCTCCTGGAACACGCGGGGCTGGTCGGGATCCAGCGGGTCTCGCCCGACGAGGCGGAGGAGATCGGCAGGATCATGACGCTCCCCCGCCCCGATGTCACGGCGCTGTCAACCCTCCCCGACTGGGTCACCCTGTGGTGCACCCGCGAGGCCCGGCAGGCCGTGACGCTACAGGCGACTGACGCCGAGACGGGACTGCTCGGATCTCCGCGCCGGGTCGACTAGTCCCCGCTTGGGGCGATTCGGGGTGGTTCCGTACTGATCATCTCTCGGTACGGCGAAGACACGTGACCTATCGGACGCTTGCGAGCGGCGGGACGGGCCTGCCGCCCGGGTGCGTCTCGTGATTAGGCTTGGTGTGCGCACGGTGATGAACCTGATCAGGTGTCCCCGGCGCCACAAAAGGGGAAAGCCGAACGGTCGGACGACAGTAGCGATCGGCAACAGATCGGCCTCGCCATGAATTTCAAGGGTGTTCGACCACACCAGGAGGCATTGTGAGCAGCGATCGGGACGAGATCCGCACGGGCGGAACCACACCCGGCGATGATCGGTCCGACGCCGAGACCGAGCACACGGGCGAGTTCACCATCGACTACACGCCACCTGCCTGGTACACGCAGAACGCTTCGCCGTCGGCACCCGCCGCGGGGACCGGGGCGGACACGGGGGCCGGCACCGCGACGCCTCCGCCGCCGCCACCGCCGGTCGGCAACCCGGTGGCCGTACCCGGGCCGCCGGAGGCGGACGGTTACCCGGGGGCGTGGACGCCTCCGCCCGCGGCGCCTCCCGCCGGGCCCGCGCCGGTGGATGCCTCCGTGCACCAGGCCGCGCCGGACGGACCCTCCGAGGACGCGGGCGACGCGGAGCCGGAGGCCCGGCCACGGGACGGCGAGCCTGATGGAACGCCCCCTTTGTCCGGCTTCGCCGTAAATCCGGCCGCTGCGGTGCCGGCTGACGGTGAGCCGGAAGCCGAGCGGGTCGAGCAGCACGCGGCCGACCTTCCCGACGCCGCCGAGGACGACGAGGACGACGACTACGCGCTGGCGCCCGCCGCGCCGCCGCAGGTCGCCGCCGCCGACGCCGAAGCCGCCCCTGATGCCGACGATGCCGCCGACAGTGACGGCGGCCAGGGCGATGGCGCCGTGGCAAGCAATTCCACGGTGCGGTTCTCCACCGCCTCGATGCGGCGCGAGATCGCCGAGCGGAAGGAGGCCGCCGAGGCGGAATCCGGCGACGCCGAAGCCGGAAGCGGCGATGTGCGCAGCGAGGGCACCACGCGCTTCTCCGCCGCGTCGCTGCGCCGGGAGGCCGAGGAGCGCGCCCAGGCGGCGAGCGCCGAGGCCGGGTCGCGGGACGCGGCCGCCGGCTCCCCGGCACCGCCGGAGACGGGCAATGGCTGGACGCCGCCCGCCGCTCCGCAGTCCGGACTGCCGCCGCTGCCGCCGGACTTCCAGCCCGCCGCGCCGGAGTCGGGCGGTACGGGTGGCGGCTCGGCGCCGGTCCCCGAGCAGCGTACGGGCGGGCCCGGCGCGGCCGGTGGTCCGCTGCCGCCGCAGGCCGGCCCCTGGGCGCCGCCGCAGGCGACGGGTCCGCAGGGGCAGCCCGCTCCCGGCCCGGCCGCCGGTGCGCCGGGCCCGCAGCCGCAGCCCCCGGCGCCGAACCAGGCCACCCCGCAGGGTGGTTACCCGCAGGGCGGGCCCGCCGCGCCGGGCCCGCAGGGGCAGCAGGCTCCGCAAGGCCCGCAGGGGCCCCAGGGGCCGCAGAGTGCGCCGCAGGGGCCGCAGGCCCCTCCGCCCCCGCAGGTCCCGCAGGCCCCCCAGGCCCCGCAGTACGGCTATCCGCACCCCGGCGCGCCCGGGCAGCCTCCGGCGCCCACGCAGGACGGATACGGCTATCCGCGTCCCGACGCGGGGCAGCCGTACCCCGGCCCCCAGCAGGGCCAGGGGCCGTACCCGCCGCCCGCGCCGCAGCCCCAGCAGCACCAGCCGCCCCAGCAGCAGCCGCATCCCCAGCAGCAACAGCAGCCGCAGCCGCAGCAGCCCCAGCAGGACGGCTACGGCTACCCGCGTCCCGACGCCGCCGCCGCGGCCGACCCCCGTGCCAGCGGCTGGCCCGTCACCGGGCCCGACCAGCGGCAGCAGCGCCCGAGCGCCGGACAGGGCAACGCGGGCGCCCCGCTCGGGTACACGGCGGCGGTCGAGCTGTCCTCGGACCGGCTCATCCGTGGCAAGCAGAAGCCCAAGAAGAACAACCCCGCCGGTTCGCGGTTCAAGCTCGGCGGCAAGAAGGAAGAGGCCGAGCGGCAGCGCAAGCTGGAGCTGATCCGTACGCCGGTGCTCTCGTGCTACCGGATCGCGGTGATCAGCCTCAAGGGCGGCGTCGGCAAGACCACGACGACCACAGCGCTCGGCTCCACCCTGGCCACCGAGCGCCAGGACAAGGTCATCGCGATCGACGCCAACCCCGACGCGGGCACGCTCGGGCGCCGGGTGCGGCGCGAGACCGGCGCGACCATCCGCGACCTGGTCACCGCGATCCCGTACCTCAACAGCTACATGGACATCCGGCGGTTCACCTCGCAGGCGGCCTCCGGTCTCGAGATCCTCGCCAACGACGTGGACCCGGCGGTCTCGACGACGTTCAACGACGACGACTACCGCCGCGTCATCGACATCCTGGGCAAGCAGTACCCGATCATCCTCACCGACTCGGGCACCGGTCTGCTCTACAGCGCGATGCGCGGGGTGCTCGACCTCGCGGACCAGCTGATCATCATCTCCACGCCCTCCGTGGACGGGGCGAGCAGCGCGAGCACCACGCTCGACTGGCTGTCCGCGCACGGCTACGCCGACCTCGTCCAGCGCTCCATCACGGTCATCTCGGGGGTCCGCGAGACCGGCAAGATGATCAAGGTCGAGGACATCGTGTCGCACTTCGAGACCCGCTGCCGCGGGGTGGTCGTCGTGCCGTTCGACGAGCATCTGTCGGCGGGCGCCGAGGTGGACCTCGACATGATGCGCCCGAAGACCCGCGAGGCGTACTTCAACCTCTCCGCCATGGTCGCCGAGGACTTCTCGCGCGCGCAGCAGGCGCAGGGGCTGTGGACGGCCGGGGAGGGCGTCCAGCCGCCGCAGATGGCCCCGCCGCTGCCCGGCCAGGGCCAGCAGCCCTACCCGGGGGCGTACGCGCCTCAGCAGCCGCAGCAGGGCCAGCAGCCGCCGCCGTACGGGTACGGCTATCCGCAGCACGGACAGCCGCCGCAGCAACCGGGCTACCCCCAGCAGGGCCAGCCCGGTCAGCCCGGACCGCAGCAGGGCTGGCACCCGCCGCAGCAGCCGAACCAGGCCCAGCAGCAGCCCCAGCCCGGCCAGCCCTGGCAGCAGGGACAGCCACAGCAAGGGCAGCAGCCGCCGCCTCCGCCTCAGCAGCAGGGGCAGGGTCAGCCGTGGCAGCACCAGCCGCCGCCCCCGCCGCCCCAGCAGTAGCCGTACAAAAGCCGATCGCCCCGTCGGACCGGATAATCCACCGGTCCGGCGGGGCGATCGCCTTTGTGCGTCTGTGTACGAAGGGGCGTCAGCGGTGGCTGTCGTGCTCCTCCACCAGCTCGCTCGCCCGCTTCACATCGGCCGCCATCCGCTCCAGCAGCGCCTCGATCGAGTCGAACTTCTCCTGGCCGCGCAGGAACGCGAGGAAGTCCACCTCGACATGGAGCCCGTACAGATCCAGACCGACCCGGTCGATCGCGTACGCCTCCACGGTCCGTTCGGTCCCGTCGAACTGCGGGTTGGTGCCGACCGAGATGGCCGCGGGCATCGCCTCGCCCTCGGCCGTCAGCCAGCCCGCGTAGACCCCGTCGGCCGGGATCGCGGTGTGCGGCAGGGTCTCCAGATTGGCCGTGGGGAAGCCCAGTTCGCGGCCGCGCTGGGCGCCGCGGACCACGACGCCCTCGACGCGGTGCGGCCGCCCCAGGACCTCCATGGCACCCGCGACGTCCCCCTCGGCGACCAGCCTGCGCACCAGGGTGGACGAGAACGGCTCGCCGCCGCCCGCCGCGCCGCGCTCGTACAGGTCGATCACCTCGACCTCGTAGTCGTAGGTGGTGCCCAGCTCGCGCAGCGAGTCCACGTTCCCGGCGGCGCGGTGGCCGAACCGGAAGTTGGGGCCCTCCACCACGACCCGCGCGTGGAGCTTGTCGACCAGCACCTTCGCCACGAAGTCCGCGGGGGTGAGCCGCGAGAACTCCTGGGTGAACGGAAGGATCAGCACCGCGTCCACGCCCAGCTCCGCCATCAGCTCCGCACGCCGCTGGTGCGGGGCGAGCAGCGGCGGATGGCTGCCGGGCCGCACGACCTCACTCGGGTGCGGGTCGAAGGTGACCACGACCGCCGGTACGCCCAGCTCCCGCGCGCGGGCCACCGCGCGGCCGATGATCAGCTGATGCCCGCGGTGCACTCCGTCGTAGGAACCGATCGTGACGACGCTGCGCCCCCAGTCCTCGGGGATGTCCTCCAAGCCACGCCAGCGCTGCACTATGCCCGCTCCTCGCCCGAACCTTTGACTGCCGACTTATCGCTTTCGCAGATCTAAGACTGCCATGCCGCCGGTCCCCGCCGTGCACCGGAGGCCGGTCGGCGGGGGACCCACGGAACCCTCATACGAAGACGGCGAGGCTCTTGGCCCGGCCCTTCGACTCCTCCACCAGGGCCAGGAACCGCCCCTCCGGTCCGAAGACCGCCACCGGGCCCGCCGCGCCGCCCTCGCGGGGCGGCAGGGGCGGCATGTCGATCCGTACGCCGTTGCCCAGCAGCCGGGCCTGGTGATCGTCGACGTCCCAGCGCGGGAAGGCGGCGGCCGCGGCCTCGGCGATGGGCATGATCTGGAGGGACTCCTCCAGCTGCTCCAGGGTCCGCGCGGCGTCCAGCCCGTACGGGCCGACCCGGGTGCGGCGCAGCGCCGTCAGATGGCCGCCGGTGCCCAGCCCGGCGCCGAGGTCGCGGGCCAGGGCGCGGATGTACGTACCCGAGGAGCACACGACCGTGACGTCGAGGTCGAGCACCGGGGTGCCGTCCTCGGCCTTCGCCTCGCGGCCCCCGCGCTGGACGAACGACGAGACGGTCACCGGACGGGCCGGGATCTCGAACTCCTCGCCCTCCCGGGCCCGGGTGTAGGACCGCTTGCCGTCGATCTTGATGGCGCTGACCTTGGACGGCACCTGCTGGATGTCCCCGGTCAGCTCGCCGATCCCGGTCCGCACGGCGTCGAGCGCGGTCCCGGCGGCCCCGTCCGAGGAGGTGATCTCCCCCTCGGCGTCGTCGGTGACCGTGGTCTGGCCGAGCCGGATCGTGGCCGTGTACTCCTTCTCGGTCAGCGCCAGATGACCGAGCAGCCGGGTCGCCTTCTCGACACCGATCACGAGCACGCCCGTGGCCATCGGGTCCAGCGTCCCGGCGTGCCCGACCCGGCGCGTACCGGCGAAGCGGCGCATCTTCGCGACGACGTCGTGCGAGGTGAACCCGGCCGGTTTGTCGACGATCACCAGGCCGTCCGGCGCACCGGACGCGGCCCTTCCCTTGCGTGTCATGCGTCCGCGGCGCCCTTGCCGTCGGAAGGAGACTCGTCGGCGTCCGCGGCCTCTGCCGCCTCCGCCTCGTCGTCCTCACCCGGCTTGCGGTACGGATCGGCTTCCCCGGCGTACGTGGCGCCCGAGGACGCCTCCCGGACCTCCTCGTCGGCCGCCTTGGCCTTGGCGAGCAGGTCGTCGATCGTACGGGCGTTGTCCGGCAGCGCGTCCGGGACGAACGTCAGGGTCGGGGTGAACCGCACCCCGGTCTGCCGTCCGACCTCCGACCGCAGCACGCCCTTGGCGCTCTCCAGGGCGGCGGCCGAGGCCGTGCGCTCCTCGTCGTCGCCGTAGACCGTGTAGAAGACGGTCGCTTCCCGGAGATCACCGGTGATCCGGGTGTCGGTGATGGTCACATAGCCGAGCCGCGGGTCCTTGATCCGCCGCTGCAGCGTCTCCGCGACCACGACCCGGATGCGGTCCGCCAGCTTGCGTGCCCGCGCGGTGTCGGTCATGCGTCTTCTTCTCTCTTCTTCGCTTCAGGTCTTCGCTTCGGTCACTCGTCGTCGCCACCGTGGAGCCGCCGTCGTACCGACAGCAGTTCCACCTCCGGCCGCGCCGCGACCAGCCGCTCGCAGCGGTCGAGGACTTCCGCCAGGTGGCCCGTGTCCCCGGAGACCACCGCGAGGCCGATCTCGGCCCTGCGGTAGAGGTCCTGGTCGCCGACCTCCGCCACGCTCACCGCGTACTTGCGGTGCAGCTCGGCGACGATCGGGCGGACGACGGAGCGCTTCTCCTTCAACGACCGTACGTCGCCGAGGAGCAGGTCAAAGGACAACGTCCCTACATACATGCGGTCCGGGTCAAGCCACCCGTGGGGCCTTCGAGGTTCGGGCTTCTCGAACCGTACACGCAAGGGCCGGGGCCGATCGACGGAAATTCTCCGCCGACCGGCCCCGGATGAGAGGCAGCGCGTCAGCCGCGCGGCTTCTCGCGCATCTCGTACGTCGCGATGACGTCGTCGATCTTGATGTCGTTGTAGCTGCCGAGGTTGATACCGCCCTCGAAGCCTTCCCGAATCTCGGTGACGTCGTCCTTGAAGCGGCGCAGGCCCTCGATGTTGAGGCTCTCCGCGATGACCTTGCCGTCGCGGACGAGGCGGGCCTTGGTGTTCCGCTTGACCTCGCCGGAGCGGATGAGAACACCCGCGATGTTGCCCAGCTTGGACGAGCGGAAGACCTCGCGGATCTCCGCCGTGCCCAGCTCGACCTCTTCGTACTCCGGCTTGAGCATGCCCTTGAGGGCCGCCTCGATCTCCTCGATCACCTGGTAGATGACCGAGTAGTAACGGACGTCCACACCCTCGCGCTCGGCCATCTGCGTGGCACGCCCATCGGCGCGCACGTTGAAGCCGATGACGATGGCGTCGGAGCCGGTCGCCAGGTCGATGTCGGTCTCGGTGACCGCACCCACACCGCGGTGCAGGACGCGCAGGTCGACCTCTTCGCCGACGTCGAGCTGGAGCAGCGAGGACTCGAGAGCCTCCACCGAACCGGACGCGTCGCCCTTGATGATGAGGTTGAGCTGCTGGACCTGACCGGCCTTGAGCACCTTGTCCAGGTCTTCCAGGGAGACCCGGCGGGTGCGCTTGGCGAAGGCGGCGTTGCGCTCACGCGCGGCGCGCTTCTCGGCGATCTGACGGGCGGTGCGGTCCTCGTCGACGACGAGGAAGTTGTCGCCCGCGCCCGGCACGTTGGTCAGACCGAGCACCAGGACCGGGGTCGAGGGACCCGCCTCCTGGAGCTGGTTGCCGTTGTCGTCGAGCATCGCCCGGACGCGTCCGTACGCGTCGCCGACGACCATCGTCTCGCCGACCTTCAGGGTGCCGCGCTGGACCAGCACGGTGGCCACGGCGCCACGGCCGCGGTCGAGGTGGGCCTCGATCGCGATGCCCTGCGCGTCCTGCTCCGCGTTGGCGCGCAGGTCGAGCGAGGCGTCCGCGGTGAGGACCACGGCCTCAAGCAGCTGGTCGATGTTCAGACCCTGGCGGGCGGAGATGTCGACGAACATGGTGTCGCCGCCGTACTCCTCGGCCACCAGGCCGTACTCGGTCAGCTGACCGCGCACCTTGGTCGGGTCCGCGCCCTCGACGTCGATCTTGTTGACCGCGACCACGATCGGCACGTCGGCCGCCTTGGCGTGGTTCAGCGCCTCGATCGTCTGGGGCATCACACCGTCGTTGGCCGCCACCACGAGGATCGCGATGTCGGTCGACTTCGCACCACGGGCACGCATGGCGGTGAACGCCTCGTGACCCGGGGTGTCGATGAAGGTGATCCGGCGCTCTTCCTCGTTGACCTCGGTCGAGACCTGGTAGGCACCGATGTGCTGGGTGATGCCACCGGCCTCGCCCGCGACCACGTTGGTCTTGCGGATCGCGTCCAGCAGTCGCGTCTTACCGTGGTCGACGTGACCCATGACGGTCACCACCGGCGGACGCGCGACGAGCATCTCCTCGCCGCCCTCGTTCTCGCCGAACTCGATGTCGAAGGACTCGAGAAGCTCGCGGTCCTCCTCCTCCGGGCTGACGATCTCGACGTTGTAGTTCATCTCGTCGGCGAGGAGCTGCAGCGTCTCGTCGGCGACGGACTGCGTCGCGGTGACCATCTCGCCGAGGTTGAGCATCACGGCGACGAGCGACGCCGGGTTGGCGTTGATCTTCTCCGCGAAGTCGGTGAGCGAGGCACCACGCGACAGCCGGACCGTCTGGCCGTTGCCGCGCGGCAGCATCACGCCGCCGACCGACGGGGCCTGCATGGCCTCGTACTCCTGGCGCCTCTGCCGCTTCGACTTACGGCCACGACGCGCCGGACCGCCGGGACGGCCGAACGCACCCTGCGTGCCACCACGGCCACCGGGACCACCCGGACGGCCGCCGAAGCCCGGACGGCCACCGCCGCCACCGGGACGACCGGCGAAACCGCCGCCGCCACCCGGACGACCGGCACCGCCGCCGCCACCACCGGGACGACCGGCGAAACCGCCGCCGCCACCACCGGGACGACCGCCGCCGCCACCACCGGGACGACCGGCACCGCCGGGACCGCGACCGCCGCCGCCACCGGGGCCCGGACGCGGACCCGCGGCCGGACGCTGGGGCATCATGCCCGGGTTCGGACGGGGACCGCCGGCACCGCCGCCGGGACGGGGACCGCCCGCACCCTGGCCGCCCTGCGGACGGGGCATCGAGCCCGGAGTGGGACGGGGACCGCCGGGACCCTGGCCGCGACCGGCACCGGGACCACCCTGGCCGCCGCCCTGCGGACGCGGACCGGCACCGCCCTGGCCACCGGGGCCCGGACGGGCGCCGCCGCCGGGACGGGGCGCCTGCGGGCGCGCCATGCCGGTGGAGCCGCCGGAGGTGAAGGGGTTGTTACCCGGACGCGGGCCGGACGGACGACCGCCGCCACCGGGACGCGGACCACCGCGCTCCTGACCCGGACGCGGGGCGCCGGAACGGCCGCCCTGGCCACCCTGGCCGCCCTGACCACCCTGGCCCTGGCCACCCTGACCCTGACCGCCCTGGCCACCGGGGCCGGGACGGGCGCCGGGGCGCGGACCGGGCGTGGCGCCCGGCTTGGCCGGGGCACCCGGGCCCGGCTTGGCCGGGGAGGGCTTGGGGCCGGGGGTGGCCGGCGGGGCGGTGAACTCGGGCTGCGCCGGAGCCGCGGGCTGCGCCGGACCCGGCTTGGGGCCGGCCGCCGGCTTGGGGCCGGGCGTCGGGCGCGGGCCCGGAGTGGGTGCCGCGGACGGCGTGCTGCGCGGGCCCTCGGCGGCGGCCGGCTTGGGGCCGGGCGTCGGGGGCTTGGGGGCAGCGGGACGGGCCGCCGACGCCGGACCGGGCGTCGGGGGCTTGGGCGTCGCCTTACGCGGCGCCGAGGGCTTGCCAGGACCACGGCCGGAGCCGTTTCCACCCTGGAAAGCGTCAGTCAACTTGCGGACCACCGGCGCCTCGATCGTCGAGGACGCCGAACGTACGAACTCACCGAGTTCTTGGAGCTTGGCCATGACGACCTTGCTCTCAACGCCGAACTCCTTGGCGAGTTCGTATACCCGGACCTTAGCCACTTCGCTCCTTTTAGGTCCGGGTTACCGCCGGACCGTCGCTACTTCATGGGCGTACTCATCGCGTACTCATCGAGTGCTCATCGCAATCTCGACCTACTTCCGACTCGCGAGGTACCTGACCGCACGGTTGTTCCCGTGCCGTTCTTCCAGCTTCTTACGAGGGTGACTGGTCACCCTGGTGCTCGACGTAACGGCGCAGTGCCGTGGTGTCGAACGCCCCCGGTCCCCTGAAGGCCCGGGGAAAGGCCCGGCGGCGGACCGCCAGGTCGAAACAGACCCGTGTGGGGTGCATATAAGCTCCCCGACCGGGCAGCGTACCGCGCGGATCGGGGGCGCAAACGCCCTCGACCGCCACGATGCGCAGCAGATCGCTCTTGGCCGCCCGCTCCCGGCATCCCACACAGGTTCTCTCAGGGCAGGCACGGGCACGCGTGCGGCCAGACACTGCTTAAGTCTACCTCCCTGCGGCGACCTCACCCCTTGGGGGGAGTGATCGAACCGTCACACGATTTCGGCCGGATCCCGGATGCCCGCGGCTTGAATCAGCCTTGATCGACTCTGCTCAGGCCTGCTCGGCGGGCTGCTCCGCGGACTGATCGGTGTCCGGCCGGATGTCGATCCGCCAGCCCGTGAGCCGGGCCGCGAGCCGGGCGTTCTGCCCTTCCTTGCCGATCGCCAGTGACAGCTGGTAATCGGGCACGGTGACCCGCGCGGACCGGGCCGCCAGGTCCACGACCTCGACCTTGCTCACCCGGGCGGGCGACAGGGCGTTGGCCACCAGCTCGGCGGGATCGTCCGACCAGTCGACGATGTCGATCTTCTCGCCGTGCAGCTCGGCCATCACGCTGCGTACCCGGCCGCCCATCGGGCCGATGCAGGCGCCCTTGGCGTTCAGACCCGAACGGGTGGACCTGACGGCGATCTTGGTGCGGTGACCCGCCTCACGGGCGATCGCCGCGATCTCCACCGAGCCGTCCGCGATCTCCGGGACCTCGAGCGCGAAGAGCTTCTTCACCAAATTGGGATGCGTACGCGAAAGGGTCACGGACGGGCCGCGCACGCCCTTGACCACTCGTACGACGTAGGTACGCAGCCGGGTGCCGTGCGCGTAGTCCTCGCCGGGCACCTGCTCCTGCACCGGCAGGATCGCCTCGAGGCGGCCGATGTCCACCAGGACGTTCTTCGGGTCCTTGCCCTGCTGGACGACGCCCGCGACGACATCGCCCTCGCGCCCCGCGTACTCGCCGAAGGTGATCTCCTCCTCGGCGTCCCGCAGCCGCTGCAGGATGACCTGCTTGGCCGTCATGGCGGCGATCCGGCCGAAGCCGCTGGGGGTGTCGTCGAACTCGCGGGGCTCCTCGCCCTCCGCGAGGTCGTCCGCGTCCTCCTGGGCCCATACCGTCACATGGCCGCTGTCGCGGGCCAGCTCAACGCGGGCCCGGCGGCGGCTTCCCTCGGTGCGGTGGTAAGCGATGAGGAGAGCCGACTCGATCGCCTCGACCAGCAGGTCGAATGAGATCTCCTTCTCCCGCACCAGACCCCGCAGGGCACTCATGTCGATGTCCACGGCTACGCCTCCTCCTTGCTCTCGTCGCCCTCGGGCTTGCGGTTGAACTCGATCTCCACTCGTGCCTTGGAGATCTCCTTGAAGGCCAGCCGCCTGGCGGTGGGCTTGCGCCCCTTCACGCCGGGGACTTCCAGATCCAGCCCCTCGTCATCCACCGAGATGATCCGGGCGATCAGCTCGCCGCCCTCCACCAGCTGCGCCCGCATCAGCCGGCCGGTGGCCCGCTGGTAGTGGCGCTGCTCGGTCAGGGGGCGCTCGGCGCCGGGTGAGGTGACCTCCAGGACGTACGGGGTCTGCCCCATCGCTTCCGCGTCGTCGAGCGTCTGCGAGATCTCGCGGCTCAGCTCCGCACACGTATCCAGCTGCACGCCGTCGTCGGAGTCCACCACGATGCGAAGGACGCGCCGCTTCCCGGCCGGTGTCACCTCGACCTCTTCCAGATCCAGGTCTCGTGCGCTGACGAGCGGTTCCAGCAGTCCGCGCAGCCTTTCGCTCTGGGTCGTGCTCATCCGGGTGACTCCTCGGCCGCGTGTGCTGTTGTGGGAAGGTCGCGTGTCAGCTCAAAGCCTATCTGTTCCGGCAGCGGGCTGACGATTCGGTGGCCGCTGCCCGGCATTCCGGCCTCGCGCGGGTACGCTCGCCTGCTGTGATCACTAACGGCGGCCGGGAGCTGCCGCAGCCCGGAAAGAGGAACGTGCCGATCACGAATCCACCACCGCGCCCCACGCCCCCGTCCCTCCCCGAGGCCGCCCCGCAGGCCGCGGCCCCGCGGCGGCGAAGTCTGCTGCTGGCCGGGGGTTCGGCGGGGGCCGCCGCGCTGCTGGTCGGCTGCTCCGGAGACTCGGACGACGGACCCCGGTCCTCCGGTTCCGCGGCCGCCGCGGCGCTGCGCGCCCGGGGCGTGCGGGATTCGGCCGCGCTCCTCGCGCGCTACGACGCGACCATCGACGCCCATGCCGGGCTCGCGGAGCGGCTGCGTCCGCTGCGGGCGGAGACGGCGGCGCACGTCGCCGCGTTCGGCTCCAAGGACCCCTCCACGTCCGCCTCCGCGACCGCGTCCCGCTCTCCGGCCGCGGGCGGGCGGCGGCTGCCCGCGGTGCCCGGGGACGAGAAGAAGGCCCTCAGCGCCCTCGCCCAGGCCGAGCGGCACACCGCCGACACCCGCACCACGGCGCTCGCCGGCGCGCCGCCCGAACTGGCCCGGCTGCTGGCCTCCGTAGCGGCCTGCGGCGCCGCCCATGTGTACCTCCTGACCCAGGGCGACCCGGACTCATGACGGTCCCCGTCGGTCCCCTCCCGTTCAGCCCTCACCGCGCGGAAGGAGCACCCGGATGAACCGGGCCGCGACGCTCAAGGCCACGCAGGCCGCGCTCGCCGCCGAGCACGCCGCCGTGTACGGATACGGCGTCGTCGGCGGCCGGGTCGGCGACGACCGTCTCGCGGAGGCCCGCGAGGGGTACGCCGCGCACCGTGCCCGCCGCGACGACCTCGTGCGCACCGTGCGCGACATGGGCGGTACGCCGCAGAGCGCGGCGCCCGCGTACGCGCTGCCGTTCGCGGTGCCCGACTCGGCCGCCGCGGTCCGGCTCGCGGCCGAGCTGGAGAACCGGGTGGCCGCCGTCTACGCCGACCTCGTACGGACCTCCGACGGCCCGCTGCGGCGGCAGGCGGCGGGCGCGCTGCGCGAGGCGGCGGTCCGGTCGGTGCGCTGGCGGGGCGGCGGCGTAGCCTTCCCTGGGCTCACCGAACGCGCCGCGCCGGCCGCCCCGTCCGCGTCGGCGAGCGGAGCCGCCGACGGGGTCTGACAGTGATGTGCGTTGGGTGATGGTGACAGGGGGCAGCTCGGGAATGGCAGCGGCAGAAGAGTCCGGTGACATGGCCTCCCTCCAGGTGCCGAAGCGGCTGCTGGACGTGGTGGGCGACGATCCGGCCGAGCCCGTACGGAGCTGGCTGGCCGCCCTGCCGCAGCTGGCCGCGCGGCGGCTGCGGGAGTGGGAGCTGACCCCCGAGCGGGTGGTCACCCCCGGCGGCCGCGGCGGCCTGGTCGTGCTCGTACGGCAGGCGGACGGCGCCCCGGCGGCGCTCAAGCTCCCCGTCCCCGGCCCCGCCGCCACGTCCGAGGCGGCCGCGCTCGCCCACTGGAACGGCTGGGGCGCGGCCCGGCTCCTGCGCACCGGCCAGGAGGACGGCGCGCTGCTGATCGAGCGGCTGCAGTCCGCCGTGTCGCTGCGCTCGCTGCCCGAGGCGAAGGCGCTGCTGGAGGCGGCGGGCACGGTGCGGCGGCTGTGGGTGCCGCCGCCGGACGCGGGATTCGACTCCGTCGACTCGGTCGAGCGGCGCACCGGCGAGGCCGCCGAGGTGCTGCCGATCCTCGCCTCGGGCGGCTGGGCGGCCGACGTACGCCCGCTCGCCGACGAGGCCCTGGAACTGCGGTCCGGGCTGACCGCCGAGCCGCCCGAACGGCTGCTGCTGCACGGCGACTTCCGGCAGGGCAAGGTGCTGGCCGGGGAGCGGACGCCCTGGCTCGCGGTGGGCCCGGCGCCGGTGGTCGGGGAGCGCGCGTACGACCTGGCGCGGCTGGTCCTGGACCGCTGCGAGGACCTGGCCGCGGGCCCCGGCCCGGCTGCGGCCGCCCGCCGCCGGGTCGCCAAGCTGGCGGACTCGCTGGACGTGGACCGGGACCGGCTGCGGGGCTGGGCCCTCTTCCGCGCCGTGGAGACGGGTCTGCGCCACGGGGCGGCGGGTGACCGGCGGCGGGCGGAGCTGCTGCTGGAGTTCGCGGGCTGGCTGTAGCTGTCCCCCACCCCGCCCCTTCCCGAAACAGGGGCTCCGCCCCTGACCCCGAGCGGCCGGGGTGCCCACGGAGGCCCGACGGCCTGCGCCCCGGGCCCCCGCCGTGTTGGTTGCGCCCGGGCCGCGCCGGCACGCGGCCCGGCAGCATGCTCGTCCCGAATGCGCTGAGCCCCGGTCCGCGCTGGATCCGCCCCAGGCACCGCGCCGGGCCCGGGCCTCCGGCCCACCTCGCCCGAACACCGTTCCGGGAGCCCGAGAGCAGCACCGGGCGCCAGGCCCGGCTCGGCTGCCCCTGGCCTGGGCACGGGCTCGGGCCCTCGGCACGAGGTGGCGGCAGCCCCGCACCGGGGCCAGGGCAGAGCCCCCGCCCGGCGGACGCGGACTTCGCTCCGGCCGCGGCGCAGCCCAGCCCGAGGTGGAGCGCCGAGGCCCGCCTCAGGTCAGACCTCCGGCCAGGAGCCAGGTCGGAGGCCCCGGCGGAGCACGTGGCAGCCCGCCTCCGCAAGGCAGGGGCGAAACCCCCGGCGCGGCTGGGACTTCGCCCCGACCGCCCAGCGCGGGGTGGGGCACAGCCCAGCCCGAGGTGGAGCGCCGAGGCCCGCCTCAGGTCAGCCACCCCGGCGGAGCACGTGGCAGCCCGCCTCCGCAAGGCAGGGGCGAAACCCCCGGCGCGGCTGGGACTTCGCTCCGGCCGCCTGGCGCGGAGCGGGGGCGCAGCCCAGTCCGGGGCGGAGGGCCGCGTCCACCTCGGGTCGGACCCGGCCCGGAGACAGGGGGCGATCAGGCCGGATCAGCGGGCGGCCGCTGCCGCAGGGGGCGCCGCGCAGCGGTAGCCGGGGGAGGCGCGGAGCGCGACGGGCGCGGGGCCGCGGTGTGCCGTGCCCGGCGCCGGAAGAGCCCCGGCGGAGCACGAGGCGGCCCGCTTCCGCAGGGCGCGGCGGCGAGGCCCGGGCTGCGGCGCCGGTTCGGGGCGGAGGCAGCGGCCGTCTCCACTGGGCCGGGAGCACAGCCCGAAGCCCCCGGACCGGGTTGGGGCGGGGGCTTCGGGGTGTGGCTGGCGGTGCGGGGCCCGGGGCTTGGCACCGGTTCGGGAAGGGGCGGGGTGGGGAAAGGTCCCGACGGGTCAGGGGGTGAGGCGGGAGATCGCTTCGGCGATCGGGAGTTCCTCGCGGTCGCCGGTGCGGCGGTCCTTCAGTTCCACCACGCCGTCCTTCGCGCCGCGGCCGACGACCAGGATGGTCGGGACGCCGATCAGTTCCGCGTCGGTGAACTTCACGCCCGGGGAGACGCTGGTGCGGTCGTCCACCATGACGCGGACGCCCGCCGTGCCCAGCTTCTCGGCGATGTCCAGGGCCAGCTCGGTCTGGAGGGCCTTGCCCGCGGCGACGATGTGGACGTCGGCCGGGGCCACCTCGCGGGGCCAGCAGAGGCCGGAGTCGTCGAAGGTCTGCTCGGCGAGGGCGGCGACCACGCGGGAGACGCCGATGCCGTACGAGCCCATCGTGACCCGCACCGGCTTGCCGTTCTGGCCGAGCACGTCGAGCTGGAAGGTGTCGGCGTACTTGCGGCCGAGCTGGAAGATGTGGCCGATCTCGATGGCCCGGTCCAGTGCGATGCCCGCGCCGCACTGGGGGCAGGGGTCGCCCGGCTCGACGACGACCACGTCGAGGTAGTCGTCGACCTCGAAGTCGCGGCCGCAGACGACGTTGCGGGCGTGGGTGTCCGGCTTGTTGGCGCCGGTCACCCAGGCGGTGCCGGGGGCGACCCGGGGGTCGGCGATGTAGCGGAAGGACTTGCCCGCCAGGCCCTGCGGGCCGACGTAGCCGCGGACCAGGTCGGGGCGGTCCTCGAAGTCCTCGGCGGTGACCAGCTCGACCACGGCCGGGGCCAGGTGCTCGCCCAGCTTGCCGAGGTCGACCTCGCGGTCGCCCGGGACGCCCACCGCGGTGATCTCGCCGTCGACCTTGACCAGGAGGTTCTTGAGGGTCGCGGAGGCCGGGACGCCCAAGTGCTCGGCGAGGGTCTCGATGGTGGGGGTGTCGGGGGTGTCCAGCTCCTCGACCGGCCCGTGCTCGGCGCCCTCGACGGCCGGGACGGTGGTCGTGACGGCCTCCGTGTTGGCCGCGTAGTCGCAGTTCGGGCAGTCCACGAAGGTGTCCTCACCGGCCGCCGCGGGGGCCAGGAACTCCTCGGAGGCGGAGCCGCCCATCGCGCCGGAGACGGCCGAGACGATGCGGTAGTCGAGGCCCAGGCGCTCGAAGATCCGCTGGTACGCCTCGCGGTGCAGCCGGTAGGACTCGGCCAGGCCCTCGTCGCTGGTGTCGAAGGAGTACGAGTCCTTCATCTGGAACTCGCGGCCGCGCAGCACGCCCGAGCGCGGCCGGGCCTCGTCCCGGTACTTGGTCTGGATCTGGTAGAGCATGACCGGCAGGTCCTTGTAGGACGTGCACTGGTCCTTGACCGTCTGGGTGAAGATCTCCTCGTGGGTGGGGCCGAGGAGGTAGTCGCCGCCCTTGCGGTCCTTGAGCCGGAACAGCAGGTCGCCGTACTCCTCCCAGCGGCCGCTCGCCTCGTACGGCTCCTTGGGCAGCAGCGCGGGCAGCAGCACCTCCTGGGCGCCGATCGCGTCCATCTCCTCGCGGACGATCCGGGAGACGTTGTCCAGGACCCTCTTGCCGACCGGCAGCCAGGTCCAGATGCCCGCGGAGGCGCGGCGGACATAACCGGCCCGGACGAGCAGCTTGTGGCTGGCGGTCTCGGCGTCGGCCGGGTCTTCGCGCAGCGTCTTCAGCATCAAGGTGGACATGCGCTGGACGTGGGCGGCGTTGGCCATGGGGCTTCTCCTGCGTACGAGATGGATGTCAGGAGGTTAGCCGCCCGGGGACGCAACCCGGAAATGCGCTCCGTGAGCGCACGCTAGCGGCGCAGCGGCAGGGGTGCGCCCATCACGGCGTACGGGCTCGGCGCGCTCGGGAAGAGCACCGGGCGGGCCAGGTCCTGGTAGCCCAGCGAACGGTAGAGGCAGCGGGCCGGGCTGTCGGTGTCGATGGCGGAGAGGATCGAGCGCGGCTGCACGGCCCCGTCGGTGATGGCGGTGATCAGGCGGCGGCCGATGCCCCGGTTCTGGTAGCCGGGGTGGACGTGCAGCTCGGTGATGACGAAGGCGTCGTCCAGCCAGTCCTCGTGCCCGGCGGCGCGCAGATAGGGCTGGACGATGGTGGACCACCAGTGGGTGCGGTCGTTGGGCATGCCGTAGACGAAGCCCACGAGCCGCCCCTCCGGGGTGGTCGCGCCGAGGGCGCGGGCGCCGGGGCTGGTGAGGTGGCGCAGCACGATGTGGCGCCGTACGCCGATCTCCTCGTCCGACAGCCCGAAGGCCACGGCCTGTACGGCCAGCGCGTCGTCCACGCGTGCGGCGAGGTCGAGCGGGCCGACGACGACACCTCGGGGGTCCGGGGGGTGTTCCCCGGGCATCTCCAGCATGGGCGGCACCCTACTGTCCGACTCCGGCGATCAGAACAGCACACTCATGAACGCGCCGACCTCCTGGAAGCCGACCCGGCGGTACGCGGCGCGGGCCGCGGTGTTGTAGTCGTTGACGTAGAGACTCGCGACGGGCGCGATCTCGTTGAGCGCGTAGCCCAGCACGGCGGCCATGCCGGTCTCGGAGAGCCCACGGCCGCGGTATTCGGGGGCGACCCAGACGCCCTGGATCTGGCAGGCGTGCGGGGTGGCGGCGCCGATCTCGGCCTTGAAGACGACGCGGCCGTTCTCTATGCGGGCGAAGGAGCGCCCGGCGGCGACGAGTTCGGCGACCCGGGCCTGGTAGAGGAGTCCGCCGTCGCCCGCGAGCGGGGAGACGCCGACCTCCTCGGTGAACATCGCCACGCACGCGGGCATGATCACGTCCATCTCGTCCCTGCGGACCCGGCGCACCCGGGGGTCGGGCGGGACGTCGGCGGACATCGAGGGGGTGACCATGAGCGGCTGGCGGGACCGGACCTCGCGGGCCGGGCCCCAGCTGGGCTCCAGCAGGGACCACAGCTCGGCCGTGGTGTCGGCGGGGCCGACGATCGAGGAGCAGCGCCGCCCGGACCGGCGGGCGCGCTCCGCGAATCCGCGCACGGCCTCGGGGGTGGCGCAGATGGGGACCAGGTTGGCGCCCGCGTAGCAGAGCGACTCGAGCCGTCCGCCGCTGTACCAGCCCCACATCTCGCCGCCCAGCCGCCACGGGTCCAGCCCGGCGACCTGGACGCGGGCGGCGACGAAGGCGTTGGAGACGGGATCGCGGTTGAGCACCGCGAGGGCCGAGTCGAGCTCCTGGGGCTCGAGCACCCTGGTGGTGGACGTCGTCAGCACGTGTCGGATTGCCTCACCGGTTGCGGGCCTGCGGGCCGGAGCGGACGTCGATTCCCCGCACCCTACCCCGCAGGCCCGGCGGACCATCTAGCGCCGTTGTCCGGCGGCCCCGAGGGGGCTTGCTCAGCCGCTGACCGAGACCTCGGGCTCGCCGGAGGCGATGCCGTCCTTCTCCATCTGCTCGGCGATCTTCATGGCCTCGTCGATCAGGGTCTCCACGATCTTCGACTCCGGCACGGTCTTGATGACCTCGCCCTTGACGAAGATCTGCCCCTTGCCGTTGCCGGACGCCACACCGAGGTCGGCGTCGCGCGCCTCGCCCGGGCCGTTGACGACGCAGCCCATCACGGCGACCCGCAGCGGGACCTCCATGCCGTCCAGCCCGGCCGTGACCTCGTCGGCCAGCTTGTAGACGTCCACCTGGGCCCGCCCGCAGGACGGACACGAGACGATCTCCAGCCGCCGCTGGCGCAGGTTCAGCGACTCCAGGATCTGGATGCCGACCTTGACCTCCTCCGCGGGCGGCGCGGACAGGGAGACCCGGATGGTGTCCCCGATGCCCTCGCTCAGCAGCGCGCCGAAGGCCACCGACGACTTGATGGTGCCCTGGAACGCGGGCCCGGCCTCGGTGACGCCGAGGTGCAGCGGGTAGTCGCACTGGGCGGCCAGCTGGCGGTAGGCGTTGACCATGACGACGGGGTCGTTGTGCTTCACCGAGATCTTGATGTCCCGGAAGCCGTGCTCCTCGAACAGTGAGCACTCCCACAGCGCCGACTCCACCAGCGCCTCGGGCGTGGCCTTGCCGTACTTCTCCAGCAGCCGCTTGTCCAGCGATCCCGCGTTGACGCCGATGCGGATCGGCGTGCCCGCGTCCGAGGCCGCCTTCGCGATCTCCTTGACCTTGTCGTCGAACTGCCGGATGTTCCCCGGGTTCACCCGCACGGCCGCGCACCCGGCGTCGATCGCGGCGAACACGTACTTCGGCTGGAAGTGGATGTCCGCGATGACCGGGATCTGCGACTTCCTGGCGATCACCGGAAGCGCCTCGGCGTCGTCCTGCGACGGGCAGGCCACCCGCACGATCTGGCAGCCCGAGGCCGTCAGCTCCGCGATCTGCTGGAGCGTCGCCCCGATGTCCGCGGTCACCGTCGTCGTCATCGACTGCACCGAGATCGGCGCGTCGCCGCCCACGGCGACCGCCCCGACCTGGATCTTCCGGCTGACCCGGCGGTCGGCGAGCTTGGTCGGTACGTCCGGCATTCCGAGTGAGATCGCAGTCATCTGGTTCGTAGCCCCAAGAAGGTGTTTGAGTGGCCCGAGATCGGCGGGCTCCGGATCCGAGATTACGGCACCGGGTGGCGCCCCAGCACACTCCGGGCCCGAAGTCCACCCAAAGGCGAACTTCGGGACAGGTCACATCATCACGAAATTCGTACGGGATTCACTACGTCGGCCACCAGAACGAGCAGCGTGAAGCAGATGAAGATACCGGCGATCACATAGGCGACCGGCATCATCTTGGCCACGTCGAACGGTCCGGGGTCGGGCCGCCGGATGAGCCGCGCGAACCGCCGCCGCAGGGACTCCCACACCGCGCCCGCGACATGGCCGCCGTCCAGCGGCAGCAGCGGCAGCATGTTGAACAGGAACAGCGAGAGGTTGAACCCGGCGACCAGGAAGAGCATCGTCGCGATGCGCTGCGAGGGCGGGATGTCGAGGTTGGCGACCTCGCCGCCGACCCGGGCGGCGCCGACGACGCCCATCGGGGAGTCCGCCTTGCGGGGGGCGTCCCCGAAGGCCGCGTTCCACAGGTCGGGCACCTTGGAGGGCAGCGCGACCAGGGACTGGACGCCGTCCTCGACCATGGTGCCCATGCGGTCCACGGACTGGCCGAAGGACTGCTTCACCACGCCGTTGGCCGGGGTGAAGCCGAGGAATCCGGCGCTCACGTACTGGCCCTCGACATAGCCGCCGTTGCCGTCGGACTTGGCGACCTTGTTGGTGATGAGGTCGGCGTTCAGGGTCTTGCGCGCGCCGTCCCGCTCGACGGTGATCGTCGCGGGTCCGGTGGTCTCGCGGATGTCCTGCTGGAGGTCGCCCCAGTCGGATACGCGGTGGCCGTTGAAGGCGACGATCTTGTCCCGGGGCTGGAGCCCCGCGGCCTTGGCCGGGGAGTCCTTGGCGCCCTTGGGGCACTTGTCGGTCGCGGAGGAGGCCGGGACCACACAGGCGGAGACGGTGCCGACGCTGGTGGTCTGGGTGTTCACGCCGAAGCTCATCATCACGCCGACGAAGATCACGACCGCCATGATCAGGTTCATGAACGGCCCGGCGAACATCACGATCACGCGCTTCCACGGGGCCCGCGTGTAGAACATCCGGGTCTCGTCGCCGGGCTGCAGCTCCTCGTACGCGGCCGACCGGGCGTCCTCGATCATGCCGCGCCACGGCGAGGTGGAGCGCTGGGCGATCTTGCCGTCGTCGCCGGGCGGGAACATCCCGATCATGCGGATGAAGCCGCCGAACGGGATCGCCTTGATGCCGTACTCGGTCTCCCCCCGCTTGCGGGAGAAGATGGTCGGCCCGAAGCCGACCATGTACTGCGGGACCCGGATGCCGAAGAACTTGGCGGTGGAGAGATGGCCCAGCTCGTGCCAGGCGATCGAGATCCCGAGGCCCACGGCGAATACGACTATGCCGAGGACCGTCATCAGTGTCGTCATGCGTGACCCTCCGGGGTCGCCTTCGCCGCGCGGGCGGCCAGTTCACGGGCGCGGGCACGGGCCCACGTCTCGGCTTCGAGGACGTCCGCGACGGTGAGCTGAGTTCCCGCGGAGGGGACGCCGTGCTCGGCTACCACTTCCGCGACCGTATCGACAATTCCGTTGAAGGGCAGCTTCCGGCCGAGGAACGCGTCCACGCACTCCTCGTTCGCCGCGTTGAAGACGGCAGGGGCGGTGCCGCCGAGGCCGCCGACGTGCCGGGCGAGGCCGACCGAGGGGAACGCCTCGGTGTCCAGCGGGAAGAACTCCCAGGTGTGGGCCCTGGTCCAGTCGCAGCCGGGGGCGGCGTCCGGCACCCGCTCGGGCCAGCCGAGACCGAGCGCGATCGCCATCCGCATATCGGGCGGGCTCGCCTGGGCGAGCGTCGACCCATCGGTGAATTCAACCATCGAGTGGATATACGACTGAGGGTGGACGACCACCTCAATCCGCTCGAAGGGAATGTCGAACAGCAGATGGGCCTCGATGACCTCAAGACCCTTGTTGACGAGGGTCGAGGAGTTGATCGTGACGACCGGGCCCATGTCCCAGGTGGGGTGGGCCAGCGCCTGGTCCGGGGTGACCTCGGCCAGCTCCCGCTTCGTACGGCCGCGGAACGGGCCGCCGGACGCGGTCACGACCAGCTTGCGGACCTCCTGGCGGCCGCCGCCCAGCAGGGCCTGGAAGAGGGCGGAGTGCTCGGAGTCGACGGGCACGATCTGGCCCGGCTTGGCGACCGCCTTGACCAGCGGCCCGCCCACGATGAGGGACTCCTTGTTGGCCAGCGCCAGCACCCGGCCCGCCTCCAGGGCGGCCAGGGTGGGCGCGAGGCCGATGGAGCCGGTGATGCCGTTGAGCACGGTGTGGCACTCGGAGCGGGCGACCTCGGTGGCCGCGTCGGGCCCGGCCAGGACCTGCGGGAGCGGCTCGCCCGCGCCGTACCGCGCGGCCAGCGCCGCGCGCACCTCGGGCACCGCGTCCTCGCGGGCGACGGCGACGGTGGCCGCCTTCAGCTGGTGGGCCTGCTCGGCGAGCAGCCCGGCCCGCCCTCCGGCGGCGGACAGGGCGGTCACCCGGAAGCGGTCCGGGTTGCGCAGGATCACATCGATGGCCTGGGTGCCGATCGATCCGGTGGAGCCCAGGATCACGATGTCGCGGGGGCCACCGGGGTCGGCGGGGGCTGCCGGGGGGCGCAGATGCGGGTCAGCCAGGGAATCCGTCATCTGCCCATTGTTGCCCGTACCGCCGCTCGCGGATGACCGGGTCCCGGAGGTCGGGTGCGACCCCTAGCCCGCCGGGGGCGGTCCCTGGCGGGCCAGTTCGACGGGTCATCTGATGGGGCGGTGGACGTTGTCCCTGGTCGACGGGCCGGGGGTGGCGTCGGCGATCCACGGTCCTTCACCGCTGGGGTCGAGGACACCCGCCTCCAGCCACTCGTACGAGCCGGAGAGCACCCCGGAGACCACCTTGCGGTCGAGGTCGTCGGTGTTGGTCCACAGCCGTCCGAAGAGTTCGTCGGCGCGGATCCGGGCCTGTCGGCAGAAGACGTCGGCCAGCTGGTACGCCTCGGTGCCGTGCTCGCCGCGGCTGCGCAGCATCTCGGCGCGTACGCAGGCGGCGCTCATCGCGAACAGCTCCGCGCCGATGTCCACGATCCGGCTGAGGAAGCCCTGTTTGGTCTCCATCCGGCCCTGCCAGCGGGACATGGCGTAGAACGTCGACCGGGCGAGCTTGCGCGCCGAGCGCTCGACGTAGCGCAGATGCGGGGACAGGTCCCGGTGCCCGGGTGGGGCGAACTCGGCGTACGCGCGCGGGAGATGGCCGGGTCCTGTGACCAGGCCCGGCAGCCAGCGGGCGTAGAACCCGCCCGCCTTGGCGGCCGCCCTGCCCTTGTCGGACAGGGTCTTGTCCGGGTCGATGAGGTCGCCCGCCACCGACAGATGGGCGTCGACGGCCTCCCGTGCGATCAGCAGGTGCATGATCTCGGTGGAGCCCTCGAAGATCCGGTTGATGCGCATGTCGCGGAGCATCTGCTCGGCGGGGACGGCCCGTTCGCCGCGGGCGGCGAGCGAGGCCGCGGTCTCGAAGCCGCGGCCGCCGCGGATCTGGACCAGTTCGTCGGCCATCAGCCAGGCCATCTCGCTGCCGTAGAGCTTGGCGAGCGCCGCCTCGATGCGGATGTCGTTGCGATCCTCGTCGGCCATCTGGGAGGCGAGGTCGATGACCGCCTCCAGGGCGAAGGTGGTCGCCGCGATGAACGAGACCTTGGCGCCGACGGCCTCGTGGCGGGCGATCGGCTTGCCCCACTGCTCACGGGCCGCGGACCATTCGCGGGCGATCTTCAGACTCCACTTCCCGGCGCCCGCGCACATCGCGGGCAGCGAGAGCCGTCCGGTGTTGAGCGTGGTCAGCGCGATCTTGAGCCCGGCGCCCTCGGGGCCGATGCGGTTGGCCGCGGGGACACGGACCCGGTGGAGGCGGGTCACCCCGTTCTCGATGCCGCGCAGCCCCATGAACGCGTTGCGGTTCTCGACGGTGACGCCCTCGGCGGCCGTCTCGACGATGAAGGCGCTGATCCCGCCCTTGTGACCGTCGGACTTCGGCACCCGGGCCATCACGACGAGGAGGTCGGCGACCACTCCGTTGGTGGTCCACAGCTTGACGCCGTCGAGGAGGTAGTCGTCCCCGTCGGGGACCGCGGTGGTGGCCAGCCGGGCCGGGTCGGAGCCCACGTCGGGCTCGGTGAGCAGGAACGCCGAGATGTCGGTGCGGGCGCAGCGCGGCAGGAAGCGGTCCTTCTGGTCCTGGGTGCCGAACAGCTTGACCGGCTGCGGCACGCCGATGGACTGGTGGGCGGAGAGCAGCGCGCCGATGGCGGGGCTGACGGATCCGGCCAGCGCGAGGGCCTTGTTGTAGTAGACCTGGGTGAGGCCGATGCCGCCGTACTTGGTGTCGATCTTCATGCCGAGCGCGCCGAGTTCCTTGAGGCCGTTGATGGTCTCGTCGGGGATCTTCGACTCGCGCTCGACGCGGGCGGGGTCGATCCGGGTCTCGCAGAACTCGCGGAGCTTGGCGAGGAACGCCTCGCCGCGGCGGACGTCGTCCGGTGCGGGGGCGGGGTGCGGATGGATCAGATCGAGGCGGAAGCGGCCGAGGAACAGCTCCTTGGCGAAGCTCGGCTTGTGCCATACCTGTTCGCGTGCGGCCTCGGCGACCTGGCGCGCCTCACGCTCGGACACCGGCCTGACGGATGATGCGGTCATCGGTGCTCCCTTGCCGCAAATGACGATCTCGTGACATTACCGGCACGTACCGCTGTTCAGTGTGCCTCCGGTGGGCCGGGTCGGCAAAGCGGTCGGTACGGATTCGTCTGCGTTGAAGTCTCTGTTGAAGCGCTTCGACATCCTCTGGACAGCGCTCCCCCGGAGGCTTACTGTCTGCATCGAAGCGCTTCACTTCCCCCTCCCCGCCGGACGGAGTCCCCCGCATGGTCACTCTCGCCGAGGTCGCCCGCCACGCCGGGGTCTCCGCCAGCACGGTGAGCTACGTCCTCAGCGGCAAGCGCTCGATCTCGGCGCCCACCCGGGAGCGCGTCGAGCGGTCCATCAAGGAGCTGGGCTACCACCCGAACGCCGGGGCCCGCGCCCTCGCCAGCAGCCGTTCCAACATCATCGCGCTGATGGTGCCGCTGCGGACCGATATCTACGTACCGGTGATGATGGAGGTCGCCATCGCGGTCGCCACCACCGCCCGCGCCCACGGGTACGACGTGCTGCTGCTCACCGGCGAGGAGGGCCCCGCGGCGGTGCGCCGGGTCACCGGCAGCGGGCTCGCGGACGCCATGATCCTGATGGACATCGAGCTGGAGGACGAGCGGCTGCCGCTGCTGCACGCGGCCCGCCAGCCCACCGTGCTGATCGGGCTGCCCGCCGACACCATCGGCCTGACCTGCGTCGACCTCGACTTCGCCGCCACCGGCGCACTGTGCGCGGAGCATCTGGCCGCTCTCGGCCACCGGGAGATCGCCGTGATCGGCGAGGCGGCGGCCGTCTACGAGCGGCACACCGGGTTCGCCGAGCGGACCCTGGACGGGCTGCGCGCGTCCGCCCGCGAGCTGGGGCTGCGGCTGCTGCACCGGCCGTGCGAGGGCAGCTACGAGTCCATGGACGGCACCCTGTCCCGGATCTTCGACGAGCGCCCCGGCACCACCGGCTTCATCGTCCAGAACGAGGCCGCCATCGATCCGCTGCTGAGCCTGCTGCGACGGCAGGGGCGAGCGGTCCCCGAGGACGTCTCGGTGGTCGCCATCTGCCCCGACCAGGTGGCCACCAGCGCGTCCGTGCGGCTCACCTCGGTCGCCATCCCCGCGCAGGAGATGGGGCGGCGGGCCGTCGAACTGGTGGTGGCGAAGCTGCAGGGCGACGCCTCCGAGCAGGTGGCGCTGCTGCCGCCGGAGCTGACCGTACGGGCCAGCTCCGGCCCGGCCCCCGCCTGACGCCGCGCCCCGTAACGCCGCGACCCGTACGTACCGACCGTACGACCCCTCACCGCCGCACCCCCGAGGAGCGCATCCGTGAACCCGTCGCCGCCTTCGCCCGCCCCTTCCGCCTCGTCTTCGCTCGCCGAGACCTCCCCCACCGTCGGCACCTTCGCCGAGCGCGGCGGCGCCCTGGAGTGGAGCGGGCGCCAGGAGACCGTACGGCTCGAACCGTGGGGCCCCGACGCGATCCGGGTGCGCGCCCGGCTCGGCGGGCCGGTGCTCGACGGGCTGCCCGGCGCCCTCCAGGACGATCCCCAGCCCTCCGCCGCGACCGTCGAAGTGGCCGACGGGCACGCCTCGCTGACCAACGGCGCGCTCACCGCCGAGATCGCCGCCGACGGCATGATCCGCTTCGTACGGACCGGGGACGGCACGGAGCTGCTGGCCGAGGAGCGCGCCCACTTCTGGTGGCCCGGCCCACGGCTGCGCACCGCCACCGGCAACGGCTACCACCGCCTTGAGCAGCGCTTCCGCGCGTACGAGGGCGAGAAGCTGTACGGGCTGGGGCAGCACCAGCACGGGCTGCTCGACCAGAAGGGCGCCGTGGTCGACCTCGTCCAGCGCAACTCCGAGGTGACCATCCCGGTCCTGACCTCCAGCCGGGGCTACACGCTGCTGTGGAACAACCCGGCGATCGGGCGGGTCGAGCTGGGCGCGACCGGTACCCGCTGGGTCGCCGACAGCGCCCGCCAGATCGACTACTGGATCACCGCAGGGGACCCGGCCACCACCCAGCGCCGCTACACCGCCGTCACCGGCCGCGCCCCCATGCTGCCCGAGTGGGCGGCCGGGTTCTGGCAGTGCAAGCTGCGCTACCGCACTCAGGAGGAGCTGCTGTCCGTCGCCCGCGAGCACCGGCGGCGCGGGCTGCCGATGTCCGTCATCGTGTGCGACTTCTTCCACTGGACGCATCTGGGCGACTGGACGTTCGACCCGGTGGCCTGGCCCGATCCGGCCGCGATGGTGCGGGAGCTGGACGAACTCGGCATCAGGCTGATGGTGTCGGTGTGGCCGTCGGTCTCGCCGCTGAGCGAGAACCACGCCACCATGGAGCAGCGCGGCTTCCTGATCGGCACCGAGTACGGCCCGATCGCGCACGCCGACTGGCCCGACCGGCGGGAGGGCGAGCCGGTCCAGGTCGCCTTCTACGACGCCACCCACCCGCAGGCGCGGGAGTTCGTCTGGTCCCGGGTGCGGCAGAACTATCTGGAGCCGTACGGGATCCGCGCCTTCTGGCTGGACGCCTGCGAGCCCGAGCTGAAGCCCGGCTTCTCCGCGAACCTGCGCTACCACGCGGGGCCGGGCCTTGAGGTCGGCAACCTCTACCCGCGCGAGAACGCCCGCGCGCTGTACGACGGGATGCGGGCGGCGGGCGAGGAGGACGTCGTCACCCTCATCCGCTCGGCCTGGGCGGGCAGCCAGCGCTATGGCGCCGTCCTGTGGTCCGGCGACATCGGCACCGACTTCGCGACCCTGCGCCGCCAGATCGCCGCCGGGCTCAATGTGGCGCTGTCCGGCATCCCGTGGTGGAACACCGACATCGGCGGCTTCCACGGCGGCGACCCGGACGACCCGGCCTACCGCGAGGTGCTGATCCGCTGGTTCCAGTTCGGCGCGCTGTCCCCGGTGATGCGGCTGCACGGCTACCGCGCCCCGGGGCTGCCGCTCGGCCCGAACATGACCGGCGGCCCGAACGAGGTGTGGTCGTACGGCGAGGAGGCCGAAGCGATCCTGGCCGCGTATCTGCGGCTGCGCGAGCGGCTGAAGCCGTATCTGCTGGCGCAGATGCGCACCGCCCACGAGGAGGGCCTGCCGCCGCTGCGCCCGCTGTTCCTGGAGTTCCCCGGTGACCCGGCCGCCTGGGACATCGCCGACTCCTACCTGCTGGGCCCGGACCTGCTGGTCGCCCCGGTCCTGGAGCCGGGCGGGGACGCGCGGACGGCGTACCTCCCGGCGGGCGCGCGCTGGACGGACGCCTGGACGGGCGAGGCGTACGAGGGCGGCCGGACGGTGACCGTCCCCGCTCCCCTGGACCGCATCCCGCTGTTCCTGCGGGACGGCGCCCGGCTCCCGGTGCGGGACTGACCAACCCACCGGAGTGCGTACCGCCGCCGCCATGGGGGGCGGTGGCGGTACGCGGGGCGTCAGCTGGCGCTGACGCCGAAGCTGTTGGTACGGAAGTCCAGGCCACCGGCCGACGAGGTGATCTCGTAGCCGAACTGGACGTCGCCGATGGTCACATCGCCGAACCAGCCCTTGGTGTTCTTGATCCAGTTCACGATGGGCTTGATGTCCACCGTGCCGGAGCTGGAGTTGGAGCTGCGGATGAAGGAGAAGACCTCATTGGCGCCGTTGCTGCCCTTGTAGACGGCCCAGGTGTGGCCGCCGAGGGTGACCGTGCCCTGCGAGGTGCCGAGGGGGCCGACCGCGCCGGTCTTGTTGACCCACAGCATGATCTCGTAGTCGTAGTTGCTGTCCCAGATGTCGTACGAGGTGTTGTACGCGCCCGAGGACGGGACCGTCACGCCGTAGTTGCTGGTGAGGGTCTTGATCGCGCTGACCTTCTTGCCGACGACCTTCTTGGCGTTGGGGTAGGACTTGATGCCACCGGTGTTCGGGTGGTTGGCCCATACACCCCAGTCGCTCGCGGAGTTGGCCCAGATGGACTGGGCGCCCGCGCCGGAGCCCCAGATGTTGTTGTAGAGGGTGTAGCCGCCGGTGGACCAGTTGCCCCACTGGTCGGAGGAGGACCAGGTGGCGGCCTGGGCGGGGGCGGCGGCGAAGCCGACCACGGCGAGGAGCGCCAGTAACGGGGTGAGGAGAAGCGTTCGCACGGCTCTGTGCACGATGCCGTCCTTTCGGTGGGGGGACATTCGAATTCCGCTGGTCAGAGCGGGGCCAGGGCCACGACCGCGAAGCGGTCCAGCCTGACCTGGGTGTCGTACACGCGCCCGGTCAGCAGATCGGTGCGCGCGGACGGGAGGGGGACGACCGCCGGGGAGCGGCCGTGGTTGAGGAGGAAGAGGTACGGGCCGCGCGGTACGGCCTCGACGCCCTCGGGGATGCCGGGCAGCGGCGGCGCGAGCCCGGCCTCGTCGGCGGCGCGGGCCAGCAGGGTGCGCAGGGCGGCGGGTTCGGGGAGGGTGGAGACGTACCAGGCGGTGCCGTCGCCGTAGGCGTTGCGGGTGACGGCGGGCTGCCCGTCCAGCTCGCCGCCCTTGATCCGGGCGACCGGTTCGGCGGTGGCGGGCTCCAGGTCCTCGGACCAGAGGGTGCCGGTGAACGAGCCGAGCCAGGGGCTTTCGGCGGTCAAGGTCACGGTCTCGCCCTCGTCCAGGGGCCACCACTCGTGGACGGTCCGCAGGCCGAGGATGTCGCGCAGCCGCTGGTCGACCCCGCCGGGGCGGACCCGGTCGTCCTCGTCGGCGACGCCGGTGAAGAAGCCGCAGACGAGGGTGCCGCCGCCACGGACGTAACCGGCCAGGTTCTCCAGCGCCTCATCGGTGAGCAGGTACAGATGGGGGACGGCGACCAGGGCGTAGTCGGCGAGGTCCGCGTGCGGATGGGCGAAGTCGGTGGTGAGGTTCCGCTCCCACAGCGCCTGGTGCCAGGCGCGCAGCACCTGGTCGTACTGGACCCGGGAGGAGGGGCGGCCGTCCTGGACGCTCGCCCACCAGGCGTGCCAGTCGTGGAGGAGGGCGGCCCGGGCGGGCACGTCGGAGCCCGCGACGTCGCCCAGCTCGCCCAGGTGGGCGCCGAGTTCGCGCACCTGCCGGAAGGTGCGGCTGTGCTCCCCGGCGTGGGTGACCATGCCGGAGTGGAACTTCTCAGCTCCCTGCCGGGACTGCCGCCACTGGAAGAAGCAGACGCCGTCGGCGCCGCGCGCGACGGCCTGCAGCGACCAGAGCCGCATCAGCCCGTGCGGCTTGGGGTGGTTGACGCCGCGCCAGTTGACCGGGCCCGCGGCCTGTTCCATCAGCATCCACGGCCCGCCCGCCTGGGAGCGGGTCAGGTCGTGGATCATCGCCCCGTACGCGCCGCCGTGCGGGTCCTTGGGGTCGGGGTAGACGTCGACGGAGACGACGTCCTCCTCGGCGGCCCAAGCCCAGCCGTCCTGGCCGATGAACAACGGCATGAAGTTGGTGGTCACCGGGATGTGCGGGGTGCGCGCGGCCAGGGCGTCGCGCTCGGCGGTGAAGCACTCCAGCAGCGCGTCGCTGGTGAAGCGGCGGAAGTCCAGCGCCTGCCCGGGGTTGCCCAGGTACTGGGCCCGGCGCGGCGGAATGATCTCTTCCCAGGAGTCGTAGCGCTGGCTCCAGAAGGCGGTCCCCCAGGCCTCGTTGAGCGCGTCGAGGCGGCCGTACTTGGCGCGTAACCAGCGGCGGAAGTGGGCGGCGGTGGTGTCGCACCAGCAGTGGGTGCCGTACTCATTGCCCACGTGCCACATCCGCAGGGCGGGGTGGTCGCCGTAGCGGTCGGCCAGATCCTCGGTGATCCGCAGCGCGTAGTCGCGGTAGACGGGGGACGAGGCGCAGAACTGGTTGCGCGAGCCGTACCAGACGACCGAGCTGGTCTCGTCGCGCGGCAGGGTCTCGGGGTGGCGGGCGCCCAGCCAGGGCGGCGGGGAGGCGGTCGGGGTGGCCAGGCACACCTCGATGCCGCCCTGGTGGAGCAGGTCCATGACCCGGTCGAGCCAGCCGAAGTCGCGGGCGCCGGGGCGGGGTTCGAGCGTCGCCCAGGAGAAGACGCCGACCGTGACGGTGGTGACGCCCGCCGCGCGCATCAGCCGGACGTCGTCGTGCCAGACGCTCTCGGGCCACTGCTCGGGGTTGTAGTCGGCGCCGTAGAGGATGCGGCCGCGGGTGGCGTCGTTCAGGTCGGGCATACCGGCTCTCCCGGGTCGTGACGGTCTGGTGGAACGGGGCACGCGGCTTGGTCAGCCCTTGACGGCGCCGATGAGCATGCCCTTGGTGAAGTGCTTCTGGACGAACGGGTAGAGGACGGCGACCGGGATCAGCGCGAGCACCATCACGGCCATCTGCACGGCCAGCCCCGGGACCTGCTGGGTGGAGATCATCTGGGCCATGCCCTGCGGCGCCTGCTGCTTGATGACCAGCTGGCGCAGGATCATCTGGAGCGGCCACATCTGCTGGTCGTTGAGGTAGAGCATCGCGTTGAACCACTGGCTCCAGTAGCCGACCGCGTAGAACAGCGAGACCACCGCGATCACCGCCCTGGACAGCGGCATCACGATCTGGAACAGGATCCGCCACTCCCCCGCGCCGTCGATGCGGGCGCTGTCGACCAGCTCGGGCGCGGTGTCCTGGAAGAACGCGCGCAGCACCAGCACGTTGAAGACCGAGATGGCGCTCGGCAGGATCATCGACCAGTAGCTGCCCTCCAGGCCGACCCCGGTGACCAGCAGATAGGTGGGGATCAGACCGGCGTTGAAGAACATGGTGACGAGCAGCAGCATCAGGATCGGGCGGTGGAGGAACGATCCGGAGCGGGAGAGTCCGTAGGCGCACAGCACGGAGACGACGGTGCTGATCGCGGTGCCCACGGCGGTGAGCGCGAGGCTGACGAGCGTCGCGCGGGTCACGGTGCCGCCGCTCAGCAGCTCGGTGTAGGCGCGGAAGGTGATCGTCTTGGGGACGATGACCAGACCGCCCGCGTCGGTGATGGTCTTCTGGTCGGAGAGGCTGGTGACGACCACCACCCACAGCGGGCCGAGGATGGCCAGGCACACCCCGGTGAGGGTGATGCCCTTGAGCCCCTGGCCGACCCTGCTGGGCTCCTCCTCCCACACCGGGCGCTTCTCCCGGCCACGGCGGCGCAGCGGCTGGGCGGAGGGGGTCGCGGCGGGGGCGGCGGGCCGCTCGGTCACGGTCATTTCCGGTAAACCCCCTGCTCGCCGAGCATATGGGCGACTTTGTTGGCCATCAGCACCAGGACGAGGCTGAAGACGCCCTTGATCAGGCCGCCCGCGGCGGCGATCCCGTAGTCGGTGTTGGCGATGCCGACCCACCACACATAGGTGTCGAAGACCTCGGATGCGCCCGGCCCCACCGCGTCGCGCTGCAGCAGGATCTGCTCGAAGCCGACGGTCAGCGCGTCGCCGACGCGCAGCACCAGCAGCAGGGCGATCACCGGGCGCAGCGCGGGCAGCGTGACGTGCCACATCCGGCGCCAGCGGCCCGCGCCGTCCACGGCGGCCGCCTCGTACAGGTCCTGGTTGACGGCGGACAGCGCGGCGAGGAAGACGATCACGCCCCAGCCCGCGTCCTTCCACACCAGCTGGGCGGTGACCAGGTACTTGAAGACGCCGGGGTCGGTCATCAGGTCGAAGCCCTCGTACCCGTGGGAGCGCAGCCGCTGGGCGAGGAGCCCTGCGCCGCCGAGCATCTGCTGGAAGATCGTGATGACCAGCACCCAGGAGAAGAAGTGCGGCAGGTAGAGGATCGACTGCACCAGGCCCCGGAGCCGGTCGCTGAGCACGCTGTTGAGCAGCAGCGCGAGCACGACCGGCACCGGGAAGAACAGCACCAGCTGGATGAAGGTGATGCTGAGGGTGTTGGCGAACGCGTCCCAGAAGCGGCTGTCCTCGAAGAGCAGGGTGAAGTTGTCGAACCCGACCCAGGGGCTGGTCCACAGCCCCTGGGTGAACGGGTCGTAGTCCTTGAACGCGACCGTGGTCCACAGCAGCGGGACGTACGTGAACAGCAGCAGCAGACCGACGGCGGGGGCCGTCATCAGCAGCAGGGCGCGGTCGCGGCGCAGCCGGTGCCACCACCGGGCGCCGCCGGTCCGGTGGGGGTCCCGGTCGCGAAGATTGATCGCCATCAGGCGCCGCTGCCGTTCTCGTCGAGCAGCTTGGCGTACCAGTCGCGGAGCCGGTCGCCGCCGCCGCTGCGCCAGTCGCCGATGGCCCGCTGGGCGTCCTTGATCGACTTGCGGCCGCGGGTGACGTCCTTGGCCAGGTCCTCGAAGGGGGTGTAGAGGGAGGCGTACCGGTTGGGCTCCTGGATCTGCATGCCGTAGAAGAGCGGCTTCTTCGCGAACTTCCCCATGCGCCCCATCCAGCCGCAGTAGTCCTCGACCATCTGCGGGAAGTCCGGATAGGCGACGCTGGCCTGCGGGGAGACGACGAAGCGGTAGGTGTCCTGGACATCGCGCACACCGGTGGCGTTCTTGACCGGGACGCCGTCCTTCATGGTGTGGTGCACGCCCTCGACGCCGTAGTCGATGAGCCGCTGCTCCTTGGTGCCGAAGGGCGCGGCGATGAAGTTGGCGAGGGCGAGGATTTCCTCGATCTGCTCCTTGGAGAGGTTCTTGTTGAGGAAGGACCAGATCGCGGCGGGCGGGTCGAGATAGAGGACCGGGTCGCCGCCGTCGGCGCCGAAATAGTCCATTCCCTGAATGGTGAAGTCCGGGTTGCTCTCGGCCTGTTCGAAGGTGGCGCCGTACCATTTGGCGTCACCGTCGTTGTAGATGAGGGTCTGGCCGGAGGTGAAGCGGGTCAGCGCGTCATTGGCCTTGCCCGCGATGGCATCGGGGTGGACATAGCCCTGGGCGAAGAGCTTGCGGCACCATTCCAGGGCTTCCAGGTAGTTGTCGGTCTCCACCTTGTGGACGAGCTTTCCGTCCTTCTCCACCCAGTAGTACGGCTTTTCTCCGGGGCAGCCGAAGAATCGCTGCGCCGCCCACCACATGTCGTCGCACGCCCATACCTTGCTCTTGGGGCGGGTGATCTCCTTGGCGAGGGCGAGGAACGCGTCCGGGCTCTTCGGGACCTCGTAGCCATGCTTCTTGAAGAGGTCCTCGCGGTAGAACGGGACGACACTGCCGAGCGGCCGGGAAGGCATCGGCAGACCGCGCAGCTTGCCGCCGAAGACGGACATCTGCCAGGCGGCGGTGGGAATGGCGGCCAGGTTAGGGTATTTCTTCACCTTGTCGCCGGAGAGATACGGTCCGAGGTCGGCGAATTTGGCGCTGACCGCGCCATGGATCTTTCCGCCCATCTCCCACAGCGGAATCATCACGACATCGGCGATGTCACCGGAGGCGAGGACCGCGCCGAGCTTTTCGCCGTAGGTGTTGCCGTCCTGCGGCTGAAGTCTGATCTTCGCGCCGAGCGCGTCGTTGACGGCCTTGTAGTAGGCGTTGTCCTTGGGCGGCGGGGTGCCCCACAGCGGCTCGAACATGGTGTAGCCGCCGCCGTGACCGGGCTTGCCCTTCACGGAGGCGACCAGGGCGGCGGCGGAGGGCGCCTTGGTGTAGCCGGGGCTGGAGCCGTTGACGCTCGGAATATC
Source organism: Streptomyces sp. NPDC001700 (assembly GCF_053596435.1). Classification (NCBI taxonomy): domain Bacteria; kingdom Bacillati; phylum Actinomycetota; class Actinomycetes; order Kitasatosporales; family Streptomycetaceae; genus Streptomyces; species Streptomyces sp. NPDC001700. Next base: position 86,390 of record NZ_JBSFGE010000007.1, read on the forward strand.
GGGGTCCGCCACCTTCGAGGCCACATAGGTCGGCAGCAGCTTCTTCAGGTCCTTGCCGGAGGTGGTCCCGTTCTTGTTGCCGCTCCCCTCCGTGGAGCACGCGGACAACAGCGGAACGCCTCCCGTCACGGCCGCCGCGGCGATCGCCGTGGAGGCCAGGAAGGTTCTCCGGCTGGGAACGGAAGTAGAGGCCGAAGCCTGGGAGTTCGGCATTGCGTCAACCCTTCGTGGCGAGCCCGCCGTACGACCGATGGTCGAAGCGCTTCGATATTGCGCTGAGATTAAGTCGGGGGGTCAGGTCGCGCAAGGGCCGGGCGGGAAGAGGTCGTTGGCGTTCCGTTGATTCCCGTCTTTCCGTAACCGGGTGGCGGGAAAGGGCCGTTGATCCGCCGAGCCTTGACAGAGCGGGACCCGGGCCCGCAGCATCGAAGCGCTTCGAATCACACTTCCGACCTCCGCGAGGGGACCTGTGAGCGGTTGCGAGCCCGGTGAACCGGCGACCCGTCCGCCCTTCCGCGATCCACGGCTGCCGGTCGGCGCCCGCGTGGACGACCTCCTCGCCCGGCTCACGCCCGACGAGCGGATCGCGATGCTCCACCAGTACGCCCCCGAGGTGGAGCGGCTCGGCCTCGCCGCGTTCCGCACCGGGCAGGAGGCGCTGCACGGCGTCGCCTGGATGGGCCCGGCGACGGTGTTCCCGCAGGCGGTCGGGCTCGGCGCCACCTGGAGCCCGGACCTGGTCCGGCGGATCGGCGAGGCGGTCGGCACCGAGGTACGGGCCATGCGCGCCCGCGACCCCCGGGTCGGGCTCAACGTCTGGGCGCCCACGGTCAACCTGCTGCGCGATCCGCGCTGGGGCCGCAACGAGGAGGGGTACGCCGAGGATCCGTACCTCACCTCCACCCTGGCCGCCGCCTATACCCGAGGGCTGCGCGGCGACCACCCGGACCGCTGGCGCACCGCTCCCGTCCTCAAGCACTGGCTGGCGCACAACAACGAGACCGCCCGGGACACCTCGTCGTCCTCCGTGCGCCCGCGCGTGCTGCACGAGTACGACCTCGCGGCCTTCCGCGGCGCGGTGCGGGCGGGCGCGGTGGCCGGGGTGATGCCCGCGTACAACCTGGTCAACGGGCGGCCCAACCACCTCTCCCCGTATCTGCGGGAGCACTTGCGCACCTGGACCGCCCACGAGCTGGTGGTCTGCTCGGACGCGGGCGCGCCCTCCAACCTGGCCGGGTCCGAGCACTACTTCGACACCCACGAGGAGGGCGTGGCGGCCGCCCTGCTGGCCGGTGTGGACAGCTTCACCGACCACGACCAGGACGCCTCGAAGACGATCACCCGGGTGCGGGGGGCGCTGGAGCGCGGGCTCATCGACGCGTCCGCCGTCGACACGGCGGTGCGGCGGCTGCTGACGATGCGGTGCGCGCTGGGCGAGTTCGACGGTTTCGGCGGCGAGGACGATCGGTACGCCGATCCACGGGGCGCCGGTTTCGACACGCCCGCGCACCGGGCGCTCGCCCTGGAGGCCGCCGAACAGGCCGTCGTCCTGCTCAAGAACGACGGGCTGCTGCCGCTGTCGCCGCCCGCCACCGGAACCGTGGCGGTGGTCGGCCCGCTCGCCGACGAGTGCAAGCTCGACTGGTACAGCGGCAGCCTGCTGCGCCGCAGCTCGCCGCGCGAAGCGCTGGTGGCGCGGCTCGGCGCGGACCGGGTGGTGTTCGCGGAGGGGACGGACACCGTCCGGCTGCGCACCGCGGGGGGCTGGGTGCGGGTGCCGTCCGGTGCCGTAGCGGAGGAGACAGCGCGGGAGGAAGCGCGGGAGGCGGCGCGGGAGGCGGCGCTCAATCCGGCGCATACGGCGGGACGCACCGATCTGCCGCCGCTGGCCATCGGCGACACCTCCACCGACCTGGCCCTCGCTGACTGGGGCGGGGGCGTGCTCACGCTGCGCGCCCCCTCCGGCCGCTATCTGACGGTCGCCGACGACGGCTTCGTACGGGCCGCCGCCGAGCAGCCCGGAGGCTGGGTGGTCCAGGAGACGTTCGCGCTGGAGCGGCACGGGGACGGGCATCTCCTCAGACACGGCGGGACGGGCGGATATGTCTGTGTCGCCGCCGAGGGCCTGAAGGTTGCCGACCGGTCCCGGGCCGAGATCTTCCACCCGGAGGTCGTCGAACGCGGCGAGGACGCCGTCGCGCGGGCCGCCGCCGGGGCCGACGCGGTCATCGTCGTCCTGGGCAACGATCCGCACATCAACGGCCGCGAGACCGAGGACCGCACCACCCTCGCCCTGCCCGCCGCGCAGGACCGGCTGTGGCGCGCGGCCCACGCCGCCAACCCGCGCACCGCGCTGGTGCTGACCAGCAGCTATCCGTACGCCGTCGGGGACGCGGCCGACGCGCTGCCCGCCCTGCTGTGGACCGCCCACGGCGGCCAGGCGGCGGGCACCGGGCTGGCCCGGGTGCTGTGCGGCGACGTCTCACCGGCCGGGCGGCTGCCGCAGACCTGGTACGCGTCCGAGGACGAACTGCCGGACCTGCTGGACTACGACATCATCGGATCCCGCGCCACCTACCTCTACTTCGACGGCGCCCCGCTCTTCCCCTTCGGGCACGGCCTGTCGTACACCCGGTTCGGCTACGACGGCCTGTCGGTGCGGCAGTCGGGAGAGGGGGCGGTGGCCGTCGAGTGCACGGTCACCAACTCCGGTCCGTGCGACGGCGACGAAGTGGTGCAGATCTACGCGAGCGCCCCGGGGGCGCGCGCCCGGCGCCCGCACCGGCGGCTGATCGCCCACCGCCGGGTGGCGCTGCGCCGGGGCGAGATGGTGCGGCTGTTCTTCACCGTGCCGGTGGACGAGGCGCTGGGGTTCTGGGACGTGGCGCACGGCCGCTGGACCGTCGACCCGGGCACGTACGAGATCCACGCGGGCGCCTCCAGCGCGGACGTCCGCCGCACCGCCGCCCTCACTCTCGACGGCCCGCCGCCCGCCCCGCGCCCGGTGCTGCGGCGCGGGCTGGAGGCCGCGGACTACGACGCGGCGGACGGCACCGTGCTCGTCGACCGCACCAAGGTGAGCGGTGACGCGGTGGCCTGCGGCGACGAGGCGGTCGGACGGCTGCTCTTCCGCGCCTGCGACTTCGGCGCGGGCGCGGCGGCGGTCACGGTCGAGGCGGCCGTCCAAGAGGTGGCCGAGGCCGTGGTCGAACTCCACCTCGCCGACGGCACGCCCCTGGCCACCGTCGCCGTCCCGCCGACCGGCGACCGCTACGCGTACACCGCCGTGCGCGCCGCCCTGTCCGCGCCGCCGACCGGTGTGCACGACCTCCACGTCACGCTGCGCGGGGCCGTCAGACTGGCCCGCCTCGACTTCTGAAGGCTGAGGGTCCGGAGAAGCGCGGGGCGGGCCGCTGTGTTGGTTACAGGTCGATCCCGGTGAGGACCATGACCCGCTCGTACGTGTAGTCCTCCATCGCGAACCGCACGCCCTCGCGCCCCACGCCGGACTTCTTCGCGCCCCCGTAGGGCATCTGGTCGGCCCGGTACGACGGCACATCGCCAACGATCACGCCGCCGACCTCCAGCGCGCGGTGCGCGCGGAACGCGGTCTGCACATCGCGGGTGAACACGCCCGTCTGCAGGCCGTACTTGGAGTTGTTGACGGCCGCGTACGCCGCCTCCTCGCCCTCCGCCGACTGGACGGTGAGCACCGGCCCGAAGACCTCCTCGCAGGAGACCGTGACGTCCGCCGGGACGTCCGCGAGCACCGTCGGGGCGTAGCTCGCGCCCTCGCGCTTGCCGCCCGTCAGCAGCTTCGCACCGGCCTGGACCGCCTCGTCCACCCAGGACTCGACGCGCTTGGCGGCGGCCTCGTCGACCAGCGGGCCGACATCGGTCGCGTCATCGGACGGGTCGCCGGTGACCTGCGCCTCGACGGCCGCGACGATCTTCGGCAGCAGCCGCTCGTACACGGACGCGTCCGCGATGACCCGCTGCACGGAGATGCAGGACTGGCCGCCCTGGTAGTTGGAGAACGTGCCGATGCGAGTGGCCGCCCAGTCGAGGTCGGGGTCGGTGGCGTAGTCCGACAGGACCACCGCCGCGCCGTTGCCGCCCAGCTCCAGCGTGCAGTGCTTGTGCGGCACGGACGCCTGGATCGCGTAGCCGACCTTGTCCGAACCGGTGAAGGAGATGACCGGCAGCCGCTCGTCCTGGACCAGTGCGGGCATCTGGTCGTTCGGCACCGGCAGCACGCTCCAGGAGCCCGCCGGAAGCTCCGTCTCGGCGAGCAGCTCGCCGAGGATCAGCGCGGACAGCGGGGTCGCGGGCGCGGGCTTGAGGATGATCGGCGTACCGACGGCGAGCGCCGGGGCGACCTTGTGCGCGCACAGGTTCAGCGGGAAGTTGAACGGCGCGATGCCGAGCACGGTGCCGCGCGGGAAGCGGCGGGTCAGCGCGAGCCGCCCCTCGCCACCGGCGTCGGTGTCCAGCCGCTGGGCCTCCCCGCCGTTGAACCGGCGGGCCTCCTCCGCCGCGATCCGGAAGACGGAGACGGCGCGGCCGACCTCGCCGCGCGCCCACTTCATGGGCTTGCCGTTCTCGCCCGAGATGAGCCGGGCGATCTCCTCGGTGCGCTCGGCGAGCCGTCGCGACACGTGGTCGAGGGCGGCGGCCCGTACGTGCGCGGGCGTCGCGGCGAACTTCCCGCGCACCGCCTCGGCGGCCGCCACGGCCTCCTCGATCTGCGCCTCGGTGGGGACGCTCACCGCGCCGACGCGCCGGCCGTCCCACGGCGACGTGACCTCGAGCGTGCTCTCGCCCGTCGCCTCGCGGCCGGCGAGCCAGAACGCATGGGTGACAGCTTCGTTTGTGTCTGGCACAGCGGATCCCGACCCTTCTGAAGTGGTGGGGTGATGGTGCGGATGTCTCTCTGCTCCCACCGTAGGCGCGCGGGCCGCGCGGCGCGTTTGTCCGGGGCGGCGCAGTCGGTGCCCGTGGCACACCGCAATGGCGTGTGGTCTGTCGGACCTCAGGACTTCAGGACCTCAGGACTTCAGCGTGGGTGTCGCCGGGGCCGTGGCCTTCAGGGCCAGCCAGAGTTCCATGCGGACGTCCGGGTCGTCGAGGGAGCGGCCCAGGATCTCCTCCACGCGGCGCATCCGGTAGCGCAGGGTGTGCCGGTGGACGCCCAGGTCGGCGGCGGCCGCGTCCCACTGCCCGTGCCGGGACAGCCAGGCGCGCAGGGAGGCGACCAGGTCACCGCGGCCCGTCGCGTCATGGTCGTGCAGGGCGCGCAGCATGCCGTCCGCGAAGGCCCGTACGGCGTCGTCGGCGAGCAGCGGCAGCAGCGAACCCGCCGCCACGTGCTCGTGCTCGACCAGCACCCGGCCGCGCCGCCGGGCCACCGACAGGGCCTGCTCGGCCTGCCGGTAGGCGGCCGCGGCCGCGATGGGGCCCGCCGGGGCGGACAGGCCGACGACGAGGTCGCCGCCCGGGGCCGCGGCGGCGCGCTCGCGGGGGCGGGTCGCCGCACCACGGCGGCTCTCGATCGCCTCGGCGTGCTCAGCACAGACGGCGACCGCGGCGCCGCCGTCCGGGGCCAGCACGATCAGCCGCTCGCCGTCGGGCACGACGAGCACCGCCTCGCCGGTGCGGGCCGCGGCGGCCTCCATGGCGTCCACGAGCACCCCGAGGGGGTCGGCGCGGTCCGGGTCGCCCGGCGTGCCGCCGCCTGTTTCCGCGTCCGCCGACGCCTCCGCCGCTGTCTCGTCCGCCGCGTACGCGCCGTGCTGCTGGTGCGAGGTCTGCGTACCGCCGCCCGGCACCGCCTCCGCGACGAGCATCCGGAACGGGGCGTCCAGCAGCCCCCCGTACAGCCGCCCGGCCACCGCCCGCGCATGGTCCGGCTCCCCCGCGAGCAGCATCCGCAGGACGGCGGTGCCCAGCCGCTGTTCGGCCTCCCGCAGGGCCCGGGACCGCTCGGTGGTGAGGGTCAGCAACGCCACGGCCGAGTGGACGGCGTAGCGCTCGGCGGTTCCCAGCGGCGCGCCCGTACCGACCGCGAGGACGCCACGGGTACGGCGCCCCGTACCCAGCGACTGCAGCTCCACCCGGTCCGTCGCCTCGCCGCCCGGCTCCGCGCCGCCCCCGCCGACCACGACGCTCGCCGGGGCGGGCCGGGCGCGCAGCCGCTCGGCGTCGGCCGTATGGCGGGCGGCGCGGCGGGCCGCCCAGTCGGGTGCGGCGGCGACCACGGAGCCGGAGGCGTCGTAGAGCGCCGCCCAGCCGTCGACGTGCGCGGCGAGCCGGGCGACCAGCGCGGCGGGCCCCTCGGCGCCGATCGCGGCCCGGGTCAGCTCCCGCTGCGCCTCGAACCCGGCGGTCACCGCGCGGTACTGGTCGGCGGCTATCGCCGCCGAGACGGCCTTGCTGATGGCGATGAAGGGCGTCCGCCGCGGCACCACGAGCAGCGGCAGCCCCTCCTCCTTGGCCGCGGCCACGAGCGCCCCCGGCACCTCGTCATAGGCGACCCCGACCGCGAACCCCAGCCCCACCACCCCCGCGCCGACCAACCGCCGGACGTAGCGGGCCATCGCGTCCGGGTCGTCGGCGTCCAGCTTCATCGCGGTGATGAGCAGCAGCTCACCGCCCTCCATATAGGGCACGGGGTCGGCCAGCTCGCTGACATGGGCCCAGCGCACCGGCGTCTCCAGCCGGTCCTCTCCCGCGAGGACGGACAGCTTGAGCGCGGTGTGGTGGACGAGTGAGGCGAGCGTGGGAGGCATGGCACCTTCGATGCGGATGCGACGACGAATGCGACTTCACCGCCCCGTATGAACGGCTACTGCCGATTCTGCCTCAATGGACGAATCCGTGGTATCCGCGCCGAGAGCCCCCGCACCCGGCACGCCGGACAGAGCCCCGGCCGGATCGACCGGGCCGACGCTCGGTGCGCGGGGCCCGGGGTGCGGGCCTGGAGTGCGGGCCTGGTGTGCGGGCCCGCCGCCCTGCTCGGGCCGTGCGGGGTCCAGGGGTCGACCCCTGGTTCGGGAAGGGGCGGGGTGGGGAAGAGCCCCCGGCCCCGCCCCGCCGGGCCTATCCGCTCAGCCGCTCAGCCGCGCAGGTCCAGCAGTACCGGGGGGCCGCCCTCGCCTCGTACCGATGTCACCGACAGCACCGCGTGTCCGGCGGGGACCGAGTGCGCCAGCTCCGAGGCGGACCAGCGCTCGCGCTCGACCTTCCGCACCGTCACGGACTGGGTCGTGACCGCCTTCCCCGTCACCACCTTGCGGATGAAGTGCAGGACCTTGGTGAACGGCTCGTCCGAGATGATCTGCCGGTCCGTGACGTCCCGGGTCTCGACCCATTCCGTCCCCCACACCTCCGCGAACCGGGCCCCGTCCCACGTCGTCACCCCGGCGCAGGCCATCCGGCACCCGACCGCCCCCAGCAGCGCGCTGCGCAGCGCCTCGGGGACGTCGTCGAGGGTACGCAGGGTCAGCACCGCGCCCGCGTGGGCGGCGCGGAGGCGCTGGATACCGCGCAGCGCCTCGGGGGTGATGGTGTGCGACGCGTCGTCGAGGACCAGGCACGCGAAGAGCGACCGGTCGGCGCGGCCCGCGGCGCACTCGGAGAACTGCGCGAGCACGAGACGGGCCAGCATGCGGGACGCCTCGGCGTGCCCGCGCTCCGGCAGATCGATGCGGACCCGCAGCGGGTGTTCGAGCGCGCGGAGGGAGAACGGACGGCGGTCACCGGTGGTGTCGAAGAAGTTGGCGAACGCGGGCCGGTCCAGCAGCGCGATCCGGTCCGCCAGCAGCGCGCCCGCGTCCCCGGGCGCCCCGGACTGCCGTACCCGCGCCTCCAGCTCGCGCGCCTGCGCCCGCTCCCCCGCCGCGTCGAGCGCCTCGCGCAGCGCGCCGACCGCCGTCTTCGCGCCGTCCAGCAGCTCCCGCAGCTCCGGCACGGACGGGAAGCGGCCGTGCGCGGCGCGATAGGGGCCGAGCAGCTGGGCCAGCGCTGTGGCTGCCCGTCGGCTGTCGCCCCCGGGCAGCGAGGCGGCCATGTCGCCGATCAGCGCCTCGGCGAGGATGCCCGCGGCCTCGTCGGGGTCCGTGGTGCCGCCGTAGAGGTCGAAGTCGTAGGCGGAATCGGGGCGGCCGATCTTCACGACGACGTCGAACGCCTCGTCGGGCCCCAGGCCCGCCCCCGCCGCCCCCACGGCCACCACCGCGACCCGCCCGGCGAGCGCCTGCAGACACAGCGACTCCACGACGGGCCGCACCAGCCGCCCGGTCTTCCCCGACCCGGGCGGCCCGACGGCGAGCAGCGAGGTCCCGAGCACCTCGGGGTCGAGGGCGAGCCCGGCGCCGCGGTGCTGGTACGGATTGCGCAGATCGTCGACGGCGGTACCGAGGCGGACCTGGTGGGCGAGCAGATCGTGCTCGGCCGTGCGCGCGGGCAGGTCCCGAGCCCCGGAGGGATGGCCGTGCGAGGCGGCGCCGTGGCGCAGCACGGTGTCGGTGAACGATGCGAGGGAGTTCCGTCCGGCCCGGACCGACTGCCAGGCGTGCTCGATGCGGGCGTGGTCGACGTCGTTCATCGCCCCGGCCCGCGCCTCGGCCGCCAGCCGGTCGGCCGCCCCGTGCGCCCCGGCGGCCCGCAGATGCGGCCACTCGACGGGATCGGCCTCGGGCCGACTCGGCTCGGCCGCCGCGTCGGTCTCGTCCCAGGCCCGCCGGAAGACGGGGGTGACGTAGCGGCGCCAGACTTCGCCCCAGTGGCCTACGCGGCCGAAGAGGACGGCGAGGGCGGCGACGCAGACGCCGATATAGATGCGCTGGGCCCACCAGCCCGCGTCCGTGTTTCCCCCGCGCTCGTACCACGAGTCGGGGGTCAGCAAGTACATCGGCCACAGCCAGTAGCCGCCGAGGTATCCGTTCCAGAGCAGTGACCAGACCAGCCACCCGCAGAGGCCGGAGATCAACGCACCACTGATCAGGCGTCGCCCGGGGATCCTTTCCGGATCCTCCGGCGGCTTGGGCCGGTGCCCATACGCCCACACCCCCGGCCCCGCCCCCTCGGCCCGCGGAGTCCGCAGCCATGCGGCGAACGACGGCCGGGCGCCGGATGCCGCAGGCGCGCCCGGCGGGACCGGCGCGCCCGGCGGCATCGGCGGCGGCACCGCAGGGGCCGCTGGAGGCGCCGGGGCCGCCGGGGGCACCCGGGGCGGGGTGGGGGGGTGAGGGGGTGGGGTGGGTCGGGTGTTGCGGGAGTCGTACGTACCCTCGGTGTCCATCTGCTACCCCTTGCCCCCTGACCGGCTGTGCCTCTGCGTTTCGCGCCACCGCGCCACCGCTCAATCTAGTGTTCCCGCCCGGGGAGTTCAGCGACCCCACCGGGGTGGCACCTCATGACGTGCCGAGGTGACGGCCGGGCCGCGGCTATGGCCGCCGCGGACAACGCACCACCCGCACTGCTCCCGAACGGAACATGCCGCTTCCCACGCCGCGCGCCTAGCCTGCGAGTAAAGCCCCTGTCACGCCCCTTTCATCCCGTGGAGTACCTCATGACCGAACTGTCCGGAGGCCCGTCCCTCCCCCAGGAGCGTCGCGTCGTCACCGCGATCCCCGGCCCGAAGTCGCAGGAGCTGCTCGCCCGCAAGACCGCGGCGGTCGCCGGTGGTGTGGGCAGTGTGCTGCCGGTCTTCACCGTGCGCGCGGGCGGCGGGGTGATCGAGGACGTGGACGGCAATTCGCTGATCGACTTCGGCTCCGGCATCGCCGTGACCTCGGTCGGCTCCAGCGCCGAGGCCGTGGTGCGCCGGGCGACGGCGCAGCTGGCGGACTTCACGCACACCTGTTTCATGGTGACGCCGTACGAGGGGTACGTGGAGGTCTGCGAGGAGCTGGCGCGGCTCACGCCGGGCGATCACGCCAAGAAGTCGGCGCTGTTCAACTCCGGTGCGGAGGCCGTCGAGAACGCGGTGAAGATCGCCCGCGCGCACACCAAGCGCCAGGCGGTCGTCGTGTTCGACCACGGCTACCACGGCCGGACGAACCTCACCATGGCGCTCACCGCCAAGAACATGCCGTACAAGCACGGCTTCGGCCCCTTCGCGCCCGAGGTCTACCGCGTGCCGGTCGCCTACCCCTACCGCTGGCTGACGGGCGCGGAGAACTGCGCCGAGGAGGCCGCGGCGCAGGCCATCGACATGATCAGCAAGCAGGTCGGGGCGGAGAACGTGGCCGCGATCATCATCGAGCCGGTCCTCGGCGAGGGCGGCTTCATCGAACCGGCCAAGGGCTTCCTGCCGCGGATCGCCGAGTTCGCGAAGGACAACGGCATCGTCTTCGTCGCGGACGAGATCCAGTCCGGCTTCTGCCGCACCGGCCAGTGGTTCGCGTGCGAGGACGAGGGCATCGTCCCGGACCTGATCACCACCGCCAAGGGCATCGCGGGCGGCCTTCCGCTGGCCGCCGTCACCGGCCGCGCCGAGATCATGGACGCGGCGCACTCCGGCGGCCTCGGCGGCACCTACGGCGGCAACCCGGTGGCGTGCGCGGCGGCGCTGGGCGCGATCGAGACGATGCGCGAGTTGGACCTCAACGCGAAGGCCAAGCGCATCGAGGAGGTCATGAAGGGCCGCCTGTCCGCGCTGCAGGAGAAGCACGACATCATCGGTGACCTCCGCGGCCGCGGCGCGATGATCGCCGTCGAACTGGTGAAGCCGGGCACCAAGGACCCGAACCCGGAGGCGACGGCGGCCGTCGCCAAGGCCTGCCACGCCGCCGGTCTGCTGGTGCTGACCTGCGGTACGTACGGCAACGTGCTGCGCTTCCTGCCGCCGCTGGTGATCGGTGAGGACCTGCTGAACGAGGGGCTGGACGTCCTCGAAAGTGCCTTCGCCGAGCTGTAGAGCCACCGGTGACACGAGCGGTGACTGTGGGTGGATCGTCGAGCCGCGTGAAGAAGATGTGCGGGGCCCATGACAGGTGGGTGATCGGCCTGTCCGACAGCCTCTCGCTGCCGTACGGTCATTCCAGATGAGAGAAACACCCCGCTCGCAGGGGACTGCGGGCGATGCCGAGCCGGTGCTTCCCCAGCTCCGACCCGGCTGTGCCCTCGCGCACACCACTGGAGCCTCCGGCTCCGGATCTCCTCACCGATCGGACGGCCGCCCGCCCCAAACCCCCCGGGGCGTGCGGCACACCGATCGCCACGGCGGCCCCGGAACCACCCCCCCTGTTCCGGGGTCGCCGTCTGTCTTCCTCACGTTCGCGCTCCCCGCCACGCTGCTGGCGGTGTTCGCGCTGTGCGCCTGGCAGGTCGCCGTCCACGGTCCGCTGCGTACGTTCGACGAGCGGCTCGGCCGCGCGATCGCCGGATCGCCCTTCCCCTCCCCCGCCGCGGAGTTCCTCGCCGACCTCGGCGATACGGCGGTGGCGCTCCCGGTCCTCCTCGCCGCGCTCGCCTGCGCGGTGTGGCGGGCCCGGGCGGCGGCACTCCGGTGGTGGCCGGGGCCGCTGGCCGCCGCGCTGGCGATGGCGGCGGTCCCGGCCCTGGTCGCACCGCTCAAGGCGCTGCTCGACCGCCCGGGCCCGCCCGGCCCGCTGGCGGGCGAGACCGGATTCTTCCCGTCCGGCCATGCCGCGACGGCCGCCGTCGCCTATGGCGCGGCGGCCGTGCTGCTGCTCCCCCTCCTGCGCGGGCGGGCCCGGGGGTGGCTCCGGGGGTGGCTGATCGGCGCCGTCGTCCTGCTCAACCTCGCGGTGGGGGTGGGCCTGGTCCGCCGGGCGTACCACTGGCCGCTGGATGTGGTCGGCAGCTGGTGTCTGTGCGGCGTCCTGCTGTGGGTAGTGCTCCGCGTACGCGAACGGAACGGCGGGCCTACGACCTGACAGCGATCGCCTCAGCTGTCGAAGCCCAGCCCCACCCGGTCCATCGCCTTCAGCCACAGATTGCGCCGTCCGCCGTTGGCGTCGGCCCGGCTCATCGACCACTGGGTGAGGCCGATCCCCGCCCAGCGGACCGGTTCCGGCGGAAACGGCAGCGGTTTGCTGCGCACCATCTCCAGCCGGGTCCGCTCGGTGGGCTCACCGGCCAGCAGGTCGAGCATCACGTCCCCGCCGAAGCGGCTCGCGCCGACGCCGAGGCCCGTGTAGCCGAGGGCGTAGGCGACGCGTCCGCCGTGTGCGCTGCCGAAGAACGCGGAGAAGCGGGAACAGGTGTCGATCGCGCCGCCCCAGGCGTGGCTGAACCGCACGCCCTCCAGCTGCGGGAAGCAGCGGAAGAAGTGCCGGGCGAGGGTGCGGTAGGTGGCCGGGTGGTGATCGTATTCGGCGCGCACCCCGCCGCCGTAGCGGTAGACGATGTCGTAACCGCCCCACAGGACGCGGTGGTCGGCGGTGATGCGGAAGTAGTGGAAGTGGTTGGCGGTGTCGCTGAGGCCCTGCCGCCGCTGCCAGCCGATCGCGGCGAGCTGCGCGGCGGTCAGCGGTTCGGTCATCAGGGCGTGGTCGTAGACGGGGACGATGTACGGGCGGACGCGGCGGACCAGGGCCGGGAAGGCGTTGGTGGCCAGGGCGACCTGCCGGGCCCGCACCCGGCCGTACGGGGTGCGCACGAGCATCCCGGACGTGCCGGTTCCAGCCGCTCCGGTTCCAGCCGCTCCGGTCCCGGCGCGGCTCAGCTGCTCGGCCGGGGTGTGCTCGTAGATCCGTACGCCCAGCTCGGCGCAGGCCCGCTTCAGCCCCCAGGCGAGCTTGGCGGGGTGCAGCATGGCCACGCCCCGGCGGTCCCACAGCCCGGCGAGGAAGGTGGGCGAGTCGACCTCGGCGCGCACCGCGTCGCGGTCCAGGTACTGCGGCTCGGCGACGCCGAGCGCGGCGGCCTGGGCGGCGGTCTCGCGCAGTCCGGCGATCTGGTGGGGCCGGGTGGCGACGTCGATCTCGCCGGTGCGCTCGAAGTCGCAGTCGATGGCGTAGCGGGCGACGGCGGCCTCGATGGCGTCCAGGTTGCGGTGGCCGAGCCGTTCCAGTTCGGGCAGTTCACGCGGCCAGCGGGCGGCGCCGTTGCCGAGGCCGTGGGTGAGGGAGGCGGCGCAGAAGCCGCCGTTGCGGCCGGAGGCGGCCCATCCGGCCTCCCGCGCCTCGACCAGGACCACGTCGCGGCCGGGGTCGCGCTCCTTGGCGGTCAGGGCGGTCCACAGCCCGCTGTAGCCGCCGCCGACGACGAGCAGATCGCAGTGCTCGTCACCGACCAGGGCGGGGCGCGGGCGGGGCCGTGCGGGGTCGTCCAGCCAGTACGGGGTGTAGGCGACGTCGGCGAGAGCTTCCATGGCGGTCAGCTCCTTCTGCGGCGGGAACCGGCCAGCTGACCGGCGAGGACGCACAGCACCGCGACGGCGAACATCGCCGTGCCGATCACATTGATCTGGACGGGGGTGCCGCGCTGCGCGGATCCCCACACGAACATGGGGAAGGTCACGGTCGATCCGGCGTTGAAGTTGGTGATGATGAAGTCGTCGAAGGAGAGCGCGAAGGACAGCAGCGCACCGGCGGCGATGCCGGGGGCGGCGATCGGCAGGGTGACGCGCAGGAACGTCTGGGCCGGGGAGGCGTAGAGGTCCTGGGCGGCCTGTTCCAGCCGGGGGTCCATGCTCATCACGCGCGCCTTGACGGCGGTGACGACGAAGCTCAGGCAGAACATGATGTGGGCGATGAGGATCGTCCAGAAGCCGAAGCCGACGCCCATGTTGAGGAAGAGCGTGGCGAGGGAGGCGGCCATGACGACCTCGGGCATCGCCATCGGGAGGAAGATCAGGCTGTTGACCGCGGGGCGGGCCCGGAAGCGGTAGCGGGCCAGCGCGAAGGCGATCATCGTGCCGAGGACGGTCGCGCCGAGCGTGGCCCACACCGCGAGCCGCAGGCTCAGCGCGAGCGAGCCGCACAGGTCGGCGACGCCGCACGGATCGGTCCAGGCGTCGGTGGAGAACCGCTGCCACGCGTAGTTGAAGCGGCCGTTCGGCTTGTTGAACGAGAACACCAGGACGATGACGTTCGGCAGGATCAGATACGCGAGGGTGGCGAGCCCCGCGAGGACCACCAGGTTGCGCCGTATCCAGCGGATGAGGGCCATCAGACGAGATCCTCCGTCCCTGCCTTGCGGATGTAGACGGTGACCATGGCGAGGATCGCCGCCATGAGGAGGAAGGACAGCGCGGCGGCCGTCGGGTAGTCGAGTACCCGCAGGAACTGCGACTGGATGACGTTGCCGATCATTTTCTGGTCGGTGGCGCCCAGCAGCTCGGCGTTGATGTAGTCGCCCGCGGCCGGGATGAAGGTGAGCAGGGTGCCCGCGACGACGCCCGGCATGGACAGCGGGAAGGTGACCTTGCGGAAGACCGTGACGGGGCGGGCGTAGAGGTCGCGGGCGGCCTCGTGCAGCCTGCCGTCGACGCGTTCCAGCGAGGTGTAGAGCGGCAGGATCATGAACGGCAGGAAGTTGTACGTCAGCCCGCACACCACGGCGAGCGGCGTGGCCAGCACCCGCTGCCCCTCGGTGATCCCCAGCCAGCTGGTCACGTCCAGCAGGTGCAGGGAGTTCAGCGCCCCCACCACCGGGCCGCCGTCGGCCAGGATCGTCTTCCAGGCGAGCGTGCGGATCAGGAAGCTGGTGAAGAACGGCGCGATGACCAGGACCATGAGCAGATTGCGCCAGCGGCCCGCCCGGAAGGCGATGAGGTACGCGAGCGGATAGCCGAGCAGCAGGCACAGCACGGTGGCGGTGGCCGCGTACAGCACCGAGCGCAGGAAATGCGGGGCGTATTCGGTGAGCGCGTCCCAGTAGGTCTGTACGTGCCAGGTGACCCGGAACCCCTCTTCGAGGGAGCCGGTCTGGACGGACGTCGACGCCTGGTAGACGAGCGGGGCCACGAAGAAGACCAGCAGCCACAGGATGCCGGGGAGCAGCAGCCAGTAGGGCACCAGCCGCTTGCGTACGGGCGTCTTGCGGGGCGCGGCGCTGGCGGGGGCCGCGTCGCGCGCCTCGGTGGCCGTGGCGCTCACGCCGCCTCCCCGTCGGCAGCGGTGTCGGTGCCCGCGCCGATGCCCTGGGCGGGGTCGAGGCCGAAGGTGTGGGCGGGGTTCCAGTGCAGGACGACCTCGGCGCCGGGGACGAGCCGGGGGTCGCGCTCGATGTTCTGCTCGTAGACGGCCAGCTCGGCGCCGTCCGGGGTGGCCACCACGTACTGCGTGGAGACGCCGAGGAAGCTGGCGTCCGCGATGCGGCCGGTCATCCGGTTGCGGGCCGCGGGGACGGCGTCCGTGTCCTCGGCGGGGGTGAGGGAGATCTTCTCGGGGCGCACCCCGACCAGCACCGTGGCTCCGGTGCGGGCGGGGGCGCGACATCGCCCGGCGGGCAGGGCGAGACGGCCTCCGGCAGCGGTGAGCAGGAGGTCGCCGCCGCTCTTGTCGGTGATCTCGGCCTCGATGAGGTTGGAGGTGCCGAGGAAGTTGGCGACGAAGGTGGTGCCCGGGCTCTCGTACAGCTCGGCCGGGGCGCCCAGCTGCTCGACGCGGCCGCCGTTCA
This sequence comes from Streptomyces sp. NPDC001700, assembly GCF_053596435.1. Lineage (NCBI taxonomy): Bacteria > Bacillati > Actinomycetota > Actinomycetes > Kitasatosporales > Streptomycetaceae > Streptomyces > Streptomyces sp. NPDC001700. Next base: position 101,984 of record NZ_JBSFGE010000007.1, read on the forward strand.
TCACCGCGACCGTGTCGGCCATGGTCATGGCCTCCTCCTGGTCGTGGGTGACATGGACGAAGGTGATGCCGACCTCGGTCTGGATGCGCTTGAGTTCGAGCTGCATCTGACGGCGCAGCTTGAGGTCGAGCGCGCCCAGCGGCTCGTCGAGGAGCAGCACCCGGGGGTGGTTGATCAGTGCGCGGGCGAGCGCGACGCGCTGCTGCTGGCCGCCGGAGAGCTGCTGGGGTCTGCGGCGGGCGAAGTCACCGAGCTGGACGAGTTCCAGCATCTCCCCGACCTGCTTCTTCACCGACTTGATGCCCCGGCGGCGCAGCCCGAAGGCGACGTTCTCGTAGATGTCGAGGTGCGGGAAGAGGGCGTAGCTCTGGAAGACGGTGTTGACCGGCCGCCGGTGCGGCGGGAGGGCGGTGACGTCGTCCCCGGCGAGCCGGATGGTGCCGGTGGTGGGCTCCTCCAGTCCGGCGATCATGCGCAGGGTGGTGGTCTTGCCGCAGCCGGAGGCGCCGAGCAGGGCGAAGAAGGAACCGGCGGGTATGCGCAGGTCGAGCGGGTGGACGGCGGTGAAGGACCCGTAGGTCTTGCTGATCCGGTCGAGCCGTACGTCGCCGCCGCTGGTGGTGGGCTGGGTCATGGGGGCTTCCTCGCGTGTCAGGCCGTCAGGCGCCGGTGAGCTTGGCGAACGCGTCCTCGAACGCCGTCTCTTCCTTGCTCGACAGGGAGCGGAAGGCATGGGACTTGGCGGCCATCTCCGCGTCGGGGAGGATCAGCGGGTTGTCCGCCAGCTCCTTGTCGATCTTCGCGAGTTCGGCGCGTACGCCGTCGACCGGGCAGACGTAGTTGATGTAGGCGGCGATCTTCGCGGCGACCTTGGGCTCGTAGTAGTAGTCGATGAGCCGTTCGGCGTTCTTCTTGTGGCGGGCCTTGGCCGGGATGAGGAGGTTGTCGGTGGCGGTCATGTAACCGGCGTCGGGGATGGCGAACTCGATCTCCGGGTTGTCCGCCTGGAGCTGGATCAGGTCACCGGCCCAGGCGACGCAGGCGGCGAGGTCGCCCCGGGTGAGGTCGCCGGTGTAGTCGTTGCCGGTGAAGCGGCGGATCTGGCCCCGGTCGGAGGCCTTCTGGAGGCGGGCGATCGCCGCGCCGAAGTCGTCGGCGGTGACGTCCTCGGGCCGTTTGCCCATGTCGAGCAGGGTCAGCCCGACGGTGTCGCGCATCTCGGTGAGCAGGCCGACCCGGCCCTTCAGCCGAGGGTCGTCCAGCAGCTGGGAGACGGAGGTGACGGCGCGGCCGCCGGTGGCCTTCTTGTTGTACGCGATGACGGCGGGGATGCCGGTCCAGGGGTAGGAGTGGGCGCGACCCGGGTCCCAGTCCGGGTCGCGGAACTCCGCCGCCAGATTCGTATAGGCGTGGGGCAGGTTGGCCGCGTCCAGGGTCTGCACCCAGCCGAGCCGGATCATCCGGGCGGCCAGCCAGTCGGTGACGCAGATGAGGTCGCGGCCGGTGTCCTGGCCCGCGGCGAGCTGCGGCTTGATCTTGCCGAAGAACTCGACGTTGTCGTTGATGTCCTCGGTGTACTTCACCGTGATGCCGGTGCGGCGCCGGAACTCCTCCAGGGTCGGGCGGCGGCCGCCCTTGGTCTCGTCCATGTACTCCGTCCAGTTGGAGAAGGTGACCCTCTTCTCCTCGGCGGAGTGATCGTCCGCGGCGCTGTCGGCGCCGGTCCGCCCGGCGGGCGGGATGCCGCAGCCGCTGAGCGCCCCGAGCCCGCCCGCGGCGAACGCTCCGGCGCCGCCCGCGCGCAGCAGGGCGCGGCGGGACAGCGCCATGCGGCCGCCGGTCATGCTGCGCCGGATCGCGGCGAGTTGGGGCGCGGACAGGCTCTCGGGCTCGTGCCGTGATTCCATACGCGGTGCCTTTCGAGGAAGAGCGGCGTGCCTCCGACCACGATTGAAGGCCGATCCTGACAGAGCACCCTTGCCTCAACAAGGGATTTCGTCGTTGCTTTTTGGTTGCGCAACGGATTCGGTGACGACACCCGGCCGTAACCAGCCCCGCCGCCCGGGCCGCTGTCGGTGGCCGGTGCGAGAATCCCGGACATGGAGATCAACGGGGCGACGGCACCGGCCACGGCGGGCGGCGGACCGCGCTCGGTCAAGGAGCTGGTGGACCGGGCGGCGCGCGGCGAGACCGTCAAGTACGTGTACTTCTGGGGCCATCGGCCGCGGCGCGACGGGGGCGTGGGCTCGGGGTGCTTCAGTCAGTGGTGGCCCGCGCCGTTCGAGGTGGACGGCGTCACCTACCCGACCGCCGAGCACTGGATGATGGCCGGGAAGGCGCGGCTGTTCGGGGATGGGGACGCCGAGCGGCGGGCGCTGGCCGCCTCGCACCCCAAGCAGGCCAAGGACGCGGGCCGTTCGGTGCGCGGCTTCGACGAGGCGCGGTGGCGGGAGCACCGCTTCGCGCTGGTCGTCGAGGGCAGTGTGCACAAGTTCGGGCAGCATCCGCCGCTGCGCGACTATCTGCTCGGGACCAACACCCGGGTGCTGGTGGAGGCCAGCCCGGTGGACCGGATATGGGGCATCGGGCTGGCGGCGGACGACGAACGGGCGGCGGACCCGGCCCGCTGGCGCGGGCTCAATCTGCTGGGCTTCGCGCTGATGGAGGCGCGTCAGCGGCTCATATCGGCGGACGGCACCAGCCGCACGACCGACATCCGCGCGTAGCCCGAGTCGTCGGTGTCATCCGAGCTGTCCCCGTCCGCGGCCGCGACATAGACGAAGATCATCACCACGCCCGCCACCACGGCGGCCGACCCGACGATGAGCCCGGCGAGGGCCACGTTGCCGTTGGTCGCCTCACCCCGGCCCGCCTTGGCGCGGCCGATCGCCCCGAAGATGATCGCGAGGACGCCGAGGATGATGCCCAGCACGACGCTGGCGAAGAAGGCCAGGCCGATGATGCCGAGCACCAGGGCGGCCGTGCCGGTGCCGTTGTTCGGCATCGAGGGACCGCCCGCCTGCCAGCCCTGCGCATAGCCCGCGCCGGGGTAGCCCGCACCGGGGTAAGCGGTGCCGGGATAGGCCGTGCCGGGGTGGCCGGGCTGGGCGGTGCCCGGGTAGCCGGGGTACGCCGCGCCGGGGTAGCCGTAGCCGGGCCCGCCGTACGGGGCCTGGCCCCCGTAGCCCGGCTGACCGTAACCGCCGGTGCCGTACGGCGAACCCTGGTACGCGCTCGGGGTGCCCGGGCCGGTCGGGGCGGGCGGCGGCGGGGGCACCGCGCCCGGCGGGGTCGCGCCGCTCGGCAAGGTCGCGCCGCTCGGCAGGGTCGGGCCGCCCGGCGGGGGTCCCGGCGCGGCGGGCGGCGGCCCGGGGGCGGGAGGCGGGGGCCCCGGCACGCGCGGCGGGGGCGGGACGGCCGGGCCCGTGGGCAGCGAGGTGAGCGTCTGCTGCTCGGCCACCGAGGGCCGGGACGACGGCTTGTCCAACGATGTGCGCGGGGCCGGCGGGGCCGGCGGGGCCCAGGGGTCGTGGTCGCGCGGCTCCGGCTGCCGCGGCTGGTCGTGCTGGTCGGGCTGGTCAGCCATGTATCTCCCCCACAGCGATGTCCGCCCATGCTACGGCCTGGCGCTACCGCCCCGTAGGGCCGCGTCTACGATGACCGGAGCCCGCCGCAAGCGGCCGTCACCCGGAGGTTCTCGTTGACCGATCTCACCGCCTTCATCGCCGGACTGCCCAAGGCGGAGCTGCATGTCCACCACGTCGGTTCGGCGTCCCCGCGCATCGTGGCCGAGCTGGCGGCACGCCACCCGGACTCCAAGGTGCCCACCGACCCGGAGGCGCTGGCCGACTACTTCGTCTTCCGTGACTTCGCGCACTTCATCGACGTCTATCTCTCCGTGGTGGACCTGATCCGCGACGCCGAGGACGTGCGGCTGCTCACCTACGAGATCGCCCGCGACATGGCCCGGCAGAACATCCGCTACGCCGAGCTGACCGTCACCCCCTACAGCTCGACCCGGCGCGGCATTCCGGACGCCGCGTTCACCGAGGCGATCGAGGACGCCCGCAAGGCGGCCGAGGCCGAGTTCGGCACCGTACTGCGCTGGTGCTTCGACATCCCCGGCGAGGCCGGGCTGCAGTCCGCCGAGGAGACCGCCCGCATCGCCTGCGACCTGCGCCCCGAGGGGCTGGTCTCGTTCGGCCTCGGCGGGCCCGAGATCGGCGTGCCGCGCCCGCAGTTCAAGCCGTACTTCGACCGCGCCATCGCCGCCGGGCTGCACAGCGTTCCGCACGCGGGCGAGACCACCGGACCGCAGACCATCTGGGACGCCCTCACCGAGCTGCGCGCCGAGCGGATCGGCCATGGCACCACCGCCGTCCAGGACCCGAAGCTGCTGGCCCATCTCGCGGAGCACCGCATTCCGCTGGAGGTCTGCCCGACCTCCAACATCGCCACCCGCGCGGTCGCCACCCTCGACGAGCACCCCATCAAGCAGCTGGTCGAGGCCGGGGTGTTCGTCACCATCAACAGCGACGACCCGCCGATGTTCGGCACCGACCTCAACACCGAGTACGAGGTCGCCGCCCGGCTGCTCGGCCTGGACGCGGCGGGTGTGGCGGCGCTCGCGAAGAACGCCGTCGAGGCGTCCTTCCTGGACGCGCCGGGCAAGGCGCGGCTGGCCGCGGAGATCGACGCCTACACGGCGGTCATGACCCGATGACGGCGGCGGGCGCGGCCTTCATACCGGTCGGCCACCGCGGCGACCCGTACACCCACCGCGAGAACACCCTGGTCTCGCTCGGCTCGGCGGTGCGCGCCGGGGCGGGCGCGGTGGAGATCGACGTCCGGCTGACCCGGGACGGCGTCCCGGTCCTGCTGCACGACGCCACCCTCAAACGGCTCTGGGGGCACGACCGGCCGCTGTCCGCGCTGACCGCCGACGAGGTGCGGCAGCTGTCCGGCGGGGGCATACCCACGCTGCGCGACGCGCTCGCCGCGACCGGCCCGGCCCGGCTGCTGATCGACCTGCCCGACGCGTCGGCGGCCCTGGCGGCCGTCGCCGAGGTGCGCGAGGCCGGGGCCGCCGACCGGGTGTACTACTGCGGCGAACTGTCCGCGCTGCGCCGGGTGCGCCGCGCGGAACCCGGCGCCGAGATCTCCCTGACCTGGACCACCCTCGCGCCGCCCCGGCCCACCCTGCTGGCCGATCTGCGCCCCCGCTGGCTCAACTACCGCTTCGGCCTGGTCTCCCCCGGCCTGGTCGAACGCGCCCACGCGGACGGCCTGCTGGTCTCCGCCTGGACCGCCGACACCCGCCGCTCGATGGCGCGGCTGCTGCGCGCGGGCGCCGACGCGATCACCACCAACCGCATCGGCACCCTCTGCGCCCTGCTCAGCCGCCGCTGAGCCCGGAGGATCAACCCAGCGACGTCATCACGTGCTTGATGCGGGTGTAGTCCTCGAAGCCGTACGCCGACAGGTCCTTGCCGTAACCGGACTTCTTGAATCCGCCGTGCGGCATCTCGGCGACCAGCGGGATATGGGTGTTGATCCAGACGCAGCCGAAGTCCAGCGCCTTGGACATCCGCATCGCGCGGCTGTGGTCCTTGGTCCACACCGATGAGGCGAGCGCGTACTCCACGCCGTTGGCGTACCGGACCGCCTGGGCCTCGTCGGAGAACGACTGGACGGTGATGACCGGCCCGAAGACCTCGTGCTGGACGATCTCGTCGTCCTGCTGGAGCCCGGAGACCACGGTGGGCGCGTAGAAGAAGCCCTTCTCGCCGACCCGGTGGCCGCCCGCCTCGACCTTGGCGTGCGCGGGCAGCCGCTCGATGAAGCCGCTGACCTGGGCCAGCTGGTTGGCGCTGTTGAGCGGGCCGAACAGCACGTCCTCGTCGTCCGGGGCCCCGGTCTTGGTGTCCGCGGCGGCCTTGGCCAGCGCGGTCACGAACTCGTCGTGGATCGACTCGTGGACGAGCACGCGGGTGGCCGCCGTACAGTCCTGGCCCGCGTTGAAGAAGCCCGCGACCGAGATGTCCTCGACGGCCTTGGCGATGTCGCTGTCCTCGAAGACCACGACCGGCGCCTTGCCGCCCAGCTCCAGGTGGACCCGCTTGAGGTCCTTCGACGCGCTCTCCGCGACCTGCATACCGGCCCGCACCGAGCCGGTGATGGACGCCATGGCGGGCACGTCGTGCTCGACCATCAGCCGCCCGGTGTCCCGGTCGCCGCAGATGACGTTGAAGACGCCCTGCGGATGGCCCAGTTCCGCCAGCACCCCGCCGATGATCTCGGCGAAGAGCACGGTGGAGGCCGGGGTGGTGTCGGAGGGCTTGATGACGACCGTGTTGCCCGCCGCCAGCGCCGGCGCGAACTTCCACACGGCCATCATCATCGGGTAGTTCCACGGCGCGACCTGCGCGCACACCCCGACCGGCTCGCGCCGGATGATCGAGGTCAGCCCCTCCATGTACTCACCGGCAGAGCGGCCCTCCAGCATCCGTGCCGCGCCCGCGAAGAACCGGATCTGGTCGATCATCGGCGGGATCTCCTCGTCCCGCGTGAGCCCGATCGGCTTGCCGGTGTTCTCCGACTCGACCGCGATCAGCTCTTCCGCCCGCGCCTCGAAGGCGTCGGCGATCTTCAGCAGGGCCTTCTGCCGCTCGCCGGGCACCAGGTCGCGCCAGGCCGGGAAGGCGGCCGCGGCCGCGGCCATCGCCGCGTCCACGTCGGCCGCTCCCGACAGCGGCGCCGTGGCGTACACCTCGCCCGTGGCCGGGTTGACCACCTCCGTGGTGCGCCCGTCCGCGGCGTCCCGGAACTCCCCGTCGATGTAGTTGCGCAAACGACGCAGCTCGGTGGTCACGTGCCACCCCTCCTGTCAGCTGTCCGATGGGTGAGACACCCACCCTAGTCTCGGGGACGACGCTTTCAACATACCCGCCACACCAGAACAACGGAATCAGTGAATTAAACTCACCGCGACAACGAAATTCATTGATCGAGGGTTGCCAGACAGTCGAGGCTCGTGCACAGTGAGGGTCGTGGCCACACCTGATAAGAACGGCACGCAGTCGCTCGACTCCGTATCCCTGGCGATCATCGAGCAGCTCCAGGAGGACGGGCGCCGCCCCTACGCCGCCATCGGCAAGGCCGTCGGACTGTCCGAGGCAGCGGTGCGGCAGCGCGTGCAGAAGCTGCTCGACCAGGGCGTGATGCAGATCGTCGCCGTCACCGACCCCCTCACCGTGGGGTTCCGGCGCCAGGCGATGGTCGGGATCCACGTCGACGGCGACCTCGACCCGGTCGCGGACGCGCTGACCGCCATGGAAGAGGTCGAGTACGTGGTCGTCACCGCGGGCTCCTTCGATCTCCTCGTCGAGATCGTCTGCGAGGACGACGACCACCTCCTTGAAACGATCAACAAGCGGATCCGGACGCTGTCCGGCGTGCGCTCCACCGAGAGCTTCGTCTACCTCAAGCTCCGTAAGCAGACCTACACCTGGGGAACGAGATAGCCATGAGCGCGGACCTCTCCAAGACGGCGTACGACCACCTGTGGATGCACTTCACCCGCATGTCGTCGTACGAGAACGCCCCCGTGCCGACGATCGTGCGCGGCGAGGGCACGTACATCTACGACGACAAGGGCAAGCGCTACATCGACGGCCTCGCCGGGCTGTTCGTGGTGCAGGCCGGTCACGGGCGCGCCGAACTCGCGGAGACCGCCTACAAGCAGGCGCAGGAGCTGGCCTTCTTCCCGGTGTGGAGCTACGCCCACCCCAAGGCCGTCGAACTGGCCGAGCGGCTCGCCCAGCACGCGCCCGGCGACCTCAACAAGGTCTTCTTCACCACCGGCGGCGGCGAGGCCGTCGAGACCGCCTGGAAGCTGGCGAAGCAGTACTTCAAGCTCACCGGCAAGCCCACCAAGCACAAGGTCATATCCCGGGCGGTCGCCTACCACGGCACCACCCAGGGCGCCCTGTCGATCACCGGCGTCCCCGGGCTCAAGGCCCCCTTCGAGCCGCTGGTCCCCAGCGCCCACAAGGTGCCCAACACCAACATCTACCGGGCGCCCATCCACGGCGACGACCCGGAGGCGTTCGGCCGCTGGTGCGCCGACCAGATCGAGCAGCAGATCCTCTTCGAGGGCCCGGACACCGTCGCCGCCGTCTTCCTGGAGCCGGTGCAGAACGCGGGCGGCTGCTTCCCGCCGCCGCCCGGGTACTTCCAGCGGGTGCGCGAGATCTGCGACGAGTACGACGTGCTGCTCGTCTCGGACGAGGTCATCTGCGCGTTCGGGCGGCTGGGCACGATGTTCGCGTGCGACAAGTTCGGCTACGTCCCGGACATGATCACCTGCGCGAAGGGCATGACCTCCGGCTACTCCCCGATCGGCGCGTGCGTCATCTCCGACCGGCTCGCCGAGCCCTTCTACCGGGGCGGCAACACCTTCCTCCACGGCTACACCTTCGGCGGCCACCCCGTCTCGGCCGCCGTGGCCCTCAGCAACCTCGACATCTTCGAGCGCGAGGGCCTGAACCAGCATGTGCTGGACACCGAGGGCGCGTTCCGGTCCACCCTGGAGCGGCTGCACGATCTGCCGATCGTCGGCGACGTGCGGGGGAACGGCTTCTTCTACGGCATCGAGCTGGTGAAGGACAAGGCCACGAAGGAGTCGTTCAGCGCGGACGAGACCGAACGCGTCCTCTACGACTTCCTCTCCAAGGCGCTGTACGACAACGGCCTCTACTGCCGCGCCGACGACCGAGGCGACCCGGTCATCCAGCTGGCCCCGCCACTGATCGCGGACCAGGCGCTGTTCGACGAGATCGAGCAGGTGCTGAGGGCCGTGCTCACGGAGGCGTGGACGAAGCTCTGACGCGCGGGCGGGGTGGCTCTTCCCCACCCCGCCCCTTCCCGAACCCAGGGGCTCCGCCCCTGGACCCCGCGGCCGGGGCGCCGCGGACGCAGTACGCGGCCCAGGCCACAGCCGGGACGCGGCGCCCTCGGCGCGAACGGGGTACGCGGCCCACGCTCCGGCCAGCGGTGGCACCCCTCCGGCAACAGGCCGAGGCCGAACGCGAGTTCGGCCTCCACCTCGCCCGGGGCGGTCGGCGAAGCGCCGTCGTCTCCTGCGGGCGACCCGGCACCCCGCCACCAGGCCCCGGCCGCCGGTTCCGCCAGCGGCGCGGTCCCGGTCCACGGGCGGGCGGCACGCGGCGGACCGGCGTCCGCACGCGGGAGACGGCGAACCGGCGCCAGGACGACGCGGCCTCACTGCCACTTGAGGGCGAACCACAGTTCCATGCGTACGTCCGCGTCGCTCAGGTCCGCCTCCAGCAGGGCCGCGGCGCGGGCTATGCGCTGGCGGACCGTGTTGCGGTGGATGTCCAGTGCCACCGCCGTACGGTCCCAACTGCCGTGCAGCGACAGCCACATCCGCAGCGTCTCGCGCAGGGCCGGGGCCCCGTCCAGCGGGGCGAGCCGGGTGCGGCCCAGGGCCTGGGCCTCGGCCGGGTCGACCAGCGAGGCGACGCCGCCCGGCTCCGGGGCGTGCCGTACCACCGGCAGCCGCTCCGCGACCGCGCGGCGCAGCGCGCGGGCCGCGTCGGTGCCGCCGTGCGCCAGCCCGTCGGCGGGCACCGGCGCCCCGGTGCCCAGGGTCCAGCCGGGCTGGGCACGGACCTCGGCGGCGCCGGGCACCAGGGCGCACAGGTCGTCCCCGTCCAGGTCGATCAGGGGCGTACCGAGCCCGGCGGCGAGGGCCGCCACGGCCAGCAGCCCGTCGTCTCCGCCTCCGCCTCGCCCACGGCGGCGCCCGCGTACCACGGTCCACAGGTCCGCGCCGGTCAACAGCGCGGCGACATCGGCGGGTTCGGCGCCCAGCATCAGCCGTACCAGCGCCGTGCGTTCGGCCCCGGCGTCGGCCGTCGCGCGCCCGGTCAGCAGCGCGAGCAGCACCATGGCCACCCCCACCGTGCCCTCGGTCGCGTCGCGCCGGGGCGCGCACACCCCCAGGGCGAGCGGCCGTTCGGGCCCGCCCAGGCCGTACGCGCTCAGGGACGCGCCGTCCGCCGTGCCCGAGGCCGAGGCCGGGCCCGCGCGCAGCCGGGCGGCCAGCGAGGCGAGCGCGGTACGTACCTCCGGGGACGGCCGGGATCCCGCCGCCGCCAGCTCCGCTCCGTCCGGCCCGTACAGCACGGCCCATCCGCCCAGGTGCCGCGCCAGTTGGCGCAGTACGGCCGGGACGGGGTGGGGCCGCGCGGCGGCGGCCGCGAGCGACTGCTGCACCTCGGTGATCCGCCGCAGCTCCTGGTGGCGGCGCTCGGCCATGGCGTCCCATACGGCGCTCGCGACGGCCGTGAAGGTCGTCTCCCGTGGCACCTCCACCAGCGGCAGCCCATGCCGGTCGCACGCCTCGGCCAGCGCCCGCGGCACCTCCTCGTGCACCGGCGCGATGCCGAACCCGAGCGCGGTGGCGCCCGCCTCGACCGTACGGGCCACATAGCGGTCCCAGTACGCGTCGGTCGCCTCCGGACCGTGCACCCCGGCGCTGAGCAGCAGTTCACCGCCCAGCAGATACGGAACGGGATCCTCCATCTCGCTCGTGTGCACCAGGTACACCGGCGCCTCCCCGCGCGGCCCGGCGACCTGTCGCAGCCCCAGACCGGGGTGGTCCAGCAGGACGGCGAGGGGCACGGGCACTGTCGGCGGCATGGCCGTTTCCTCCATCCCGGGAACCACGAGTGGAGGAAACGTACACTTCCCGGCCTCCTCGGCGACACCCTAGGGTCTCGGTCACCGTCCCCCCGCTGAGGAGCCCACCATGAGCGCTGCCGACTACACGGTGATCGTCGTCTATCTCGCGGGCATGCTCGCGCTGGGCTGGTGGGGGATGCGCCGCACCACGTCCACCAGCGACTTCCTGGTCGCGGGCCGCCGCCTCGGCCCCGCCATGTACTCCGGGACGATGGCGGCGATCGTCCTCGGCGGCGCCTCCACCATCGGCGGCGTCGGCCTCGGCTACCAGTACGGGCTCTCGGGCGCCTGGATGGTCCTCACCATCGGCCTCGGTCTGCTCGCGCTGTCCGTCTTCTTCTCCGCGCGCATCGCCCGCCTCAAGGTCTACACGGTCAGCCAGATGCTGGACCTGCGCTACGGCGGCTTCTCCGGGCTGATCTCGGGCATCGTGATGTGGGCGTACACCCTCATGCTCGCGGTCACCTCGACCATCGCGTACGCCACCATCTTCGACGTCATCTTCGGTCTCGACCGGGTCGTGGCGATCGTGCTCGGCGGGGCCATCGTGATCTGTTACTCCACGCTCGGCGGCATGTGGTCGATCACGCTCACCGACATGGTGCAGTTCGTCGTGAAGACCATAGGCGTGCTGCTCCTGCTGCTGCCGATCGCCGTCATCAAGGCGGGCGGCTTCGCCGCGATGAAGGCCGAACTGCCGGACAGCTACTTCTCCCCCATGGGCATCGGCGCGCAGACGGTCTTCACCTATGTGCTCATCTACTCCTTCGGCATGCTCATCGGCCAGGACATCTGGCAGCGCGTCTTCACCGCCCGCGACGACAAGGTCGCCCGCATCGGCGGCACCGCTGCCGGTACGTACTGTCTGGCCTACGCGGTCGCCGGAGCGGTCATCGGTACGGCGACGAAGGTCCTCTACCCCGATCTCGGCTCCCCCGACGACGCGTTCGCGACCATCGTCAAGGACGCCCTGCCGGTCGGGGTCAAGGGCCTGGTCCTGGCCGCCGCCCTGTCGGCGGTGATGTCGACGTCCTCCGGCGCGCTCATCGCCTGCGCCACGGTCGCGAACAACGACATCTGGGCCCGCCTCCGGGGCCGCCCCGCCGCCGCCTCGCACGACGAGGTCGCGGGCAACCGCCTCTTCATCCTCGTCATGGGCGTCACGGTCGTCGGGATCTCCATCGTGCTGAACGACGTCGTCGAGGCGCTGACCGTCGCCTACAACGTGCTGGTCGGCGGGCTGCTGGTACCGATCCTGGGCGGCCTCCTGTGGAAGCGCGGCACGGGTACGGGAGCGCTGGCCTCGGTGACCGTGGGCGGTCTGACGGTGATCGGCCTCATGGTCTGGAAGGGCATCCTCGCCAGCGAGCCCATCTACATCGGCCTGCTGGCCTCGCTCGTGGTGTACGTGACGGTGAGCCTGTCCACCAGGCCGACGGACGCGGCGGTCCTGGACGCCTGGCAGCGCCGCCTGTCCGGCGCCCCGTCCCCGGACCCGGACGCGGAAACACCGGCCCCGGCGAACGCGTAGTCCCCACACCACCACCAGGAAGGGCCACTCCATGGGCACCGCACAGGGCGAGCGCCACGGCGGCGATCTCGTCGTCGAATCCCTCACCGCACTCGGCGCGACCACCGTGTTCGGGCTCCCCGGACAGCACGCGCTCGGCGCCTTCGACGCTCTGCGCCGCTCCGGCCTCGACTACATCGGCCTGCGCGTGGAGAACAACGCGGGGTTCGCGGCGGACGCCTTCGCCCGCGTCACCGGCTCCGTCGCCCCGCTGCTGGTGTCCACCGGGCCCGGCGCGCTCATGACCCTCGCCGCGCTGCAGGAGTCGGCCGCGGCGTCCGCGCCGGTGCTGGGGATCGGCAGCCAGGTGCCCACCCCGGGGCTCGGCGGCGGCCGTAAGGGATATCTGCATGAACTGACCGACCAGAAGGCGTCGTTCCGCGACATCGTCAAGTCCGTCCACACGGTCCGCACGGCCTCGCAGATCCCGTCCGCCATCGCCGCCGCCTGGGCGTCCGTCCTGGAGGCACCGGCGGGCCCGGTGTGGCTGGAGATACCGCAGGACGTCCTGCTCGCCCCCACCTCCGTACCGCCCGTCACCACGCTGACCGCCGCGCCGCGCCCGCTGCCGCCCCGGCCGGAACTGACCGAGCGGGCCGCGCGGCTGCTGGGCGCGGCGGAACGGCCCGTGATCCTCGCCGGGGGCGGGGTCGTCCGCGCGGGGGCGTGCGAGGAACTGCGCGCGCTGGCCGAGCGCCTGGACGCCCCCGTGGCCACCACGTTCGGCGGCAAGGGCGCGTTCCCCTGGGACCATCCCCTCTCCCTCCAGTCCTGGATGGAGGACCGGCACACCACGGATCTGCTGGAGGACGCGGACGTCCTGCTCGTGGTCGGCTCGGGGCTCGGCGAACTCTCGTCCAACTACCACACGTTCCGCCCCCGAGGTCAGCTCGTCCAGATCGAGGCCGACCTCGGCAAGCTGGAATCCAACCACCCGGCCCTCGGCATCCACGCCGATGCTCACCTCGCCCTGACGGCCCTCGCCGCCGCCGTCCCGCCCCGCCCGGAGTCGACCGGCACCAAGATCGCGGCCGACCTGCTGGCCCGCGTACGGGAGCGGATCGCGGCGCAGGACCTGGACCTGGAGCAGCGGGTCCTGGGCGCCGTACGGGACGCCCTGCCCGATGACGCGCCCAGCTTCTGGGACATGACGATCCTCGCGTACTGGGCCTGGTCCGCGTTCGACCCGCGCGCGGGCGCGACGCACTCCGCGCAGGGCGCGGGCGGCCTCGGCTACGGGCTGCCCGCCGCCCTGGGGGCAGCCGCCGCGGACCGTACGCGGCCGGTGCTGGCCGTGTCGGGCGACGGCGGGGCGATGTACTCGATCGCCGAACTCGCCACCGCCCGCCAGTACGACCTGCCGGTGACCTGGCTGATCGTGGACGACGGCGGCTACGGGATCCTGCGCGAGTACATGACGGACGCGTTCGGCGAGGCGACCGCCACCGAACTGGCCCGCCCGGACTTCACCGCGCTCGCCGAGTCCTTCGGCGTACCGGCCGTACGGACCGCACCCGACCGGCTGCGCGCCGACCTGGCGGCCGCGCTGGCCGCCCCGGGCCCCTCGGTCGTCGTCCTCCCCGCCCGTCTGCGCATGTTCGCGCCCACCCACCTCGGAGAGCCGCACCAGGGCTGATCGGAGGAACCCGGCCCGCGCCCGGCCGAGCCTCAGGCGCGGGCCCCGGCGGGAGTCCTTACCGTGCAGTGACCCATTGGCTCCGGCCTCGTTCACCCCGTCGGGGGAACGGGACGATCGCAGGTAAGGCGAGGTGCTCTGGATGGTGGCTCCGCCGGACAACGACGTGCTCCGGGCACGCACCCTGTCGTACGCCCATGACGGCTCGCCCGCCCTCGCCAGTGTCACCGTCGGCGCGCGCGAGGGCGAGATCCTGGCGGTGACCGGCCCCCGGGGCTGCGGGAAGACCACGCTCCTCAAGTGTCTGTCGGGCCAGTTCCTCCCGGACGACGGCGAAGTGTGGTTCCACGACACCTCCGTGCACTCCCTCACCCCCCTGAGCCGCGAGCGGCTCTGGCGCGACCACTTCGGCTGGATCGACACCGAACCGCAGCTGGTACCCGAGCTGACCGGATGGGAGAACGCCGCGCTGCCGCTGATGCTGCGCGGCACCGGGCGGCGCGCCGCGAAGAGCGCGGCGTGCGAATGGCTGGAGCGGCTCGACGTCGCGGAGTGCGCCGGGGCGCGCCCCGGCGCGCTGCTGCAGTCGCAGCGTCAGCGGGTCGCGATCGCGCGGGCGCTGGCCCCCACGCCCAGCGTGCTGTTCGCCGACGAGCCCACCGCGCCGCTGCACCGCGCCGACCGCGCCCAGGTGCTGCGTACGCTCACCTCGGCGGCGCGGACCCACGGCATCACCGTCGTCCTCGCCACCCAGGACCCGGAGGTGGCGACGCTCGCCGACCGGACCGTGACACTGCTGGACGGCCGCCTGGTGGACTCGGCGGCGTTCCCCGACGCGGAGGGCATCGCGGCGTGCTCAGCCTCCGCCTGACCCGCGGCTCCCATCCGCTGATCCTGCTGCGCCGGTCGCTGGTGGCCGTCGCGGCGGCGGGCGCGAGCTTTCTGCTGCTGTCCGCCCTGGCGTTCGCGGCGAGCCACCCGGCCGACCCCGACGGGGCGCTGGCGCGGCTGCTGTGGTGCGTCGTCCCGCTGGCCGCGACCGTGCAGCTGGCCATGTCGGTCGCCCGCGCCGACCCCAGCACCCGCCCGGGGGCGGGGTTCGCCGCGGCGGGCCTCGGCCCGGCCCGGCTGGCGCTGCTGGCGGGCGCCGCGACGGCGACGGCCTGCGCGGCCGGGAGCGCGCTGGCCCTGCTGGTCTTCCTCCATCTGCGCGGCGATGTGGGCGGCTCGTGGCTGCTGTGGGCGGGCAGCGGCGCGGCGGGCCGCGCGCTCGGCGGTGAGCGGCCGTTGCCGCTGGTCGGGGCGGTCACGCTGGTGGCCGTCGTCCCGGTGGTGGCGGGCGCGGCGAGCGCGGCGGGGCTGTGGCCCCGGCGGCCGGGGGCCGGGGCGCCGAGGCCGTTCGTCCCCACCATGACGACCGGCTCGCCGCACCCGCCGCCGCACCGCGCGGCGGCCGCCCTGCCGTGGGGCGTCGCGCTGATCGCGGCGGGGCTCGCGCTGGGGGCGTACGCGGGGCGCGGGGCGCATCCGTCCCCCATGCCCCTGTCCGGGCGGTTCGGCGGCAGCGCACCCGAGATGGTGGGCGGCTGGGCGCTGACGGTGACCGGTCTTGTCCTGGCCGGGCCCGGCCTCGTCCACGGCTGCGGGCGGCTGCTGGCCCTGGGCCGTCCGCGCCCGCTGCGGCTGCTCGCGGGGCGCGTGCTGCAGCAGGAGGCGGGGCTGATCGGGCGTCCGGTGGGGGTGCTGTGCGCGGTCGCCGCCGGGCTGTACGGAGCGCTGTGGCCGCACGGAGCGGCCCACGGTCGCCCCGGCCCCCATGGGTTCGGTCCGCTCACGGAGCTGGGCGTGGGCCTGGTCCTGATGTGCGCGTTCGCCACGGCGCTCACGGCGGCGCTGGAGGCGCGGAGCGCACGGCGGCGCACCACGGCAGCGCTGCTGCGCCTCGGCGCGTCGGCCCGGCTGCTGCGGGGCGCGGCCGCGCTGCGCGGTGGGGCGCTGCTGCTCCTGCTGGCGCCGGTGGCCTGGGGCGTGGCCCAGCTGACGACGATGCCGTTCGCCCACTCCTGACCCCGCCGACCCTTCCGACCCCGCCGACCCTTCCGACCCTGGTCTGACCCCCGCGCCGTCCGGTGTGATTAGCATGACGCCGTGCCCACCAATGACGCTTCGGCGCCCACTGAGACCACCGCACCCGACGTCGAAATAGAGTCCCTGGAGGAGTTCGACCAGGTTGTCGCCCGCGGCACCCTGGCCGGATACCGGGTCCAGTCCGTCGATCTGACGGCCCGTACGTCCGCGCTGCTGTCCACCGACACCGACCGGGCGGTGTTCCTCGGCTGTCCGATGGAACCGGAAGCCGCCGCGCGGATCCGGGCGGCGGGGGCGCTGGTCTTCCCGCCCGTACCGGACCTGCCGTTCAATCCGTACCGGGGCACCCTCTACACCCCGGCCGAGCTGTTCGAGGGCCTGGACGACGGGGACGACGGGTACGCGGGCACGCCGGACGCGCTCTCGTACGCCTGGTTCCAGCGGACCAAGGCGGACGGCGACATCTTCGCCTCGATGCTCCGCTCGATCCACGACGACGCGGTCTCCGACGCGCTGGACGAACTGCTCACCGGCTCCCGGGTGGTGGGCGTGATGGGCGGGCACGCGCTGGAGCGCGGCTCCGAGGGGTACGCGGGCGCCGCCCGGCTCGGACAGGCGCTGGCGCGGTCCGGGCTGACCGTCGCGACGGGCGGCGGCCCGGGCGCGATGGAGGCCGCCAACCTGGGCGCGTACACGGCCCCGCTGCCGGACGCGGCGCTCAAGGAGGCGCTCGAACTCCTCGCCCGGACGCCCTCGTTCCGCCCCTCGGTGGGCGCGTGGGCCGGGGCCGCGTTCACGGTGCGGGAGCGGTGGCCGGACGGCGGCGCGTCGGTCGGGATACCGACCTGGTTCTACGGGCACGAGCCGCCGAACGCCTTCGCCTCGCACATCGCCAAGTACTTCGCCAACGCCATCCGCGAGGACGGGCTGCTGGCCCGCTCGAACGCGGGCGTCGTCTTCCTGCCCGGCGCCGCCGGAACCCTTCAGGAGATCTTCGACAACGCCACGCCGAACTACTACGAGTCGCGCGGTGAGCCGACCCCGATGGTGCTCGTGGACCGCGACCACTGGACGCGCCGCCTCCCGGCCTGGCCGCTGCTCGAAGCGCTCGCGGAGGGGCGGTCGATGAAGGCCCGTATCGCGCTGGTGGACTCGGTGGACGAGGCCCCGGACGCGCTGGCCGCCCTGACCGGCTGAACGTTTCTACGGACGGGCCGCGCTACGGCGAACCGAGCACCACCACGTCCGCAGCGTCGAACACCACCCCGACCCGCTCCCCCGCCTCCGGAGCGTCCCGCAGCGCGCAGGACGCCTCCAGGCGGGGGCCCTCGGACGGCTGGAGGATGAGCGCCACGTGGTCGCCGCGGAAGGTACGGGCGGCGACCGTACAGGGCAGCCCGTCCGAGGGGGCGGTGAGCCGCACCCCGGCCGGGCGGACCAGCAGCCGGACCGGGCCCGGCCGGGAGCCCGGCGGCACCGGCAGCTTGCCCCACACCGTGTCGGCGACATCGCCGTGCACGGTCGCCTCCACCACGTTGTCGAAGCCGAGGAAGCGGGCGACGAACTCGTTCGCGGGGTGCTGCCACACCTCCAGCGGAGTGCCGGATTGCGCGATCCGCCCGTTCTCCATGACCACGACCCGGTCGGCGAGCGCGAAGGCCTCGCCCTGGTCGTGGGTGACGGCGAGGACCGTGGTGCCCAGCCGGGCGAACAGCTCCCGCAACTCCACGACCAGCCGCTCCCGCAGCCCTCGGTCGAGCTGGCCCAGCGGCTCGTCCAGCATCAGCAGCCGAGGCCGAGGCGCCAGCGCGCGGGCGAGCGCGACGCGCTGCTGCTCACCGCCGGACAGCGAGTCGATCGGCCGCCGCTGCGCGCCGGGCAGTCCGACCAGCTCCAGCAGTTCGGCGACCCGGCGATCCGCCTCCGCGCGCGCGGTGCCCCGCATCCGCAGCCCGAAGGCGACGTTGCCGCCCACGTCACGCTGCGGGAAGAGCTGGTGGTCCTGGAACATCAGCCCCACGCCGCGCCGGTGGGTGGGCACATCGCTCTGGTCGCGGTCCGCGAGCCACACCCGGCCGGAGGCGGCGCGCTGGAGCCCGGCGACCACGCGCAGCAGGGTGGACTTGCCGCTGCCGCTGGGGCCCAGCACGCAGACCGTCTCGTGCTCGGCGACGGCCAGGTCGACGGCGTCGAGCGCGTCATGGCGGCCGTACCTGACCGTCACCTCGTCCAGTCGCAGCAGCGTCATCGGGCTGCCCCTATAGCAGAACCCGCCATGTCAGAACCCTCCATGTCAGAACTCCCCCGAGCGGTCGGTGCGGACGCGTTCCAGGGCCAGCAGGGAGCACGCGCACACCACCATCAGGATCGTGCTCAGGGCCATCGCCTGCCCGTAGTTGAGCTGTCCGGCGCGGCCCAGGAAGCGCGCCACGGCCACCGGGAGGGTGGGCAGGTCCGGGCGGGCGATGAACACCGTGGCCCCGAACTCGCCGAGCGATACGGCGAACGCGAACCCCGCCGCGACCGCCAGCGCCCGCCCCACCAGCGGCAGGTCCACCTCGCGCCAGGCGCGCAGCGGGGACGCGCCGAGCACGGCGGCCGCCTCCCGAAGCCGGTGGTCCACGGCGCGCAGGACGGGCAGCATCGTGCGCACCACGAAGGGCACGCCCACCAGGGCCTGGGCGAGCGGGACGATGACCCAGGAGGCGCGCAGATCCAGCGGGGGCTCGTCGAGCGCGATGAGGAAGCCGAAGCCGACGGTGACAGCCGAGGTGCCCAGCGGCAGCATCAGCAGCGCGTCGAAGCCGCGGACGAAACGCCCGGCGCCGCGGGTGAGCGCGGCGGCGGCGAGGCCGCCGACGACGAGCGCGAAGAGGGTGGCGACCGCCGCGTACTGGAGGGAGTTCCCGATGGCCTCCACGGGCGCCACGAAGAAGGTGCCGCCGCTGTCGGCGGCGGACTGGAGCGCCCGGTAGTACGTGAACCCGTAGCCGTCCGGCCCGTGCAGCGAGCGCTCCACCAGCACCGCGAGCGGCACCACGATCAGCAGCGCGACGACGGCCAGCACCCCCGCGAGCAGCCCCCACTGCGCCGCGCCCTGTGGGCGGCGCGCGGTCCGGGCGGCGTCGACGAGCCGCAGGGCGCCCTCCCGGCGCCGTACGGTCCAGGCGTGCAGGGCGAGCACGGCCGCGACCGCCGCGAACTGGACGAGGGTGAGCACCGCGGCCGTCGGCAGGTCGAGCAGCTGCGCGGTCTGCCGGTAGATGGCCACCTCCAGGGTGGCGTAGCGCGGGCCGCCGAGGATCTGGATCACCCCGAAGGAGGTGAACGTGAACAGGAAGACCATCAGCGCGGCGGCGGCCACGGCGGGCCCCAGCGCGGGCAGGGTGACCCGGCGCCAGGCGGCGAGGCGGCTCGCGCCGAGCACCCGGGCGGCCTCCTCCTGACGCGGATCGAGCTGCGCCCACAGCCCGCCGACGGTGCGGACGACCACCGCGTAGTTGAAGAAGACGTGGGCCAGCAGGATCGCCCAGACGCTGGTGTCCAGCCGTATCCCCCACAGCTCGTCCAGCAGCCCGCCCCGGCCGAGCAGCCCCAGGAACGCCGATCCGGCGACCACGGTCGGCAGCACGAACGGCACGGTCACCACGGCGCGCAGCAGCCCCTTGCCGGGGAAGTCGAAGCGGGCGAAGACATACGCGCCGGGCAGCGCGACCGCCAGCGTCAGCCCGGTCGACGCGGCCGCCTGCCAGCCGGTGAACCACAGGGTGTGCAAGACGGACGGATCGCCCAGCACCTCGGGTATCCGCCCGAGGTGCCAGCGGCCGTCGGCGCGCAGCCCGCGGGTGACGATCGCGGCCACCGGATACGCGAAGAAGACGCCGAAGAAGGCGAGCGGGATGGCCATAAGGGCGAACCGCACGGCGGCACCGCGGACGCTCCTCCCCGCACCCTTCTCGCGAGGCGCTACAGAACGAGCGAGGACCATGCCTTGACCCAGGGCTCACGGTTCTTGGCGATCTTGCGCGGGGGCAGCGTGGCCGGATCGGCGACCTTGGCCCCGTACCGGGTGAAGATCTCCGGCAGCTTCGCGTCCTCGCGCACCGGATTGACGTACATGTTCAGCGGTACGTCCTCCTGGAAGCGCTTGGTCAGCAGGAAGTCCAGCAGCGCCTTGCCCCCCTTGGTGTTGCCCGCGCCCTCAAGCAGCCCGGCGAACTCCGTCTGCCGGAAGCAGGTGCCCTCCGCCACCCCGGTCGGGGCCTTGGCGGGCTTCGACTTCGCGTCGGCCACCTCGGCGGGCGGGCTGGAGGCGTACGAGACGACGAGCGGCTTGTCGCCCTTGGCGCCGCCCGCCGAGCCGGAGAAGCGGTCGTAGTACGCCTGCTCCCAGCCGTCGACCACCTCGACGCCATTGGCCCGCAGCTTCTTCCAGTAGTCCCGCCAGCCGTCGTCGCCGTAGCGGGCGGCGGTGCCGAGCAGGAAGGCGAGGCCGGGGGACGAGGTGGCGGCGTTCTCGGTGACCAGGAGGTTCTTGTACGCGGGCTTGGTCAGATCGGCGAACGTCTTCGGCGGCGCGAGCTTCTTCTCGGCGAAGTACGCGCGGTCGTAGTTGACGCAGATGTCGCCGTAGTCGACCGGGGTGACGCGATGCTTCGCCTGGTCGAGCTGGTGCGCGGCCGGGACCTTGTCCAGGCCCTTCGCCTCGTACGGGGTGAACAATTCATTGTCCAGCGCGCGGGAGAGGAGGGTGTTGTCGACGCCGAAGAACACATCGCCCTGCGGATGGCCCTTGGACAGGATCGCCTGGTTGACGGCCGCCCCCGCGTCGCCCCCGGCCTGCACCCGCACCTTGTAGCCGGTGGTGCGGGTGAACTCCTTGAGGACCGCCTTGGACGCCGCGAACGAATCGTGCGAGACCAGGGTGACGGTCTTGGAGTCCTTGCCCTCCGCCGCACCTCCGCCGCAGCCGCTGAGGACGCCGGTGCCGAGGGAGCCGACGAGGGCGGCGGTGAGCGCACGCCGAAGATGGCTGTTCATGGTGAGGCTGACTCCCTACGCCGGTATGACCCGGATCAGGTTGGAGGGTCTGCGGCCGTGCCGCACTCTCAGCGCTGTCGCGCTCCCCTGTCGGAATGTTCAGTTGTCCGTCACTACGGGATGGTTGTACGACGGGTTGTGCGAAGGCACCGTATCAGCCGGTGGTCAGCGCTCCGTGGCCGCCAACTGACCGCACGCCCCGTCGATCTCCTGCCCCCGGGTGTCCCGGACGGTCACCGGCACCCCGTGCCGCTCCAGGGCCGCCACGAACGCCTTCTCGTCCTCCGGCCGGGACGCCGTCCACTTGGAGCCGGGCGTCGGGTTGAGCGGGATGAGGTTGACGTGGACCCGGTGGCCCTTGAGCAGCCGGCCGAGCAGATCGCCGCGCCAGGCCTGGTCGTTGATGTCCCTGATCAGGGCGTACTCGATGGAGATCCGGCGGCCGGACTTCTCCGCGTACTCCCACGCCGCGTCCAGCACCTCGCGCACCTTCCAGCGGGTGTTGACCGGGACGAGGGTGTCGCGCAGCTCGTCGTCGGGCGCGTGGAGGGAGACCGCGAGGCGGCACTTGAAGCCCTCGTCGGCGAACCGCAGCATCGCCGGGACCAGCCCCACGGTCGAGACGGTGATGCCGCGCTGGGACAGCCCGAGGCCGTCCGGCTCGGGGTCGGTGAGCCTGCGGATGGCGCCGATGACCCGGTTGTAGTTGGCCAGCGGCTCGCCCATGCCCATGAAGACGATGTTGGACAGCCGGGCCGGGCCGCCCGGGATCTCTCCATCCCTCAGGGCCCGCATCCCGTCGACGATCTGGTGCACGATCTCGGCGGTCGACAGATTGCGGTCCAGACCCGCCTGGCCGGTGGCGCAGAACGGGCAGTTCATGCCGCAGCCCGCCTGGGAGCTGATGCACATGGTGACCCGGTCCGGGTAGCGCATCAGCACGGACTCGACGAGCGTGCCGTCGAAGAGCCGCCACAGGGTCTTGCGGGTGGTGTCGTCGTCGCAGCTGATGTGCCGCACCACGCTCATCAGGTCCGGCAGCAGCTCCGTCGCCAGCTTCTCGCGCGCGGCGGCCGGGATGTCGGTCCACTGGGCGGGGTCGTCGGTGTAGCGGGCGAAGTAGTGACGCGACACCTGCCCGGCCCGGAAGGGCTTCTCCCCGAGGGCGGCGACGGCCTCGCGGCGCTCGGCGGGGGTGAGGTCGGCGAGATGCCGCGGGGGCTTCTTGGCCCCACGCGGCACGGCGAAAGTGAGTTCTCCGGGCTTAGGCATGGCCGTACCAGTGTCGCAGACACGCGGAAGGCCCCGCGCCACGGGCGGCGCGGGGCCCTGAACAGCCCTGTTCGGTACGGACGGCTCAGCCGCCGCCCACGAAGATCACGAACAGCAGCCACACCACGGGCGCGGTGGGCAGCAGCGAGTCGAGCCGGTCCATGATCCCGCCGTGGCCGGGCAGCAGCTTGCCCATGTCCTTGATGCCGAGGTCACGCTTGATCATGGACTCGCCGAGGTCCCCCAGGGTCGCGCTGACCGCGACGGCGAGGCCGAGCAGCAGCCCCTGCCACCACACGCCGTCCCTGATGAGGTACTGCATGCACAGCGCCCCCACGACCATCGCGAACGCCACCGCGCCCATCAGCCCCTCGCGGGTCTTGCCGGGGCTGATGCGGGGCGCGAGCGGATGCTTGCCGAAGCGCCAGCCGACCGCGTACGCGCCGGTGTCGCTCACCACCGTCAGCAGCAGGAAGGTCAGCACCCGCTGCGGGCCGTCGTGCTCGGCGGCCAGTATGAGCGCCACGAAGGTGGCGAGGAACGGCACGTAGAAGGCGGCGAAGACGCCCGCCGTGACGTCCCTGAGGTAGTTGTCGGGTGGCTCGGTCATCCGCCACACGAGCACGGCGAGCGCCGTGAGCGACACCGCCACCCAGGCGCCCTGCGCCCCGCGCACATAGCCCGCGACGACCATGGCGACACCGCCGACGGCGAGCGGCACCAGGGGGACCCGGATGTCCTTCCGCTCGGCCAGCCGGGAGGTCAGCTCCCACAGCCCGACGACCACGGCGACCGCTATCACGCCGATGAACACGGGCTTGTAGATGAAGAGCGAGGCGACGATGATCGCGCCGAGGCCGACGCCCACCCCTATCGCGGCGCGCAGATCGCGGCCCGCGCTCTTCTTCTTCGTCCCCTGACCGCCGCCGCTGCCGGGCGCGCTCCCGGCGGACTCGGGGCCGGGGCCGGGGGGCGTCGGCGGCTGCCCGGCGGGCTGCTGCCGGGGGCCGGGCCGAGGCTCACGCTCATCGCGGAACAAGGGGCCGCCCGGCCGGGCGGCCCCCCGGTCACGGCCGGCGGCGTCGCCGGGGTCGCCGCCTGCGTGCGGCACGGTGGGCATGGGGCGAGTCTGCGCCGCTTCGGCCACGTCGTGCGCGGGACCCGCCGAAGCGGGACCCGCCGAAGAAGGGGGCACCTCCCAGCCGTAGCCGGGGGAGGTGCCCTGATCAGTCGGTCCCCAGAGTCCGGCGCGTGGTGGGGCCCCCCAGGAAGAGTCGTTCATCAGACCTCGAGCAGCTCGGCTTCCTTGTGCTTGAGCAGCTCATCCACCTGCGCGACGTACTTCGCGGTGAGGTCGTCGAGCTCCTTCTCGGCACGGCGGCCCTCGTCCTCGCCGACCTCGCCGTCCTTGATCAGCTTGTCGATGGACTCCTTGGCCTTGCGGCGGATGCTGCGGATCGAGATCTTCGCGTCCTCGCCCTTGCCCTTGGCGACCTTGATGAACTCCTTGCGGCGCTGCTCGGTCAGCTCCGGGAACACCACTCGGATGATGTTGCCGTCATTGCTGGGGTTGACCCCGAGGTCCGAGTCCCGGATCGCCTGCTCGATGTTGCGCAGCGCGCTCTTGTCGAACGGAGTGATCACAGCCATGCGCGGCTCGGGCACCGAGAACGACGCGAGCTGGTTGATCGGCGTCAGCGCACCGTAGTAGTCCGCCACGATCTTGTTGAACATCGCCGGGTGCGCACGCCCGGTGCGGATCGCGGCGAAGTCCTCCTTGGCGACCACAACGGCCTTCTCCATCTTCTCCTCGGCCTCGAGGAGGATTTCTTCGATCACCACTTGCTCCTGGTGTTATCCGTAAGCAGAGCCTCGCCCCTGCGTGCGTCTTCTCCTGCACGGTGTCCGACCGGCAGGCCGTTGTCCATCCCCCGAACGAGCCGTCAGGCGCGTACGTCCCGGTCGCTCACGAGCGTGCCGATCTTCTCACCCTTCACCGCGCGGGCGATATTTCCTTCGGCGGTCAGCTCGAAAACCAGGATCGGCAGCTTGTTGTCCCGGCAGAGGGTGATCGCGGTGGCGTCGGCGACCTTGAGGTCCCGGGTGATCACCTCGCCGTACTCCAGAGCGTCGAACTTGACCGCGTCCGGGTTCCGCTTGGGGTCGGAGTCATAGACCCCGTCGACCCCGTTCTTGCCCATGAGCAGCGCCTCGGCGTCGATCTCCAGGGCACGCTGGGCGGCGGTGGTGTCCGTGGAGAAGTACGGCATGCCCATGCCCGCGCCGAAGATCACGACACGGCCCTTTTCCAGGTGGCGCACCGCGCGCAGCGGGATGTACGGCTCCGCGACCTGGCCCATGGTGATGGCGGTCTGGACGCGGGAGTCGATGCCCTCCTTCTCCAGGAAGTCCTGGAGAGCGAGGCAGTTCATGACGGTGCCGAGCATGCCCATGTAGTCCGAGCGCGCCCGGTCCATGCCGCGCTGCTGCAGCTCGGCCCCGCGGAAGAAGTTGCCACCGCCGATCACGATGGCGATCTCCGCGCCGTCCCGCACCACGGCGGCGACCTCGCGGGCGATGGCGTGCACGACATCGGGGTCGACCCCGAGTCCCCCGCCCCCGGCGAACGCCTCGCCGGACAGCTTCAGCAGGAAACGGCCGTGTCGTACTGGGCCGTCCGCGTTCTTGTCGGCGGCCTGATTGGCGTCCGCGCCGTGATTCATTGGAGATCTCCTCGTGCACATACGAAGAAGGCCACTGCCGGGTCCTGGTACGACCTCTGCGGCAATGGCCTCCTCGTCACATCTGCGGCCGACCGGTTGACGGTTGGCTGCCTACGACCCTATCGGTGTCGCCGGTGTTTCGCTGCTCGGCTCAGACGCCGACGCGGAAACGGGCGAAACGGGTCAGGGAGACGCCGGCCTCGTCCAGGACCTTCTGGACGCTCTTCTTGTTGTCCTTGGCGAACGCCTGGTCCACCAGGACGTTCTCCTTGAAGAAGCCGGTGACGCGACCCTCGACGATCTTCGGGAGGGCGGCCTCGGGCTTGCCCTCCTCGCGGGCGGTGGCCTCGGCGACGCGACGCTCGTTCTCGACCGTCTCGGCCGCGATCTCGTCACGGCTCAGGAACTTCGGCGCGAAGGCGGCGACGTGCTGCGCGATGTCCTTGGCGACCTCGGCGTTCTCCTTGTCCAGCTCGACCAGGACGCCGACCTGCGGCGGCAGGTCCGGGCTGGTGCGGTGCATGTACGCGGCGACGAAGCCGCCGGAGAACTGCGCGAAACGGTCGAGGACGATCTTCTCACCGAGAGTGGCGTTGGCCTCGTCCACGAACGCCTGGACGGTCTTACCGGCCTCGATCTCGGAGGCGAGCAGGGCCTCCAGGTCGGCCGGGACGGTCTTGGCGACGTGGGCGGCGATGGCGTCGGCGACGGCGATGAACTTGTCGCCCTTGGCCACGAAGTCGGTCTCGCACTTCAGCTCGACCAGCACACCGGAGGTGTTGTCGTCGGCGATGAGGGAGACAACGGCACCGTTCTCGGCGCTGCGGCTCTCGCGCTTGGCCACGCCCTTCTGGCCCTTGACGCGGAGGATCTCGACGGCCTTGTCGACGCTGCCCTCGGCCTCGTCCAGCGCCTTCTTGCAGTCCATCATGCCGGCGCCGGTGAGCTCGCGGAGCTTCTTGACGTCAGCGGCGGTGAAGTTCGCCATGATCTGTGAATCTCTTCTCGAAAGTCGAAAGCTCTACGGGTGAACGACGGGGGAGGTGCCACCGCACCGTCCCCCGCCGTTGTACACCGTCTGCGTAGGTCAGGCCTGCTCGGCGTCCGCGGCCGGGGCCTCGGCGGGCTTCGCGTCCTCGACCGGCGCCTCGGCGACAGCCTCGGCCGGCGTCTCGGCGACGGCCTCGGCGGGCTTCTCCTCGGCGGCCTCGGCCGGCTTGGCCTCGGGCTCGTCGGCCTTCTTCTCACCCTCGAGCAGGTCGCGCTCCCACTCGGCCAGCGGCTCGGCCGCCGCACCCTTGTCGGCCTTCTCGTCACCGGTGGCGACGCCGGAGCGGGCGATGAGGCCCTCGGCGACGGCGTCGGCGATCACGCGGGTGAGCAGCGTGACGGAACGGATCGCGTCGTCGTTGCCCGGGATCTTGTAGTCGACCTCGTCGGGGTCGCAGTTGGTGTCGAGGATCGCGACCACCGGGATGCGGAGCTTGCGCGCCTCACCGACGGCGATGTGCTCCTTCTTGGTGTCCACGATCCAGACGGCGCTCGGCACCTTCTGCATCTCGCGGATACCGCCGAGGGTCTTCTCCAGCTTGGCCTTCTCGCGGGAGAGGACCAGCAGCTCCTTCTTGGTGAGGCCGGAGGCGGCCACATCCTCGAAGTCGATCTGCTCGAGCTCCTTGAGGCGCTGCAGGCGCTTGTAGACAGTCGAGAAGTTGGTCAGCATGCCGCCCAGCCAGCGCTGGTTGACATACGGCATACCGACGCGGGTCGCCTGCTCGGCGATCGCCTCCTGCGCCTGCTTCTTCGTGCCGACGAACATGATGGAGCCGCCGTGGGCGACGGTCTCCTTGACGAACTCGTAGGCGCGGTCGATGTACGACAGCGACTGGAGCAGGTCGATGATGTAGATGCCGTTGCGCTCGGTGAAGATGAAGCGCTTCATCTTCGGGTTCCAGCGGCGGGTCTGGTGCCCGAAGTGGACGCCGCTCTCCAGCAGCTCCCGCATCGTGACGACGGCCATGGCCGTACTCCTTGAGGTACTCGGTTCCACGGCGGCCGGGCGGCCGCCGCTCCTGACGCCCCGGCGCGCCTGCCACGAACGAGGGCCCTGGTAGGGGGCTCGTCCGAGGACCGAGGGGCGCGGCCGCCGTGCTGCCGATACATGCTCGGGGCGTCGGCGGCGGGGCGTGCGAAGTCGATCCGGTGACCCGGATCGCCATAAGAAGTGTACGGGACCCGTGCGGTGCCGGGTGACGGCGATATCCACAACCCGTGGGTAGTCCCCAGTTCGCGTCCATGATCCACCGGATGCGGCGATTGGCGTCACCGTGGGTGACATGCGACGGCTTGGTGCGGTGTGGGCTCTTGCCCTGTGCGTTCTGTTGTGTGTGGTGCGGGCCCCGGCCGCGGTGGCGGCCCCGGGATCCGAGGGCCGGTCATGGCCGGTGGCGGGCCCGGCGGGGGCGGCGCGGCCGGCGGTGCTGAGGGTGTGGCGCCCGCCGCCCGCGCCGTGGGCGGCGGGCCACCGGGGGGTCGATCTGGCGGCGCGGGCGGGGCAGCCGGTGCGGGCGGCGGGCACGGGGCGGGTGAGCTTCGCGGGGCCGGTCGCGGGGCGCGGGGTGCTCACCATCGAGCTGTCCGGGACCGGAAAGCCCCCGCTGCGGACGTCCTACGAACCGGTGCGGGCCACGGTCGCCAGGGGCGCGCGGGTGGCGGCGGGGCAGGTGGTCGGGGTGGTGGAGGCGGGGCCGTTCCACTGCGCGGCCGGGTGTCTGCACTGGGGGCTGCGGCGCGGGGACCGCTATCTGGATCCGCTGTCGCTGCTGCCGCCGTCGATGCTGCGGGGCGGCCCATCCCGGCTGCTGCCGGTCTTCGGCGTCCCGGTCGCCGGGGAGTCCACGGCGGCGTCACCTCCGCGAATCGCCGGGTCGCGCCCGCTTCTGGCGGCGTCCGCCTCCCCCACCGGACCGTCGGACCTGGCACCGGCCACGGCGCTGGCGGCCGCGGCCGCCTACGCCGGACGCCGCCTGCGCGGCCAGGTTCGCTGGGCGCGCGGCGGGGCTTCGGCGGTCAGCCGCGCACGCCGTTCAGGACCATGGCGACCGCCGCCTCCGTGATGCGCTCGGGGTCCTCGGCGGCTCCCAGTTCGGTGCGGCGGACCGCGGCGTCCACGACGCCCTGCAGCAGCACCGCGGCAAGGCGGGGCTGCTGATGGCCGAGGGCACCGAGGGCGTCGACCACCATGCCGATCAGCCCGCCGTGGGCGGCGCGGATCTTCTCGCGCGCGCCCGCGTCCAGCTCACCGGCCGAGATCGCCACCACCGCACGGTGGCGGCGGTCGCCGACGAGGGCGAGTTGTCGGCGCACATACGCCTCGACCTTCGCCTCGGGCGCACCGGCCTCCTCCATGGCGGCCTCGACCTCGGCGGCCCAGACCGGGAAGTCGACGGCGCACAACTCCTCGACCACGGCCGCGCGGGAACGGAAGTACTCATAGACGGACGAGCGGGCGAGGCCCGTGCGCTCGGCGAGTGCGGGGAAGGTCAACGCCTCCGTACCGCCCTCGGACAGCAAGGAGCGGGCGGCCTCCAGCAGGGCGCCGCGCTGCATCGTCCGGTGCTCGGCCACTGAGGCCGCTCGAATCCTGGGCACGCCACCACTGTACGGAGACGTCACGGTCACGTCACGGCGGCGGCGATCCCGGCGGGACGATTCAGCGTCCGACGTCGGCGAGTTTGGCGCGCAGCTGGAGCACGGACTTGGTGTGGATCTGGCTGACCCGGCTCTCGGTGACCCCGAGGACCTGGCCGATCTCGGCCAGGGTGAGCCCCTCGTAGTAGTAGAGCGTGACCACGGTCTTCTCCCGCTCCGGAAGGGTGTTGATGGCGCGGGCGAGCAGCCGGCGCAGCTCCCGGTCCTCGGCCACCTCGACCGGGTTGTCCGCGGCGGTGTCCTCCAGGGTGTCCATGAGACTGAGCCGGTCGCCGCCCTCACCGCCGACGTGCAGCAGCTCCTCCAGGGCGACCACGTTGGCCAGCGACAACTGGCTGAAGACCCCGTGCAGTTCGTCGACGCTGATGTCCATCTCGGCGGCGACCTCGGCCTCGCTGGGGGTGCGGCGCAGCGCCGCCTCCAGCGTGGCGTACGCCCGCTCGACCGCCCTGGCCTTCTGGCGGACCGAGCGCGGGATCCAGTCCAGCGCCCGCAGTTCGTCGATCATCGCACCGCGGATGCGGGTGATGGCGTAGGTCTCGAACTTGATGGCGCGCTCGGGGTCGAACTTCTCGATGGCGTCGATGAGTCCGAAGACACCGGACGAGACGAAGTCGGCCTGCTCGACGTTGGAGGGCAGCCCGACGCTGACCCGCCCGGCCACGTATTTCACCAGGGGCGAGTAGTGCAGGATCAGCTGCTCCCGCAGCCGCCCGTCGCCCGTGGCTTTGTACGACCGCCACAGCTCGTCGAGCGAGGACGGTGCCGCGGGGCGCACCGCGCCGCGGGCAGCGGGCGGCGCCGCGCGGTCAGACCCGGAGATGTGCTGGGGCATTCGTCGCCTTGAGCCGTTCTGCCATGACATGGGTGAGGTCGTACGCTTCCACCGGAAACCTTGTGAGCGTAGCGTGACTGCGGCGTCGCGGTATGCGAAGGGCGTCGACTCGGCGGTCTGCGGATACGGTCATCGCCTCAACCCTTTCACCCGATTGCCCCGATTTGGGGGATCGCCTCGCCGTGTGCCGTCACTACGGCGTGCGGGCGGCGCCAACTGCCAGCGGTCGCCATGGCGTTCGACGAAACCCAGGGCGAGCAGTTCATAGAGCCGGCCCACGGCCTCCTCACAGCTCGTCCCGGAATCCCTGGCCACCTCACGTCCGTCGTTGCCGCCCTGTGCCGACAACGCTTCCAGCACCCGTGCCGTCACGGGATCGAGCAGGTCCCGCTCGACGAGGGGCCCTTCCCGGACAGGGGCGAGATCCCCGATGGCGCCGATCAGCTCGGCGACTTCGTCGGCGTCGGTGACCAGGACGGCCTCGCCGCGCAGCAGTTCATGGACCCCCGCGGAGAGCCCGCTGGTGACCGGGCCGGGCACGCCCATGGTGGACCGGCCGAGCTGCTGTGCCCGGCGGGCGGTGACCAGCGATCCGCTGCGGTACTCGGCCTCGATGACGACCGTGCCCCGGGTGAGCGCGGCGATGACCCGGTTGCGCAGCACGAAGCGGCTGCGGGTGGGATGCGCGCCGGGCGGTAACTCGGCCAGTACCAGCCCCTGTTCCGCGATGCGCTCGATCAACTCGGCGTGCCCCCGCGGATAGGGGGTGTCCACGCCGGAGGCGAGCACGGCCACGGTGGCCCCGCCCACGGCGAGCGCCCCACGGTGCGCCGCGCCGTCCACCCCCTGGGCCGCGCCGGAGACCACGACCCAGCCCCGCTCGGCGAGCCCGGCGCCCATCGTCGCCGCGACATGCGCGCCGTAGTCGCTGCAGGCGCGCGCCCCCACCACGGCGACCGAGCGCAGCGCCCACATGCGCAGCGACGCGGGGCCCCGCACCCATAACCCGACCGGGCGAGCGTCCCCCAGGTCGTCGAGCTGACCGGGCCACTCCATGTCCCCGGGGCAGATGAACCGCCCGCCCCGGGCGGCGATCAGGGCGAGGTCGGCCGCAGGGTCGAGCCCGGCGGCCCGCAGCGCGCATCCGGCCAGCCGGGACGGGCTCGCCCCGGGCGGCGGCTCAGCCTCCCCGGTGAGCGCCCGCCACAGGCCGACCGGCCCCAGCCCGCGCAGCCAGCGCCCCACCGCTTCGTCGCCGGGCTCCACGAGCCGGGTGAGGGCCGCGCGCGCCAGCCGCTCCCCGTCGTCCACGCCCGGCCCTGGGTCCATCGCGGGTGACGGCCGGGGCGCCGCGACCGGGCCTCCCGCCGGGAAGGCGGCCATCAGCACTCCCCCGCGCCGACCGGCACCCCGCGGGCCACTCCGGTGCGCAGCTGGAGGGCCTGGGCGACGTCCGGCGCCAGCGGCCGGTCGTGCCCGGCGAGGTCGGCGACGGTCCAGGCGACCCGCAGCACCCGGTCCAGGCCACGGGCGGTGAGCAGCCCGCGCTCCATGTCGCGCTCGGCCTCGCGGAGCGCCCCGGGGCAGGCCTGCCAGCGGGTGCGCAGCTCATGGCCCGGCACCTCGCTGTTCAGCCGCCAGGGGGTGTCCGCGAGGCGCGCGGCGGCCCGCTCCCTGGCCTCGCGCACCCGGGCCGCGACCTCGGCGGTGCTCTCCGCCGTGCCGCGCGCCCCGGTCAGCTCGGCCCGGCTCACCGCCTCGACACGGACGCGCAGGTCGACCCGGTCCAGCAGCGGGCCGGAGAGCCGCGACTGATAGCGGCGGACCGTCGAGGGCGAGCATTCGCAGCCGTCCCCCAGCAGCCCGTGCCGCCCGCATGGGCAGGGATTGGCGGCCAGCATGAGCAGGAAGCGCGCGGGCATGCGCATCATGCCCGCGGAGCGGGCGACCACCACATGGCCCGATTCCAGCGGCTGCCGCAGGGCGTCCAGCGCCCGGCCGCTGAACTCCGGCGCCTCGTCCAGGAAGAGCAGCCCCCGGTGGGCGAGCGAGACCGCGCCCGGCCGTGGCAGCCCGTTCCCGCCGCCGACCAGGGCGGCCATGG
This sequence comes from Streptomyces sp. NPDC001700, assembly GCF_053596435.1. NCBI lineage: Bacteria > Bacillati > Actinomycetota > Actinomycetes > Kitasatosporales > Streptomycetaceae > Streptomyces > Streptomyces sp. NPDC001700. The sequence continues at coordinate 133,730 of NZ_JBSFGE010000007.1, forward strand.
TCGCCGAGTGGTGCGGCGCGCAGTACGGGGGTGTCTCCACCAGGGGCTGGCCCGGTGGCAGCACCCCGGCCACCGAGTGCACGGCGGTGACCTCCAGCGCCTCCTGCTGGGTGAGCGGCGGCAGCAGCCCGGGCAGCCGCTCGGCAAGCATGGTCTTGCCCGCGCCCGGTGGCCCGACGAGAAACAGATGGTGGCCCCCGGCGGCGGCGACCTCCAGCGCGGTGCGCGCGGCCCGCTGCCCGGCGACCTCGGCCAGATCGGGCCGCCCCGCCCCGGCCCCGGGGAGCGCGGCCACACCGGTGCCCATGCCCGCGCCGGGCATGGTGAGCCCCGCCAGCATGGGATCGGGCCGCCCGGCCTCCAGCGGCTCGTCCTCCTCGGGGACCGGTTCGTCGGTGAGGACCGCGATCAGCTGGCGCAGGCTCCGCACGCCGAGCACCGAGACGCCCGGCACCAGGGATGCCTCGGCCGCGGTCTGCTCCGGGACGACGACCTGCCGGTATCCGGCCTCGGCGGCCGCGAGCACGGCGGGCAGCACCCCGCGCACCGGCCGGACCCGGCCGTCCAGACCCAGCTCCCCGATCATCATCAGATCGGCGATCTCCCGTGGGTCGATGCGCTCGGCTGCGCCGAGCACCGCGCAGGCCACGGCCAGGTCGAAGCCGCTGCCGCCCTTGGGCACGGACGCCGGGCTGAGCCCGACCGTGAGCTTCTTCTGCGGCCAGGCGTCACCGGAGTTGACCACGGCGGCGCGGACCCGGTCCCGGCTTTCCACCAGGGACTTGTCGGGCAGACCGACCAGGGCGAAGGCGGCCACGCCGGGCTCCAGGTCGGCCTGGACCTCGACCACCACGCCCTCGACCCCGACCAGGGCGACCGAGCAGGTGCGGGCGAACCCCATTCAGGCCACCCCCCGCATGTGCTCGACCACGGGCGCGCCGCGCCGTGGCAGCACCACGCCCACCAGGTCGATCCGCACACCCTCAGGCGGCGGCCCGCCGTGCCGCTCCAGCCAGCGCTCGGCGAGGCGGCGCAGCCGGTCGGCCTTGCCGGGCCTGACCGCCGCCGCCGGAGGTTCGTACCCCTCCGCGCGACGCGTCTTGACCTCGCAGACGACCAGCGCCCCGGCGTCCAGCGCGACGATGTCGATCTCGCCGTCCCGGCACCGCCAATTGCGCTGCAGGACGGTCATACCGGCCTCGGCCAGCCGGCGCGCCGCCAGATCCTCGCCGTAGCGGCCCAATGCTCCCCGGGCGTTCATTCGGCACCACCTCCGGCACCGACTGTGACGCCCCCGCCCCGAATTCAGGGATCTTGGTGGATTTCTGTGGACGGCCCGCCGCTGGTGGAGAACTCGGCCACCCGGAAGAGTGAGTCAGCCGAGGAAGGCCGGGTCCGGAAGATCAGCCCCCCGGAAGGTCGAGGTCGCTCTTGTTCAGCTCCTCGATATTCACGTCCTTGAACGTGAGTACGCGTACCTGCTTGACGAACCGCGCCGGTCGGTACATGTCCCAGACCCAGGCGTCCGCCATCGACACCTCGAAGAAGACCTCACCCTGGACCGAGTGCACCTGCATCTCGTAGTCGTTGGTGAGATAGAAGCGGCGCTCGGTCTCGATCACGTATTTGAACAGACCGACGACATCGCGGTACTCCCGGTAGAGCTTCAGCTCCATCTCGGTCTCGTACTTCTCGAGGTCCTCGGCGCTCATGGCATGTTCCCCTTCAGCCGTGCGTCCCCCCATTGTGCGTCAGACGCGCTCAGTCTCCAGGATCACCGGTGTAGTGGGCGGTCCCTGTTCCAGCAGCGTACGCAACAGTCCCACGAGCCGGGTCGGGTATACCGGCTCGGTCGCCCCGGCCAGCTCCTCCACCGTCCACCAGCGCGACCCGGTCATGCTGCGCCGCTCCAGCTCCGTCAGCCCCTCAGGGCGCGTCGTGGTCTGCTCCGTACGGGCCAGGTAGTACCACTCGTCCTGGTCCCAGCGGCGGCCGTAGAACGGGAAGGAGCAGGTGCGCCGCCACAGCAGCGGGCCGAGCCGGACATCGGTGATCCCGGTCTCCTCCGCCAGCTCGCGCAGGGCGGCCTGCTCGCGGCTCTCGTCGCCCTCCAGCCCGCCACCCGGGGTGAACCACCAGGTCAGCGAGGGGTCATCCGGTTCGAAGCCGTGCAGCAGCAAGATCCGGTCTTGGGGATCGAGCAGCACCACCCGGGCGACCTTCCGCAGCGGCGCCGCCTCCGCGCCGGTCCCGTCGGTTCTGTCAGCCTTGCCAGCCCCGTCAGCCACTGGCCGCCACCTTCTCCCGCGTCTCGTCCCGCCGGGTGGTGCCGCCTCCCATCCGGCGCGCGACCGGTCCGTAGGCCGCACCTCCCAGGATGAGCACGGCGCCGGTCAGGACCGAGACCAGGACGATCCGGAGCGGACCGGGCTGTGAGACCCCGCCCGGCAGCTCCTTGAACAGCTCAGGGCGCTCCATCATGCCGAAGGCCCCCAGCGGCCAGGCGGTGGCGTCCACCCGGGCCGTCACGGCGTCCGTGGGGACGGCTCCATGGCTGCTGTCGCTGAGGTGCACCCGGGAGTCGAGGGAGTCGCTGCGGTGGTCGCCCATGAGGAACAGGCGTCCCTTGGGCACGGTGGTGGAGAACCGGGTCATCGAGGCCGGTTCCTTGGCCTGCAGATACGGTTCTTCGAGGACCTTGCCGTCCACGGTGATGCGGTTCTGCTTGTCGCAGCACACGACCTTGTCACCGCCGACCCCGATGACCCGCTTCACCATCGGCAGGGCGCCCCAGATCTCGTCCTGGAAGACGACCACATCACCGCGGCGCACCTCACCGCCGTCGATGCGCTCCGCGAGCACCCGGTCGCCCTTGCCGATGGTCGGCGACATCGAGTCGGTCGGGACGCTGTACGGCTTGTAGAGCACCGCACCCCAGGCGAAGCCGCCCAGGAACAGCACACAGCCGACGGCCACCGCCAGCCCGGACAGCACGGCGCCCAGCCTGCTGCCCCCCGCCCCTCGGGCATCACTCATTCCAGTGCTCCCACCGTGTCCAGCAGACAGAGAAGGCCATGTTCCGCATGCCCCATGGCACGGGATCGCACCTTACCCGCGGTACGGGCGTCAGTCAGCCGTCCCCCGCACCTTCGCCGCCTGCCTGCGACGACGCCACAGCACGAGCGGCACCGCGCCCGCGAGCCCGAGCGCCGAGGGGGCCATGGAGGCCGCCGCGCTCAGCCCCGGCTGCTCGAAGGTGCCCGGGATCGACAGGGCGGACCAGCGGTTGATGGGCCAGGCGACCACGATCGCGCGCCCGACGACGTCGTCCACCGAGACCGTGCCGTTGTGCAGGTTCTGGTGGTAGCGGGAGTCCAGCGAGTCCTGGCGGTGGTCGCCCATCACCCAGATCCGGTCCTTGGGCACCTTGATCGGACCGAACGGCTTCTCGTCACACGGAGTGTTCCCGGGGAAGATGTACGGCTCGTCCAGCGGCTTGCCGTTGACCATCACCTTGCCGCCGCGCCGGCACGAGACCGTGTCCCCGCCGGTCGCGATCACTCGCTTGATCAGGTCCTTCTCATCGGCGGACGGCATCAGACCGACGCGGCTCAGCGCCTCCTGGATGCCCTCGGCGATCGGGCCCGCGTCCTGCGTCTGGGTCTCGCCGAGCCAGCCGCCCGGGTCGTGGAAGACGACCACCTCGCCGCGCTCCGGCTTCGAGCCGAACCACGGAGTGAGCTTGTCCACCAGCACCCGGTCGCCCCGCTGCAGCGTGTTCTGCATCGAGTCGGACGGGATCGAGAAGGCCTGCACCAGGAACGTCTTGATCAGCAGCGCCAGCACCAGCGCGATGAAGATCAGGATCGGCAGCTCCTTCCAGAAGGAGCGCACCTTCCTGCCCTTCGCGGGCCGCCGCCCGGACCCGGCCGCCTTGCCCTCTTCCTCGGAGCCGGTCTCCCGCTCCGCGCCGGGCCCGGCCCCGGGCCCCGGCCCGGGCGGTCCCGAAGGGCCGGAGGGCGGGGTGTCAGCCGGTCCGGCCTCGGGAGCGCCGCCCGGTGCCGGGGACGCCCCGGGCGCTTCCGGTGCCTGGTCCGCGGTCCCCTCTCCCCTCGTACCGGGCCGCCTCTCGGGCTCTTCGTGACCGGATCGCGCGCCGACCGCCAAGTCCCCCACATTCACTCCTCACGCCGCTGCCGCCTGCTCCACGAACGGCGCAGGCCCACCACTCCCATAACGAGCGGGAGTTCCGCAGGGGTCGGGAGCTGGATCATTCCTTGCTGATCCATGGGGGACAGCCTATGCGGCGCACCGCTCACCTGTGTCGCCCCACTCGGCGCGTCCCGCACGGACGCGTACGTTCCGGGCTCCTCCAGCTGCCGCATGTGGCCGAACGGCCATGCGATCACCACGGCCCGGCCCACCACGCTCTCATCCGCGACGGTGCCCTGGTACGCCTCGCCGAGGTGCACCCGGGAGTCCGCCGAGTTCGACCGGTGGTCGCCCATCATGAACATCCGCCCCGCGGGGACGGTCACCTTGAACTTGCGCTGCGACGGCGCGTTCCCCGGGTACAGATACGACTCGTTCAGCGGTGTCCCGTTGACCGTGACCCTGCCGTTCGTGTCACAGCATGCCACCGTGTCGCCGCCGACGGCGACCACCCGCTTGATCAGGTCCTGCTCGTCCGACGAGGGCAGCAGACCGATGAAGGTCAGGAACTCCTTGCCCTGCTTGATGACCGGCGGATCGTCCTTGGGCGGCTTCCGCTCGTCCTCGAGCCAGCCACCGGGGTCCTTGAACACCACCACGTCCCCGCGGGTCGGCTTGGAGCCGAACCACGGGGTGAACTTGTCGACCAGCACCCGGTCGCCGATCTTGATCGTCTGCTCCATCGAGCCGGACGGGATCACGAACGCCTGGACCAGGAAGGTCTTGAGGACCAGCGCGATCACCAGCGCCACACCGATCAGGATCGGTATCTCCCGCACCGCGGAACGGCGTCTTCTGCGCTTGATCCGCTGCTGCACCCGGCGCCGCTCCGCGCGCGTGGCCAGCCGCCGCTGCCCCGGCTCGCGCTGCGGCCCGTCGGGAGCGGGCGTGGGAGAGGGAGAGGGCGTGGGAGAGGGCCCTGCCCGGCGGGTGCCGGAGCGGGGGCGTCCGCGGTTACCCATGCGCACCACCGGGGACCGCCGCGCCCGGCGCACCGCCGGGTCCTGGGACGTCCGCGAAGGCCTCCGCGCCCCTGACGCGGGACCAGCGGCCGAACGGCCAGCCGATCCAGTCGGCCCGTCCGATCACCTGGTCCACGGGGACGGTGCCGCCGCCCGGCTCGCCGAGGTGGTCGCGGGAGTCCCGGGAGGCGCTGCGGTGATCGCCCATCACCCACAGCCGCCCTTCGGGCACGACGGTGTCGAACGGCACCCGCGAGGCGCTGTCCCCGGGGTACAGATAGTCCTCGTTCACGGGCCGGCCGTTCACCTCGATCCTCCCCCGCTTGTCGCAGCAGACGACCCGGTCACCGCCGACGCCCACCACGCGCTTGATGTAGTCGGTCTCGGCGGGCTCGGCGAGACCGACCGCCGCGGCCGCCGTGCGCAGCGCACCGGTCACCGGGTTCCCGGACGGCCCCTCTCGCAGGAAGGAGCCGGTGCCGTCGAAGACGACAACGTCACCACGGCGCGGATCGTCCCCGAAACGGTAGGCGAGCTTGTTCACCAGCACCCGGTCCCCGGGGCGCAGAGTGTTCTCCATGGAGCCGCTGGGGATCAGGAACGGCTGCACCACGAACCCGCTCACCAGCAGCACCAGCGCCATGGAGACGGCCGCGAGGAGCGCCGCCCGCCGCCACGGCGGCCGCTCCGGGGTATGCGAAGAGCGCGATCGCTCCTCGTGCTCCGGGTCGGAGCGGGAGGAGCGATCGCGCTCCGCGAGCCGTCCTTCGATGTCCATCGGGCCAGAGCCTATCCGGCCCGGCCGGGGCATCCGACGCTAGCTCAGTAGTCGCACAAAACTCAGCGGGTGCGCTTCTCCTTGATCTTCGCGGCCTTGCCGCGGAGGTCACGCAGGTAGTACAGCTTCGCGCGGCGCACGTCACCGCGGGTGACGACCTCGATCTTCTCGACGATCGGGGTGTGCACCGGGAAGGTGCGCTCGACGCCGACGCTGAAGCTCACCTTGCGGACGGTGAAGGTCTCGCGCACGCCGGAGCCCTGGCGGCGGATGACGACGCCCTTGAACTGCTGGACACGCGAACGGTTGCCCTCGATGACGCGGACGTGCACGTTGACCGTGTCGCCGGGGCGGAACGTCGGGATGTCGCTGCGCAGCGACGCGGAGTCGACGTTGTCGAGCAGGTGAGTCATGATCGTCTGCTTTCTTCGCTGATGCCACAGGTCATCAGCGGCATATCGGAATGTTGATTCGGAGTGCCGCCCTCATCGGGCGAGCGTCGGTCCCCCTGTGGCAGGGGCGCACACCCGGACGTACGGCAGCGGCCTATTCTTCCACGGGCCGGTCCGGCCGCCCAAATCGGGCCCGTCCCCCGGTTTCGCCCGCCCCGGGCAGCTCCTCCCAGCCGAGATCGGCCAGGAGCGCCCGGTCGTGCTTGTCGAGCGTCGCCGGGTCGCAGCGCTCGATCAGATCGGGGCGGTGGGCGCTGGTGCGGCGGAACGCCTCGTCCCTGCGCCACCGGGCGATCTTGCCGTGATGGCCGCTGACCAGCACCTCCGGGATGTCCCGGCCGCGCCACTCGGGGGGCTTGGTGTAGACGGGCCCCTCCAGCAGATCGGCCATCGCGCCGGGGGCGAAGGAGTCGTCCTGGTGCGACTCGGCGTTGCCCAGCACACCGGGCAGCAGCCGGGCGACGGCCTCCGTGATCACCAGGACCGCGGCCTCGCCGCCCGCCAGGACGTAGTCGCCGATGGAGACCTCGTGGATCTCCAGCCGCTCCCCGTACTCCTCGATCACCCGCCGGTCGATGCCCTCGTACCGCGCCGGCGCGAAGACCAGCCAGGGGCGCTCGGACAGCTCCACCGCGAGGGTCTGGGTGAACGGGCGGCCGCTCGGGGTGGGCACCACCAGGGTGGGCCCCGGCAGCCCCTCGCCCTCGCCCGACTCGATGACCTCATCCAGCGCCTCGCCCCACGGCTCGGGCTTCATGACCATGCCCGGGCCGCCGCCGTACGGGGTGTCGTCCACCGTGTTGTGCCGGTCGTGCGTCCAGGAGCGCAGGTCGTGCAGGCGGACGTCCAGTACGCCGCGGGCGCGCGCCTTGCCGACCAGCGAGACGTTCAGCGGCTCCAGGTACTCCGGGAAGATCGTGATGACGTCGAGCCTCATGACGACGCGTCCTCACGGCCGGTGGCGATCTCCGCCTCGGCCTCGTCCAGCAGTCCCGGCGGCGGGTCGACGACCGCGCGCTGCTCCTCCAGATCGATCTCCGGCACCATCTCGGAGACGAACGGGATCATCACCTCGCTGCCGTCGGGCCGCTTCACGATCAGCAGGTCCTGGTACGGAAGGTGGGAGATCTCGGAGATCCGGCCGACCGCCGCGCCGTCCACGGTGACCACGTCGAGGTCGATCAGCTGGTGGTCGTAGAACTCCTCGGGGTCCTCCGGGACCTCCTCGGGGTCGACCTCCGCGATGAGCAGGATGTTGCGCAGCGCCTCCGCGCCCGTACGGTCCCGCACCCCCTCGAAGCGCAGCAGCAGCCGGCCGCTGTGCACCCGGCCGGTCTCGATGGTCAGCGGTCCGGCCGAGGCGGGCTCGGTGGCCAGCACGGCGCCCGGGCCGAGCCTCAGCTCGGGCTCGTCCGTACGCACCTCGACGGTGACCTCGCCCTTGATGCCATGGGCACGGCCGATCCGCGCGACAACCAACTGCACGATGCATGTCCCTTTCACGCACACGGGCCGGGGACGGCCCAAAGCCCTCCCCGGCCCGTGCCGGTGCTCCTATTGATCGCCTCTCAGCTGACCTGATCCACGTCGACGAGGTCGACGCGGATGCCACGGCCGCCGATGGCGCCAACAACGGTGCGCAGCGCGCGGGCGGTGCGGCCGTTACGGCCGATCACCTTGCCCAGGTCATCGGGGTGCACCCGGACCTCGAGCACGCGTCCGCGACGCAGGTTGCGCGAGGCGACCTGCACGTCGTCGGGGTTGTCGACGATGCCCTTCACCAGGTGCTCGAGGGCTTCCTCGAGCATCCTCAGGCCTCGGTCGACGCGGTGGACTCAGCGGCCTCGGCCGCCTCGTCCGACTTCTTCTCGGACTTCTTCGCCTTCGGGGTGATGGCCTCACCCTTCGGCTCGTCACCGGCGTCCTTGGCCGCGGCCTCGAACAGGGCGCGCTTGTCGGCCTTCGGCTCGGCGACCTTCATCGGGGCCGGGGCGGGCAGGCCCTTGAACTGCTGCCAGTCACCGGTGACCTTCAGGATGGCGAGCACCGGCTCGGTCGGCTGGGCGCCGACCTTCAGCCAGTGCTGCACACGCTCAGAGTCGACCTCGATGCGCGAGGGGTTCTGCACCGGGTGGTACAGGCCGATCTCCTCGATCGCCCGGCCGTCACGGCGGGTGCGGGAGTCGGCGACGACGATGCGGTAGTGAGGCGAACGGATCTTGCCCAGACGCTTCAGCTTGATCTTGACTGCCACGGGAGTGGTGTCTCCTGGTCTTGACGTGGTTGAGCACTGCGAAGTGCCGCGTGGGGTTGCGGTACCCGAGTGCCCGATGGACGCGTCAGCCGGAGGAGAGAGGGGTCCTGGTCGGCTGTCGAGTACAGCGGACCATTCTGCCACACCGTGGCAGGTCACCCGACCGCGGCCACCGCGTCCGGAATACGGAACGGCTTCCCGCAGCCGCCGCACATGATCGGCGCCTGGGCCAGCACCGACGGAACGACGCGAACGTTCCGCCCGCAGTCGCACACCGCCTTGACGCGGACGCCGCCCCCGGACGAACCGTGCCGTGCCGCGGGCCCGCGGAAGGCGCGGGAGGTCTCGGCCGCGGTCGCGACGGTGTGCGCCTTGAGGGCGCGGTGCAGTCGGTCGATCGTGGTCCGGTAGCGCTTTCTCGCCTCGGGACTGAGAGTGACCAGCGAGAAGCCACTGCTGGGATGCGGCTCCTCGGAGTGGTCGAGACCCAGCTCCTCGGCGATCGCCAGGAACCGGCGGTTGTGGTAGCGGCCGGCGCGCGAGGTATCACGGACACCGCGGGCGGCGGCGATGCCGTGGACTGCCTCGTGCAGCAGCCGTTCGAAGGAGAGCTCGGCGCCACATGCGGACGACGACTCTCCGATCAGCGATTCGGGCGCGGCTAGATCTGGCAGCTCGGGGTGGTGCCGTTGAATGTCGGCCCACGCCTGTGCCAGCTCTGCGGCGAGTACAGGTGGTGTCGTGCTCACGTCGTGCTAACGAGCAGGAGCCGCCCGGTGTTCCGATTCCGGGGCATCTCAAATAATTTGCACGTACCAGTCAGTTCAGCGCTGATGCGTCGCGACGAGGGCGGGTGCGCACATGCATGGATGAGCCGCCCACGGCGCACCAAGGCGGTACGTACCGCCATGTACGGCCCGGCCCGTAGACACCGGGCCCGCGGAGGGCCCGTACACCGTCGGGAGGGCCCGTGCACCGTCGGCACCGGCTCACCGGTCCCGCGCCCTCAGTAGGCGCGTGCCACGAAGGCGACGTTACCTGGCGCGTCATCAGCGTCCGGCACCGCCCCGTCCTCGGCGACCAGACACCGTACGGACACCGCCCGCTCGGCGAGCGCGGCCTCGCCCTCCGGGCCCAGATCGGCCCACCGGATCCGCGCCCAGCCTCCCGCGGCCGCCGCCTCCGCGGCCTCCTCCACGGTCCGCGCCTCCACCGTGCGCGCCACGCGGCGCTCCCGCGCCTGGCGCAGCAGCAGCGCCTGGTCCTCCTCCAGCGCCTTCGGCACCGCCTCGGCCAGCAGGTCGGCGCGCACCGGTTCCTTGCCGCCCGGAATGCGCCGGGCGAGGGTGGCGGTCCCGGCCGCCAGGTCGCGCGGGCCGATCTCGACGCGCACCGGTACGCCGCGCAGCTCCCAGTCGACGGCGCGGCGGCCGAAGGGGACGTCGGTGCGGTCGTCGACCTGGACCCGCACCCCCGCCGCCGCCAGCCGGTCGCCGGTCTCGCGGACCGCGGCGAGCACCGCGTCGTCGCCCTTGACCGCGAGGACGACGGCCTGGACCGGGGCCAGCCGGGGCGGCAGCCGCAGCCCGTCGTCGTCGCCGTGCATCATGACCAGCGCGCCGACCAGACGGGTCGTACTGCCCCAGGAGGTCTGCCAGACCAGTTCCTGCTCGCCGTCCCGGGACAGATAGCGGGTGTTGAAGGCGCGCGCGAAGTTCTGCCCCAGCTCATGGCTGGTGCCCAGCTGCAGCGCCTTGCCGTCGCCCATCATCCCTTCCAGGGTGAGGGTGTTGACGGCACCGGCGAAGCGCTCCCGGGCGGTCTTGCGCCCCAGGACGACGTCCATGGCGAGCACGTTCTCCATGAAGTCGGCGTAGACGTCGCGGTGGATGCGGGCGGCGAACTCCCGGGCGTCCTCGTACGTGGCGTGCGCGGTGTGGCCCTCCTGCCACAGGAATTCGGTCGTCCGCAGGAACAGCCGGGGCCGCAGCTCCCAGCGCACCACATTGGCCCACTGGTTGATCAGCAGCGGCAGATCGCGGTAGCTCTGCACCCACTTCGAGAAGTACTCGTTGACGATCGTCTCGGAGGTGGGCCGGACCACCACCGGCTCCTCCAGCTCCTTGCCGCCGCCGTGGGTGACGACCGCGAGCTCGGGGGCGAAACCCTCGACGTGCTCGGCCTCCCGGGTCAGATACGACTGCGGGATGAAGAGGGGGAAGTAGGCGTTCTGGACGCCCGCCGCCTTGATCCGGGCGTCCAGATCGCCCTGCATCCGCTCCCACAGCCCGTATCCGTACGGTCGGATGACCATGGTGCCGCGCACTGGTCCGTTCTCGGCCAGCTCGGCCTTGCTGATCACATCCTGGTACCAACGCGGAAAATCCACCGCACGTGGGGTGAGAACGGGTGCTTTGACCATGGCGCCGATCGTACGGCGGCGGCGCGGCGAACCGCGGCGAATTTCTCCCGGGCGGGGCGGGGGCGCCTGGGGAGCGGGGCGAACGCGAGGGTGCGTGGGGGCGCACGGAGGGGGCACGCAAGCACGGCCGTGAAAGCTCTGGACGCGGGGACGGATGCGGAGTTCTCTGGCATACGGGGGTGGGACGCGACGAGCGGGTGCCCTGTGGAAGAGCCCGGCACGATCCACACGGCACCCTCTGGCGCACAACGGCGGATCTGACGACGGCACTGCTCTTCGCTGATTGGGGCCCTTTCGATGACATCTACGCTCGTACGGCGGCACCACCCGCACCCCTCCCCACCGCGCACGGCGGACCCGCACGCCCGCGCCCGCGACTGGGCGGAGATCCAGGAACGGATGCTGGTACCGCTGTACGAGGCCGTGTACGAACGGCTGGACGTCGGCACCGGCACCCGGCTGCTGGGCCTGGGCTGCGGCTCGGGGCTCGCCCTGCTCATGGCGGCCGGACGCGGCGCCGACGTCTGCGGCGTCGACACGGACGAGCCGCGCCTCGCGCTGGCGCGGGAGCGGCTGGGCGACCCGGTGCGGCTGGGGCCCGGCGGTCCGGAGTCGGCGTGCGCGCGGGAGGCGGCGGCGACCGCGCGCTTCTCGGTCGTGACCGCCTTCGAGCCACTGCCCGCCCCGGCGGCGGGCGGCCCCGGCGGGCCCGGCGCGGCGGCCTCCTCGCTCACGGCGGCCGCGGCGCTCGCCCAGCGCGGCGGCGCGGTGGTGCTGGCCGGGTGGGGTCCGCCGGAGCGGTGCGCCACCTCGTCGGTGCTGCGGGTGGGGGCCCGGCTCGCCGACCCGATGTGCGCCCCGGCACGCTGGCGGCCGTGCGGCCGGGACGACCTGGAGACGCTGGCCGAGCGGGCCGGGCTGCGGCCGGACGGATCGGGGCGGGTGGCCTGCCCGTTCGGGTACGCCGACCTGGACAGCGCGGTGCGCGGACTGCTCTCGACGGGGCTGTTCGACGCGGCGGAGCGGGCGACCGATCCGACGCAGGTGCGCAAGGAGATAGCGGAGGCGCTGCATCCGTATCAGCGTCCGGACGGGACGGTGTGGATGCCGAACGTATTGCGGTATCTGATCGCCCGGGTCTGAACGTCCGCGTATACGGGTGCGCGGGTCCCTGCCGTCCGTGGCAGGGACCCGCGCACCCGGTGCTGTGCGGGCGGGTTCAGCCCATGAACTTCTTGAACTCGTCGGGGAGTTCGAAGTCCTGGGCGCCCTGGCCGCCGGGCGCGCCGAACGCGCCGCCCTGCTGGCCCGCCTGCTCACGGCGGGCCGCGGCGGCCTGCTCGTCGGCCTTCCGCTTCATCGGGTTGCCGCTGCGCTGCTTGCCCTTGACCTTCTTCTGCGGCTTGCCCTTGCGCTTGGTGGCGCCACCGCCGGGCATGCCCGGCATCCCGGGCATCCCCGGCATGCCGCCGCCCTGGGCCATCTTCGACATCATCTTGCGCGCTTCGAAGAACCGCTCCACCAGGTTCTTGACCGCGCTCACCTCGACGCCGGAACCCCGGGCGATACGGGCGCGGCGGGAGCCGTTGATGATGTTCGGGTCCTGGCGCTCGCCCGGCGTCATCGACTTGATGATCGCGGCCGTGCGGTCCACGTCCCGCTCGTCCAGATTGTTGATCTGGTCCTTCATCTGGCCCATGCCCGGCAGCATGCCGAGCAGCTTGGAGATGGAGCCCATCTTGCGGACCTGCTCCATCTGCGCCAGGAAGTCGTCGAGCGTGAACTCCTTGGGGCCCTTCGCCAGCTTGGCCGCCATCTTCTCGGCCTCTTGCTGGCTGAAGGTCTGCTCGGCCTTCTCGATGAGGCTGAGCATGTCGCCCATGCCGAGGATGCGGGACGCCATGCGGTCCGGGTGGAACGCGTCGAAGTCGTCCAGCTTCTCACCATTGGAGGCGAACATGATCTGACGGCCGGTGACATGCGCGATGGACAGCGCGGCACCGCCGCGCGCGTCGCCGTCGAGCTTGGAGAGCACCACGCCGTCGAAGCCGACGCCGTCGCGGAACGCCTCGGCGGTGTTCACCGCGTCCTGGCCGATCATCGCGTCGACGACGAACAGGACCTCGTCCGGGCTGACCGCGTCGCGGATGTCCGCGGCCTGACGCATCAGCTCCTCGTCGATGCCGAGGCGACCGGCGGTGTCGACGATCACGACGTCGTGCTGCTTGGTGTTGGCGAACTCGACGGAGTCCTTGGCGACCTTCACCGGGTCGCCGACACCGTTGCCCGGCTCCGGCGCGAACACCGCGACGCCCGCGCGCTCGGCGACCACCGAGAGCTGGTTGACGGCGTTGGGGCGCTGGAGGTCACACGCGACGAGCAGCGGCGCGTGGCCCTGGCCCTTCAGCCAGCGGCCGAGCTTTCCGGCGAGCGTCGTCTTACCGGCGCCCTGCAGACCGGCGAGCATGATGACCGTCGGGGGCTGCTTGGCGAAGCGGAGGCGGCGGGCCTCGCCGCCGAGGATGCCGATCAGCTCCTCGTTGACGATCTTGATGACCTGCTGGGCCGGGTTCAGCGCCTGGGAGACCTCGGCACCGAGGCTGCGCTCCTTGACCTGCTTGATGAACGCCCGTACGACGGGCAGCGCGACGTCCGCCTCGAGCAGGGCGATCCGGATCTCGCGTGCCGTCGCGTCGATGTCCGCCTCGCTGAGGCGGCCCTTGCCCCGGAGGTTCTTGAAAGTCGCTGCGAGGCGATCGGAGAGGGTATCGAACACGGTGGTCGCGAATCCTTCGGTCGGATGTCGGGTCGGCGGTCGGCCTCCAAGGGTATCCGCACGCCGAGGTAACGGTCTGCCCCCGGGCGCACGACGCGGCATTCCCCCACCCCGCCCCTTCCCGAACCGGGGCCCCGCCCCGGCCCCCGCTCCTCAATCGCCGGAGGGGCTGGAGGCGGGGCACATCCGCCCCGGACCCGACCCCTCAAACGCCGAAGAGGCTGGAGGCGGGACACATCCGCCCCGAACCCGACCCCTCAAACACCGCAGGAGCCGAGGGCAGACGCGCCTCCGCCCCCCGGGGTCCCCGGCCGCTCAAACGCCGCAGGGGCTGGAGTGGGGCACCTTCACCCCAGGGCCCCGCTCCTCAACCACCGCAGGGTCTGGAGGCCAGGTATCCCCGCCCCGCACCCGACTCCCCAAACACCGCAGGAGCCGGAGGCAGGGGCACCTCCGCCCCGGGGTGCCCAGCCGCTCAAACGCCGCAGGGACTGGAGTGGGGCACCTTCACCCCAGGGCCCCGCTCCTCACCCACCGCAGGGTCTGGAGGCCAGGTATCCCCGCCCCGCACCCGACTCCCCAAACACCGCAGGAGCCGGAGGCAGGGGCCTCTCCGCCCCGGGGTGCCCAGCCGCTCAAACGCCGCAGGGACTGGAGTGGGGCACCTTCACCCCAGGGCCCCGCTCCTCACCCACCGCAGGGGCTGGAGGTCAGGTATTCCCGCCCCGGACCCGACTCCTCAAACGGCGCAGGGGCGGGGGCAGGGCGTCTCTGCTCCTGGGTGCGCGGCTGCCCGGCGTCGGGGAGGCCGGTGGCCGAACGGGGGACGGACGGTAGGGCCTAGCGCAGGGTCTGCTCTACCTCTTGGGCCAGTTCCGCGGCGCGCATGGGGGACAGCGGGGCGCCCGTGGGGTCCGTGACATAGAACGCGTCGACCGCGTTCGCGCCCAGCGTGCTGACGTGGGCGCTGCGGACCGTCACACCGGACGCCTCCAGGGCGCGGCCGATGCGGTGGAGGAGGCCGGGGACGTCCTGCGCGCGGACCTCGATCACGGTGGCGAGCTGTGAGCTGCCGGGCGCGACCGTCACCCGCGGGGGCGGGGCGTGGACGCCGCGGCGGCGCGGGTACTTGCGGTAGGCGGCCTCGCGCTCGGCGAGCCGGGCGACGATGTCGAGCGAGCCGTCCAGCGCCCGGAGCAGATCGTTCCGCAGCCGCGCGGCCTGCGGCAGCGATCCGTATTCGGCGGCCACCCGCCAGCTCAGCAGCAGGACGCCGCCGGGCTTGTCCGCGCCGTCCAGCTCCGACGGCAGCTCCACGGCGCGCAGGTCGGCCGCCCGGACCGTGAGCCGGTGCAGGGCCAGCACCCCGGCGGCCGCGGCCAGCACTCCGGTCTGGTCAGGGACGGCGATCAGCAGCTCGACGCCGATCGGTTCCGGTTCCGTCGCCGAGTCAGCCGAGTCAGCCGAGTCACTAGACGGCAGCGCTTCCGACCTCGCGTGCAGGGCCAGCACCGGGCCGCCGGTGCGGCACGCCTCGATCGCGAGCCGTTCCTGCTCGGCGGTGATCTGCTGCGGGTCGTCCGGGTCCGCCGCGGGCTCGCCCGCGAGGACGGCGGCGACCCGCTTGACCAGGTCGGCGACGAGCGCGCCGCGCCAGGCGCTCCACGCCGCGGGCCCGGTGGCCAGCGCGTCGGCCTCGGTGAGGGCGTGCAGCAGCTCCAGGGTGGCGGGGGCGCGGACCGCCTCGGCGACCGCGCGCACGGTGGCCGGGTCGTCCAGGTCGCGGCGGGTGGCGGTCTCCACGAGGAGCAGATGGTGACGTACGAGAGTAGCGAGGACGGACACATCGGCGCGGTCGAAGCCGATCCGGGCGGCCACGTCCCGGACGATCGTCTCCCCCACCACCGAGTGGTCGCCGGGCCAGCCCTTGCCGATGTCGTGCAGCAGCGCGGCGACCAGCAGCAGGTCGGGGCGGCCGACGCGGCGGCTGAGGGCGCTGGCGCGCACCGCGGTCTCCACGAGGTGGCGGTCGACGGTCCACCGGTGCACGGGGTTGCGCTGCGGGCGGCAGCGCACCCGCTCCCAGTCCGGCAGCAGCCGGGTGATCAGGCCCTCGGCCTCCAGCGCCTCCCAGACCGGCACGGTGGACTCGCCCGCGCCCAGCAGGGTGACCAGTTCCTCCCGGGCCTCCGGCGGCCAGGGCACCGGCAGCGGGCCCGAGGCGGCGGACAGCCGCCGTACGGCGTGCAGCGAGAGCGGAAGACCGGCCTGGGCGGCGGCCGCGGCGGCCCGCAGGGGGAGCACGGGGTCGCGCTCGGGGCGCGCGGCGCGGGCGAGCACCACCTCGCCGTCCTGTTCGACGACGCCCTCGGCGAGCGGGCTGCGCTCCCCCGGCGTCTGCCCGGCGTCGCCGGAGCCGCCACGGCCACGGCCACCGAGCAGTCCGCGCAGCCGCGGGCGGCTCGCCGAGCGGGCGCGCAGCACCCGGTCGACCTCGCGCCAGGTGACATCGCTCGCGTACGCGATGGTCCGGGCCGACTCGTAGACCTGGCGCAGCAGGGCGTCGGCGTCCATCAGCCCGACCGCCACCGCGATCTGGTCCTGTTCCTGGAGGGACAGCCGGTCGGTGGCCCGGCCGGTGGCCAGGTGGAGCGCGTCGCGGGTGTCCAGCAGCCGCCGCCGGGCCTCGTCCAGGCCCTCGCGGGGCGCGTCGGCGAGCCAGGAGGCGGCGATGGCGCGCAGCGCGGTGGCGTCGCGCAGTCCGCCGCGAGCCTCCTTCACGTCGGGTTCGAGCAGATACTGCAGCTCGCCGTGGCGCTCGGCGCGCTCCTGGCACAGCTCGCGCAGCTCGGGCAGGCGCTTCGGGGCCTGGGCGCGCCAGTCCGCGAAGACGGAGGTGCGCAGGCCCGCGGTGAGGGCGGCGTCTCCCGCGAGATGGCGGGCGTCCAGCAGGCCGAGCTGGACCTTCAGATCCTCGGCGGCGGTCTTGCGGGCCTCGCCGGGGGTGCGTACGGAGTGGTCGAGGGCCAGCCCCATGTCCCAGACGGGGTACCAGACGTGGTCGGCCAGCGCGGCGAGGGCCGAGGGGTCGGCGGAGCCGTCGTGCAGCAGGACGACGTCGAGGTCGCTGCGCGGGGACAGTTCGCCGCGTCCGTATCCGCCGACCGCCACCAGCGCGACGCCCTCCGTGATCCCGGAGGTCTCGGCGCCGCCGGTGAGCAGCGCGGCCAGCCACTGGTCGGTGAGTCCGGCCAGCGCGCTACGGCGCGGCGGCCCGGACCGCGACTCCTCCTGGAGGAGCCGCAGCCGGGCCGCCGCGTAGCCGCCGGGGCCCGAGTCGGTGGTCGTCTCTGTCGTTGCCTCGACGCGTTCCATCAACTCGGCTGCTCCCTGTCAGCTGGACATGCGCTTGCTGGATGCCTCACGGGTGGCTCACAAGGCGTCCGGGCCCCGCTCGCCGGTCCTGACCCGGACCGCGGTCTCGACGGGGACGCTCCAGACCTTGCCGTCCCCGATTTTTCCGGTGCGGGCGGCCTTGACCACGACCTCGATGAGGTCGTCGGCTTCCTCGTCCTCGGCCAGCACCTCGATGCGGACCTTGGGCACCAGGTCGACGGTGTACTCCGCGCCCCGGTAGACCTCGGTGTGGCCGCGCTGGCGCCCGTAGCCGCTGGCCTCGGTGACGGTCAGGCCCTGCACGCCGAACGCCTGGAGGGCTTCCTTGATCTCGTCGAGCCGGTGCGGCTTCACAACCGCCGTGATGAGCTTCACGCGTCCACCTTCTTCGGGTCCTTCTTGGCGTCCTTCTTCTTCGCCTCACCGGCCGCCGAGTGCGCGGCCGCCTGGAGGCCGCCGAGGGAGGTGCCGCCGCCCGCGCCCGCGAAGTCGTACGCCGTCTCGGCGTGCTCGACCTGGTCGATCCCGGCGACCTCGTCGTCCTCGTCCACCCGGAAGCCCATGACCAGGTCGACGACCTTGGCCAGGATCGCGGAGACGATCAGGGAGTAGGCGAGGACCGCGAAGGCACCGGCGGCCTGCTTGCCGAGCTGGCTGGCGTCGCCGCCGTAGAACAGGCCCTTGGCCTCGCTCTGCACCCGGCCGGTGGCGAAGAGGCCGATGAGCAGCGAGCCGATGAGGCCGCCGACCATGTGGACGCCGATGACGTCGAGCGAGTCGTCGTAGCCGAACTTGTACTTCAGGCCGACCGCCATGGCGCAGACGACACCGGCGATGACGCCGATCGCGATCGCGCCGAGCGGGCTGACCGCACCGCAGGCCGGGGTGATCGCGACGAGTCCGGAGACCGCGCCGGAGGCGGCGCCCAGGGTGGTGAAGGAGCCGTGCCGGATCTTCTCGTACGCGAGCCAGCCGAGCATCGCGGAGGCGGTGGCGACCTGGGTGTTGGTGAAGGCGGCCGCGGTGACGCCGTCGGCGCCGAGCCAGGAGCCGCCGTTGAAGCCGAACCAGCCGAACCACAGCAGACCGGCACCGAGCATGACCAGCGGCAGGCTGTGCGGCCGCATCGGGTCCTTCTTGAAGCCGACCCGCTTGCCGATGACGAGGATCACGCCGAGCGCGGCGGCGCCCGCGTTGATGTGGACGGCGGTACCACCCGCGAAGTCGATCACGCCGAGCTTGAAGGCCCAGCCGTCGGCGGCCCACACCCAGTGCGCGACCGGGAAGTAGACGACCGTCGCCCACAGGGCGATGAACACCGCCCAGGCGGTGAACTTCACGCGGTCCGCGAGGGCGCCGCTGATCAGCGCCGGGGTGATGATCGCGAACATCATCTGGAACAGGGCGAAGACATAGATCGGAATCGTGTAGCCGGGCCACAGCTCGGTCAGCCCGATGTTGTGCATGCCCAGCCAGTCGAAGCCGCCGAACAGGTCATTGCCCTTGTCGAAAGCGACGCTGAAGCCGTAGAGGACCCACAGGACGGTGACGATGCCGATGCTGATGAAGCTCATCATCAGCATGTTCAGCACGCTTTTGACGCGGACCATGCCGCCGTAGAAGAAGGCAAGGCCGGGCGTCATGATCAGGACCAGCGCGGCGCACAGCAGCATGAACCCGGTGTTGGCCGCGCTGAGTGCGTCATCGGGCGTGATCTTGTCCGCGGCAAGCATCGTGATGCCCACTGGCATCGGCGTCTCCTCGCTGTCGAAACGGCCCGTGCGGGCAATAAACAAAAGGGCCGGTATTCGCCACGAGATTGGCGCAGCGCCGTTTCAGTCGATGCCGCTCGATGTTTCGCGGCAGTGACGAAGGGCGCGGGCGTGTTACGCGCCGATGAATTGACGGTAAGCGGTCCTTCCGCTCCGTTACCGTGCCGCAACCCGCTCCGGGCCGCCTCAGACGGCCCGGGGGGCGCCCGTCTCGTCCGGGGAATCGGGCAGCATTTCGACGAGCCTGTCGCTCAGCTCGACGACCTCGGGCACGTCCCCGAAGTGGCGCACCGCCGTGTCCACGGTCTTGCGCAGGCGGTTGTTCACCCGCTCCGAGCGGATCCGCTGGGCGAGCGGCAGCGCCTTCTGGGCGACCTCCACGCACTGCTCGGGCTGCTTCTGGAGGAGGTGGACGGTGGCCATGCCGATCAGGTTGAGCGCATACGAACGCTGGTGCCCGCCCTCGCCCTCGGCGGTCTCCTCGCCGAAG
Source organism: Streptomyces sp. NPDC001700 (assembly GCF_053596435.1). Classification (NCBI taxonomy): domain Bacteria; kingdom Bacillati; phylum Actinomycetota; class Actinomycetes; order Kitasatosporales; family Streptomycetaceae; genus Streptomyces; species Streptomyces sp. NPDC001700. The sequence continues at coordinate 153,244 of NZ_JBSFGE010000007.1, forward strand.
AGGCGCACGGCGTTGCGCATCACCGGGTCGGCGAGCTGGGCGTAGGTGGGGCTGCGGCCCGCGACATAGGCGAGGTCGCGGTAGGAGTGGGCGTTCTCCGCGTTCAGCTCGGCCTCGGAGAAGAAGCCGATCCAGTTCGGGTCGCCGTCGCCCGTGGCGCAGTCGGCGAAGGTGTCCTCGGCCATCTTGACGGCGCGGTGGCACTTGCTGGGCTGGCCCATGTTGGCGTACGCCCGGCCCTCCATCGCATACAGCATGGCCTGGGTGCGCGGGGTGGCGCTCTCCCGGCTGCCGTACTGCGCGAGGTGGATCAGTTCCAGCGCGTCGTCCGGCCGCCCGACGTGGATCATCTGGCGGCTCATGCTGGAGAGCACATACGAGCCGAGGGGGCGGTCGCCGGACTCCTTGGCGGCGTGCAGCGCGAGGACGAAGTACTTCTGGGCGGTGGGCTGGAGGCCGATGTCGTAGCTCATCCACCCGGCCAGCTGGGCCAGCTCGCCCGCGACCTTGAACAGCCGCTTGGACACCGCCTCGGTGTGCGACTCCTGGAGCAGGTCGGTGACCTCGTGGAGCTGGCCGACCACCGCCTTGCGGCGCAGCCCGCCGCCGCACTGGGCGTCCCAGGCGCGGAACATCGTGATGGTGGACTCCAGCAGCTCCAGCTCCGGCTCGGAGAGCCGGGAGATGCGCCGTGAGCGGCCGCTGTCCGCCGCGCGCGCGCCGCCGGGCGCCCCGCTCGGCGAGGGCACCAGCCAGCGCTGCATCGGCTCGATGAGGGCGGGGCCCGCCGAGAGGGCGAGGGAGGTGCCGAGGAAGCCGCGCCGGGCGAGCATGAGGTCGCTGCGGGAGAACTCGCCGATCAGCGCGACGGTCTCGGGACCGGCCCAGGGAAGATCCACCCCGGACACGGACGGTGACCGGTGGGCGGGGCGCAGCCCCAGGTCCTCGATGCCGACCACACAGCCGAAGCGCTCGGAGAACAGCTCGGAGAGGATCTGCGGGATCGGCTCGCGCGGCTGTTCCCCATCCAGCCAGCGGCGCACCCGCGAGGTGTCCGTACTGATGTGATGCGCGCCTAACTGACGTGCCCTGCGGTTCACTTGGCGGGCCAGTTCCCCCTTCGACCAGCCGCTGCGCACAAACCACGATCCCAGCTGCGCGTTGGGTCGCTTGTCAGCACCGCCGCCGCTGTCGCCCACCGGAACGCCCCCATCCCACGAATCTTCCCGGACCGCCACCAGAATGCCTTCTGTCACGGTCAGTTGTCCCCGCGATACGGCGCATCAACCGTCCGCCACGGGAACCGGCCCTTGCCAGTGGCAAGTACCGGACCGCGGCCGGGCATATGCTCGCAACCGGGGATCGTGCACCGAAAGTAATCCTACGATCACGCTCTATGCGAGGTGGATCGGGAAAACGCCACCATTCGCCACCCCTTCGAATGAACCCCTTCACCGATTCACACGATTCACTTGACACGGGGCGACCGGAAGAACGCGAAGAGGTGCACAGCGGGGCGCATGCGCCGTTCCGCACCACCCGTTACACCGCGACACACCACCTGCCGCACCACTTCGGCGACGGAGCGTCATGAGTGCGCTCCGGCTCGTAACCATCGAGAGCGCGACCCGTTGGAGGGGGCATGGGCTTCACGATCGGCGGCATCCGGGAGATGCGGTCCGGCTCACGGCGCCGCGGCCGTACGTCCGAGTCCACCACGGTGGCGGAGTACACCGGGCTGTGGGGCTGGGACGTGGTGCCGGGCGCCCGGGCCGCGCGCGGTTCGGGCGAATGCTCCTGCGGTGCGGCCGACTGCCCGGCCCCCGGCGCCCATCCGCTCGGCTGCGTCCCCGGCGTGCCCGCGGGCGCCACGCTCGACGCCGCCGCGGCGGCGTGGGAGGAGGTCCCGGGGGCGGCCGTCCTGCTGCCGGTGGGCCGGTCGTTCGACGTCCTGGAGGTGGCCGAGTACGCGGGGCGGCACGCCCTGGTGCGGCTGGAGCGGATGGGGCTGCCGCTCGGCCCGGTCGCCGTCACCCCGCACGGGCGCGCCCAGTTCTTCGTCGAACCGGGGGCCGCGGCCGAACTCCCCGACCTGCTCTACCGCATGGGCTGGGACGACGCGGACCTCGATCTGTGCTGCTTAGGGAAGGGCGACCACATCACCGCGCCGCCCTCCGACCTCGGGGGCCTGGGACCGGTGCGCTGGCTGCGCCCGCCGACCCTCGACACGGCGGGCCGCCCGCCGCACGCCCGGCTGGTGCTGGGCACCCTCGCTTATGTGAGCCACCGCGCCGGGTCCTGAGTTCTTCCCGTACAACGCCGGACAGCCGGACAAACGCCGGACGGGCTTGAATCGATGGTCGATTCAAGCCCGTCCGGCGGTGCGGGACCGGATCAGTCGCCGATCAGCGCGTCGACGAACGCCTCCGGCTCGAACGGCGCCAGATCGTCCGCGCCCTCGCCCAGTCCGATCAGCTTGACCGGTACGCCCAGTTCGCGCTGGACCGCGACGACGATGCCGCCCTTGGCGGTGCCGTCCAGCTTGGTGAGCACGATGCCGGTGATGTCCACCACCTCGCGGAAGACCCGCGCCTGCACCAAGCCGTTCTGCCCGGTGGTGGCGTCGAGCACGAGCAGCACCTCGTCCACCGTGCCGTGCTTCTCCACGACCCGCTTGACCTTGCCCAGCTCGTCCATCAGACCGGTCTTGGTGTGCAGCCGCCCGGCGGTGTCGATGAGGACGACGTCCGCGGACTCGGCGATGCCCTCCTTGACCGCGTCGAAGGCGACCGAGGCCGGGTCGCCGCCCTCGGGGCCGCGGACCGTACGGGCGCCGACCCGCTCGCCCCAGGTCTGCAGCTGATCGGCGGCGGCCGCCCGGAAGGTGTCCGCCGCGCCCAGCACGACCGACTTGCCGTCGGCCACCAGGACCCGGGCCAGCTTGCCGGTGGTGGTGGTCTTGCCGGTGCCGTTGACCCCGACGACCATGACGACGCCCGGCTTCTCCTCGCCGTTCGCCCCCACCCCGCTCTCGGTGTGCACGGTCCGGTCGGCCTCGGTGCCGACGAGGTGCAGCAGCTCCTCGCGCAGCAGCCCGCGTAGCTCCTCGGGGCTGCGGGTGCCGAGCACCTTGACGCGCTCACGCAGCCGCTCGACCAGCTCCTGGGTCGGGGCGACGCCGACGTCGGCGGTCAGCAGCGTGTCCTCGATCTCCTCCCAGGTGTCGTCGTCGAGGTGCTCACGGGACAGCAGCGTCAGCAGCCCCTTGCCCAGAGTCGTCTGGGAACGGGACAGCCGGGCGCGGAGCCGGACCAGCCGTCCGGCGGTCGGCTCCGGGACCTCGACCGGCGGGGCCTCCGGCGCGGCGGGGGCGGCGGCCTCCGCGGGCGCGGCCGGCGCCTCGGCGCCGGGCAGGTCCACCTCTTCGATGGTTCTGCGCGGTTCCTCGCGCGGGGTTTCGGCCTCCTCGCCGACGTGCGGTTCGGCGGGCGGCGCGGTGACGGACGGGCTGCTCGGCGGTGCCGGGGGCAGTCGCTTCTTCTTGCGGCTGCTGATCACAAGCCCGCTGATCGCGGCGAGCGCGACCACAGCGATGACTACAGCAAGGATGACGAATTCCATAACCCACCCAGTATCAGACACATGGCCAAGCGAGTCATTCGCCTCGTCATCGCCTCATCGTTCGCCTCGTCACTCGCCTCGTCACTCGCCGCCGAGCCCAGCCTCGCGGGCCCGGACGATCGCCTGGGCCCGGTCGTGCACTTGGAGCTTGGCGAAGATCGAGCCGACATGGTTGCGCACGGTCTTGTCCGTGACCACCAGCCGCTGGGCGATCTGCCGGTAGCCGAGCCCGCCCGCGAGCAGGTCCAGCACCTCCCGCTCGCGCGCGGTGAGCGTCGGGAACGCCTCCTTGGCCGACGCCGCGCCGGAGGCGCCCAGCAGCACCCCCAGCCGCTCCGCCATGCGCGGGCTGAAGACGGCGCCGCCGCGCACCACGGTGTGCAGGGCGCGCAGGATCTCGTCCCGGCCCGCTCCCTTGAGGAGATAGCCACGGGCCCCGGCGCGCACGGCGGCCAGCAGACTGTCGTCGTCCTCGGACATCGTCATGACCATCACCCGCGCCTCGGGGCGGGCGCACAGGATGCGCCGGGTGGCCTCCAGACCGGACCGGCCGGGCAGCCCGAGGTCCATCACCACCAGATCGGGCGCGGCCCGCCCCGCCTCGGCGACCGCCTCGTCCGCGCAGGCCGCTTGGCCGACGACGGTGAAGGCGTCGTCCAGGTTGAGGGCGGCGGCCAGGCCCTCGCGGAAGAGCGGATGGTCGTCGACGAGCAGGACGCGCCACTGCGCGGTGTCCACCGGGGCGGTCACGGCGGCGCCCACGGGCGTGCCCACCGGGGCGCCCACCGGCGCGGTCATGGCGCCGGGGTCCTCTCTCTGGGCTTGGCCTGGGTGATGAGTGTCGTACAGGACCGGCATCCGGTGTGCTCCAGGTGTTCCTCTGGGTCCTCGTGCTCCCCGGGTCCGATGAGCGGCAGCACCGCGTGCACCACGGTGCCGGTCGCGGAGCCGGTGACCGTGCAGGAGCCGCCGATCTCCTCGGCCCGCTCCCGGACCGAGGCCAGCCCGACGCCGCGCACCGCGGTCTCCGGCAGTCCGCTGCCGTCGTCGGTGATCGTGATGTCGAGGGTTTCGGGGGTGTCGGGGTCGGTGGCGAGTTCGACCCGGACCTGGCGCGCCCGGGCGTGTCGTACGGCGTTGGTGAGCGACTCGGCCGCGATCCGGTACGCCGCGGTCTCCACGCCCGGCGACAGCGGGGGCAGGACGGCGGGGCGGCTGGCGACGCTCACCCGCAGCCCGTCCACGCCGAGCCGCCGCGCCAGGTCCCGCACCGCACCGGCGAGGCCGCGCTCGGCGAGGGCGGCCGGGGCGAGCCCGGCGGTGATGCGGCGCACCTCGACCAGCGCCTCGGCGAGGGTTTCGGCGGCCTCGCAGAGCTGGACGCAGGCCGGGTGACCGGGCGGGCAGGAGGTCTGGGCGATGTCCAGGCGCAGCCGTACGGCGGCGAGTTGGGGCCCGAGGCCGTCGTGGATCTCCCGGCGCAGTCTGCGCCGCTCCTGCTCGCGGGCGAGCACCAGCCGCTCGCGGGCGGCCTGGGCCTCCTCGGCCAGCCACAGCGCGGCGAGCGCGGGGGCGGCCTGGTCGGCGAGGAGGGACAGCAGCCCGCTGTCGCGCTCGGCGGGGGTGCCGGAGCCGTCGCGGGAGACTTCGAGCCGCCCGACCGTGCGGCCGTGGTGGCGCAGCGGGTAGGTCTGGACGCGGCCGGTGAGGGGTGCCCCGGCGTCCGCCAGGCGACGGGGCCCGGCGCGGGTGTCGACGCTGACGGCGGCACCGGAGACGCCGAGGTCCTCGACGGCGCTGCGGCAGATCTGCTGGGGCACCTCGCCGGGGTGCGGGGCCTGTTGCAGACGTACGGCCAGGGCGCTGACGGCTTCGTGCGGCCGGGCCCGGGGCCCGTAGAAGGCGCGCTCGACGCGGAGGGTGAGCCAGCGGGCGGACGGCCGCAGGGCCCAGCCCAGCAGCAGGGCGCCGCCGACGGCGACGACGGTGGTCCCGTCGCGTACGGAGGGGAGTCCGGCCTGCACGGCGACGGCGGCGCAGACGACGACGGCGGCGAACGAGGTGAGGACGAAGGCGCGGGCGAGCCGGTGGCTGGTGGAGCGGTCGAGCCGCCAGATCCCGGTGCGGGCGACGCCCAGGCAGATGGCGGCCGCCCAGACCGCGCTGCCGAGGGTGCGGGCGGCGATGGTGGGCATGCCCTCGCCCCACTCCGACAGCAGGAGCGAGACGCAGGCCGGGTAGGCGGCGGCCAGCAGGGCCCAGTCGCGCCGCTCGGCGCCGCCGGATACGGCGGCGCGGCAGCACAGGGCGGCGGTGACGGCGACCGCCACGCTGCGCAGCACCCAGGGTTCGGCCGCCGCGTAGGTGTCGAGGTGGTCGAAGGCCCATTGGCCACCCGCAGTGTGGAAGGCGGGGTTGGTGACCGCGCCGACCCGTGGCTCGCTGATCAGCCACAGCGCGGCGTAACCGAGCCAGTAGGCGGAGGCGGCCGCGCTCATGGCCCACCAGTGCCAGCGCCGTTTGGCGCCGCGCGGGAAGAGCCACAGCGGCAGCAGCAGGACGGTCAGCGGCCGGCAGACCATGGCGGCCACCGCGAGCAGCAGGGACAGGGCGGCGCCCGCCGGTCCGAGCCCGGCGGGCCCCAGCAGGTCGGCGACGGCCGAGGGCAGCAGCCACAGGGCGCCCGCCACCAGCAGCACTCCGCCGTAGCGCCGGGCGGACCGCTCGGCGAGCAGCAGGACGCCGACGCCGAGCACCGGCACGCCCACGGCCACCGAGGTCAGGAGCGTGGCGCCACGCATACGGGTGGAGGACAGGTCGAGCCACTGGTCGTTGATCCGCAGCAGACCGGCGAGCCAGCCCGCCAGCACCACGACGAACAGCGCCGACACCCCGCCCGCGGCCTGCACGGCACGGTCTTTCGGAAGGGCGTGCCGCATGTCAGCCGGCGGTCGGCCCGGTGAGGCGCGCGCCGCCGCCCCGGACCCACAGCGTGACGTAGTTGGCGCTGCGGCCGGGGCGGCACTTGTACTCGTCCCACTTGCTCTTCTCCACCCCGGCCTGTCCCGCCTTCCGGCAGGCGCCCTGGGTGTCGAAGTGCCCTTCCTCCCGCCACCCCGCGCCTCCGGAGGCGGTGGCGGGGGAGGCACTGGCGGTCCACATGACGGTTCCCGCGAGCAGGCCGAGCGCCGTCGTGGCGCGGATTCGGGAAAGTCGCATCTTCAACCTCCTGGTACTCGCCCGTGCCTTACCCCGCTTCACGGCGCTGAAGTGCGCGGACGGCATGCCCCACCCGAACCGGTGACCCGCCCGCACCCGCGTTCCGGTGGCGCGTTCACCCTTTCCGGTTCATCGCGGCTCCACCGTGCCGTCCAGGGCGCCCGTCACCAGACCTGTCACCAGACCTGTCACCAGACCTGGAAGAGGATGGCGACGGCGATCGACTCGGCCTCGTCGTAGGGGATTCCGTACCGCATCAGGGTGAGCATGACGGGCTGCGCGGCCCAGATGTCCAGGGTGTCCAGGTAGTTGGCGAGCCGGTGGGCGTAGCGGCGCACCATGGCGGTCTCGCGCGGGGTGAGCCGCCCGAGCACCTTGGCGAGGAGATCGCCGCCGTGGCGCAGCGCGGTGACCATCAGCCGCTGACGGATGCGCTGTGCCTCGGCGGGGGTGAGCCCGCCCGCGAAGAGCGCTTCCTTCGCGGCCTCCAGTTCCCGGGTGTCGCCCGCGCCGAGCCGGACCCGGCCGACCAGGTCGTCGATGTCGGATGTGGTGATGAGCGTTTCCCCCGTGGTGATCATGCGCCCCTCCTCGGGTGATGGTGCGATGTGGTTCCCGGGCCCGGCTCGCCGGGCCCAGGATGAGATTCGCGCGCCCCGCGTCCCAGGCGCATGAGTCATCCGTCCCGGCTCCGCCCGGCGCCTCGTGGTAGCGATTTGACGTTCCGTCAGCTACGGTCCGGTGGCCCGCTCCCGCCCGCCCCGCGCCGAAGGGGGACCCTCCGCCATGGCCGTCACGGTCGTACGCCTCAACCTCGTCGATCCCGCCGCCACTCCGCGCGCACTGGCCGAGCGGTACCGCGCCGCCCTCGACATGGCCGCCTACGCCGACGAACGGGGCATCTCCACCGTCCAGACCGAAGAGCACCACGGCGCCGCGAACGGCTGGCTGCCCGCGCCGCTGGTCTTCGCGGGCACGGTGCTCGGCGCCACCCGCCGGATCACGGTGACGGTCTCCGCGCTGATCACACCGCTGTACGACCCGCTGCGGCTGGCCGAGGACATCGCGGTGCTCGACCTGGCCAGCGGCGGACGGCTGATCACGGTGGCCGGGATCGGCTACCGGCCGGAGGAGTACGCGGCGCACGGCAAGGACTGGCCGGGGCGCGGCGCGCTCCAGGACGAGGCGCTGGAGACGCTGCTCGCGGCGTGGACGGGCGAGCCGTTCGCGTACCAGGGCCGCACCGTGCGGGTCACCCCGCGCCCGTACACCCAGCCGCATCCGCTGCTGCTGGTCGGCGGCAGTTCGAAGGCGGCGGCCCGGCGCGCGGCCCGGCTGGGGCTGCCGTTCTTCCCGAGCGCTCATCTGCCGGAGCTGGAGGGGTACTACCACGCGCGGCGCATGGAGTACGGGACCGACGGCTGGTGCCTGATGCCCCCGGCGGTCACCCCGCTGCTGCACATCGCCGAGGACCCGGACCGGGCCTGGGCGCTGTACGGGGAGCATCTGCTGCACGAGGCGCGCACCTACGCGTCCTGGCAGTCGGGCGCGGTGCGCTCGGCGGTCCGCTCGCACGCCGCGGACGCGGGGGCGCTGCGCCGCGAGGGCGTCTACCGGATCGTCACGCCCGAGGAGTGTGTGGCGTACGCGCGGCAGAGCGGCGAGCAGGCGAGCCTGGTGCTGCATCCGCTGTGCGGCGGGATGCCGGTCGAGGAGGGGTGGCGGGGCTTGCGGCTGTTCGCGGAACGAGTGCTGCCCCGCCTCAAGGAGTGAGGCGGGGCAGTTCTCTTGGGGTGAGGAGTGGGCGGCGGGGGGTTAGCCCATCTCCTCCAACGCCTTGCCCTTGGTCTCCGGCACCCACTTGAGGATGAACGGGATCGAGAGCACGGCGAAGGCCGTGTAGAGGATGTAGGTCGCGGAGAGGTTCCACTCCGACAAGCTCGGGAAGCTGGCGGTGATGGCCCAGTTGGCGATCCACTGCGCGGAGGCGGCGACGCCCAGGGCGGCGGCGCGGATCTTGTTCGGGAACATCTCGCCGAGCAGCACCCAGACGACCACGCCCCAGGAGAGCGCGAAGAAGAGCACGAACGCGTGGGCCGCGACCAGCGCCACGACGCCCTCGGTGTGCGGAAGCTTGCCGTCCACCAGGTTCGCGGAGAAGGCCCAGGCCACCAGGGCGAGCGAGAGCGCCATACCGATCGAGCCGATGAGCGCGAGCGGCTTACGGCCGACCTTGTCGACGAAGATCATCGCGATCACGGTGCCGAGGATGTTGATGATCGACGTGGTGAAGGAGTAGAAGAACGAGCTGCTCGGGTCGACGCCGACGGACTGCCACAGCGTCGAGGAGTAGTAGAAGGCCACGTTGATGCCGACCAGCTGCTGGAAGACCGAGAGCCCGACGCCGATCCACACGACCGGCAGCAGCCCGAACCGGCCGCCGAGCAGGTCCTTGAACGTCGACTTGTGCTCGCTGCGCATCGCCTGCTCGATCTCGTCGACCCGGACGTCCAGGTCGACGGCCTTGCCCTCGACCTCCGCCAGGACCTTCTTGGCCTGGTCGTTCCGGCCGACCGAGATCAGGAAGCGGGGGGACTCGGGGATGGCGAAGGAGAGCAGCCCGTACACGACGGCCGGGATGACCATCACGCCGAGCATCCACTGCCAGGCCTCAAGACCGGCGATCTTGCCGCGCTGGTCGCCGTCGGCCAGGTTGAGGATGCCGTAGTTGACGAGCTGGGAGACGGCGATGCCGATGACGATCGCGGCCTGCTGGAAGGAGGCGAGCCGGCCGCGGTACGCGGGCGGGGCGACCTCGGCGATGTAGGCCGGGCCGATCACGGACGCCATGCCGATGCCGATACCGCCGAGCACCCGCCACATGGCCAGGTCCCACAGGGCGAACGGCAGCGCCGAGCCGACCGCGCTCACGGTGAACAGCACGGCGGCGATCTGCATGACGCGGATCCGGCCGATCCGGTCGGCTATCCGGCCCGCGGTGGCCGCGCCGATCGCCGAACCGATCAGTGCGATGGCGACGACCTGGGCGAGGGCGGCGGACCCGATGTCGTACCGGCCGCGGATGGCCTCGACCGCTCCGTTGATCACCGAGCTGTCGTAGCCGAAGAGAAAGCCGCCCATCGCGGCGGCAGCGGTAATGAAGATGACATGGCCGAGATGGTCCGGCTTGGCCTTGCGGCCTTCGGACCCCTGTGCCTGCACGGTGGTGGACAACGTGAACTCCTGTGGCCCGTCCGGCAACGCTGCCGGACGTGGGGGGCAGACCCTTCCGGTGGAGGCGGAGCCGGAGAGGTCGGCCACCACTTAAAGGTAAAAGCGACGTTGCAGAGACTATTCCTTCAAGTTTCGAAGTCAATAGGGGGAGGCCAAGAAGTTACGCTGCACCCTTTGCACCATTGACTTCAAGTATTGAAGCGGTCACCGCAGGCGTTGACTAATGACTTTCGACACTCCGTCGCCCTGCATCGAGACGCCGTACAGCGCGTCCGCGACCTCCATCGTCCGCTTCTGGTGAGTGATCACGATCAGCTGGGACGACTCCTGCAGCTCCTCCATGATCCGGATCAGCCGCTGCAGATTGGTGTCGTCCAGCGCCGCCTCGACCTCGTCCATCACATAGAACGGACTCGGCCGCGCCTTGAAGATCGACACCAGCAGCGCCACGGCCGTGAGGGAGCGCTCCCCGCCGGACAGCAGCGACAGCCGCTTGACCTTCTTGCCCGGCGGCCGCGCCTCCACGTCCACGCCCGTGGTGAGCATGTTGTCCGGGTCGGTGAGCACCAGCCGCCCCTCCCCACCTGGGAAGAGCCGCGAGAACACGCCCTCGAACTGACGCGCGGTGTCCCGGTACGCCTCCGTGAACACCTGCTCGACGCGCTCGTCGACCTCCTTCACCACCTGGAGGAGATCCGCCCGCGTCTTCTTCAGGTCCTCCAGCTGCTCGCTCAGGAACTGATGCCGCTCCTCCAGCGCCGCGAACTCCTCCAGCGCCAGCGGATTGACCTTGCCGAGCTGCTGATACGCGCGCTCGGCGGCCTTCAGCCGCTTCTCCTGCTGCCCCCGGACGTACGGCACCGGCCGGTTGCGCGGATGCTCCGGGTCCTCCGGCAGCTCCTCGCCCTCCGCGGGCGGCGACGGCGGTACGAGCTGATCCGGGCCGTACTCGGCGATCAGCCCGGCCGGTTCCACGCCCAGCTCTTCCAGCGCCTTCGACTCCAGCTGCTCGATCCGCATCCGCTTCTCGGCACCCAGCACCTCGCCCCGGTGCACCGAGTCGGTCAGCTTGTCCAGCTCGCCCTTGAGGTCACGGCCCCGGTTGCGCGCGGCCTCCAGCTCGCGTTCGCGCTCGGCCTTGGCGCGCTCGGCCGCGTCCCGCTCCTCGGCGGCCCGTACGAGCGACACCTCCACGTGCGCCAGCAGCTGCCGGGTTCCGTCCGCCACCGCCGACGCCACCTGCGCCTCGTGGCGCAGCCGCGCGCGCCGCTGCTCGGCGCGCGCCCGCGCCTCGCGCTCGGCGCGCGCGCCCCGGTCGAGCGCGTCGGCCCGCCCCGCGAGCCCCTTCACACGCTCCTCATGGGTACGGGCCTGGAGCCGCGCCTCCATCTCGGTCTGCCGGGCGTTGGCGCCGTCCGCGGCGAGCCGGTCCCGTACGGAGGTGTCCGGCTCCTCCTCCCCCGGCTGCTCCTCGGCCACCGCCAGCCGCTCGGCCAGCTCCTCGGCCTCCCCCATCGCCTTCTCCAACGCCTCCTCGGCCCGTGCGGCGGCCGCGGCCGACCGCTCCGCCTCCCCCGCCGCGCCCCGCGCCTGCCCGGAGAGTCGGCCGAGGTCCTGCGCGACCTGCGACTTCTCCCGATCCGCCGCGCTGCGCCGGGCCGCCAGCTCATCCACCAGCGCCACGCACTCGGTACGCCGCTCCCCCGCCGCGCGCTGCGCCCCGGCCAGCTCCTCGCACCGTACGGCCAGCTCCTCCAGCTCCGCCGCCGCCTCGTCGACCGACGCCTGCACCTCCAGCAGACTGGGCGCTCCGGCGGACCCGCCCTGCGCGAAGTGCGCCCCGAGCAGATCGCCGTCGGCGGTCACCGCGGTCAACTCGGGCCGATCCCGGACCAGTTCCTCGGCCTCCTCCAGCGTCCCGACCGCCACGACGCCGTCAAGCAACCGCCGCACGACCCCCACCAGCCCAGCAGGCCCGTCCACCAGCCCCGCCACCAATTCACCCCCGGCAGGACGCGGCACCCGTACGGATACGTCCCGCCGGACAGCCCCCGCCGCTTCAGCGGCCACCGGACGAGGCTGATCGCCGCCCTCGGCAGTACGGGCCTCCGGCAGCCCCGCCGGACCATCCGACACCTCGGAAACGGCCCCGGCCCCCGCGCCCAGGGCAGGCGAGTCCGCCGGGGCGGTGGCGCCGCCCACCTCCGGCACCGCCGCGTGGGCTTGGCTCCCCGAAGCGGCGGCCGGGACGGAGGGCTCACCGGCAACGCCGGGCGCGGCGCACGAGGACAGGCCCGCCGGGCCGTCCGCCGGGGCGGGGGCGGCCTCACCAGGCGGGGTCCGTGTGCCCGGCACCACGGGCGGGCCCGTTGGCCCGTCCGACGCCACGGGGGTGGCGCCCGGATCCGTACCCGCACCGCCCGGCATGCCGACGGCAGCCGCTGCCGCGTTGGTCTGGCCCCCCGAGGCGGCGGCCTGGGCGGAGGGCTCACCGGCGGCGGGCGTTCGCGTGCCCGGGAGCGGGGGGCCGGTTGGGAGCAAGGTGGCTCGGCCCGCGTCTTTGGTGCGGAGGTGGCGGATCGCCTGCGCGGCGGTCGTGGGGTCGGTGACGGCGATCGCGTCGGCGGCGGCGCCCAGGGCCGCGGCGACCTGGACCTCGTAGCCGGGGCTGACCGTCAGCAGTTCGGCGGCCGGGCCGAGGAGGCCGGTGAGGCGGTCGGCCGCGGCCAGCAGCGCGCCGGTGCCGTCCTTGCGGCGGAGGCCGAGGGCCAGGGCGTCGTGCCGGGCGGCGGTCGCGGCGCGGTCGCGTTCGGCGGCGGTCGCGGCCTCGCGGGCCGCGCTCAGCGCGGTCTCCGCCTCGGACAGCTCCCGCTTGGCGGCCTCGTGGCGCTCCGCCAGTTCCGCGTCGTCCGCGTCGAGTCCGTCGACCTCGGCCTTGAGCTGTTCGTACTCCTCCTGCGCGGCGGTGGCCCGGGTCTGGGCCTCGTCGCGGGCGGCGGCCAGGCGTTCGATCTCGGCGCGGGCCGAAGCGGCGCGGCCACGGGCGGCGTTGACCTGGCCCTGGAGCCGGGCGAGCCCTTCGCGGCGGTCGGCGATGGCGCGGGCGACGTCCTTCAGGCGGCGCTCCTCCTGCGCCAGGTTCCGTTCGAGTTCCGCGCGGTGCTCGACGGTGTCGTCCAGGGCGCGGCTGGCCGCCTCCAGGGCGGCTTCCAGCTCGGCTTCCTGCTCCCGGATGCGGGCCGCCTCGCGTTCCATGTCCTCGGGGTCGCGGCCGCGCCGCTCCTCGGCGGGGGCGGTGGTCGCGCTCTTGACCCGGGCGTCGGCCAGGCTGACCGTGCCGCGCACCCGCTCGGCGAGCTGGGACAGCTCGTACCAGGTCTGCTGGGCGTCGCGGAGCCGCGGGGCGAGCTGCCGGACGTGTTCCTCCAGGGCGGCCTCGCGCTGCTGGGCGGTGCGCAGCTCGGCCTCCGCGACCTCCTTGCGCTTCTTCAGCTCGGCCTCGTCGGCGACCTCGGCGCGCAGTGCCTCGCGCAGGGTGACCAGGTCGTCGGCGAGCAGCCGCAGCCGGGCGTCGCGCAGGTCGGCCTGGATGACGGCGGCCCGGCGGGCGACCGCGGCCTGCCGCCCGAGGGGCTTGAGCTGCCGCCGCAGCTCGTCGGTGAGGTCCTGGACGCGGGCCAGGTTGGCCTGCATGGCGTCCAGCTTCCGCAGCGCCTTCTCCTTGCGTCTGCGGTGCTTGAGGACGCCCGCGGCCTCCTCGATGAAGGCCCGGCGGCCGGTCGGGTCGGCGTGCAGGACGCCGTCGAGCTGACCCTGTCCGACGATGACGTGCATCTCGCGGCCGATGCCGGAGTCGGACAGCAGTTCCTGGATGTCCAGCAGCCGACAGGTGTCGCCGTTGAGCTGATACTCACTGCCGCCGTTGCGGAACATGATCCGCGTGATGGTGACTTCGGCGTAGTCGATGGGCAGCGCGCCATCGGCGTTGTCGATGGTGAGGGAGACCTCGGCGCGGCCGAGCGGGGGACGGCCGGTGGTCCCGGCGAAGATGACGTCCTCCATCTTGCCGCCGCGCAGCGACTTGGCGCCCTGTTCGCCCATGACCCAGGACAGCGCGTCCACGACGTTGGACTTGCCCGACCCGTTGGGGCCGACGACGCAGGTGATACCCGGTTCGAAACGGAGCGTCGTGGCAGAGGCGAAGGACTTGAAGCCTCGTAGGGTCAGGCTCTTCAGGTGCACGCCGTTGGACTCTACCTTCCGGGCCCCTTCCGGCAGCCTCCCCTGCGCGTGGCGCCGCGGGCCCGTCCCGGCTTTTTCCCGCTTTCCTCAATGATCGGTTTCACCGACGAGGGGGTGGGGCACATCAGTCGGTAAGAGAAAACTGGAAACGCGGGGGAACGACGAAGGGACGCCGAGGCGTCCCTTGAAGATTCTCAAGCGGCTGACGGTTCAGCCCGACCGGCCCGAGGGCTGGGTCAGGCGAGCGCAGGCTCCGCCTGGGATACGTCGATGCTGTCGAGCAGCGAGTCGCCGTGACGAGCGGCGGCCGACAGCGAGTCGTTCTCGGCCTGAATCCGAACCAGCTCGGATTCAAGATCCTGAACGCGCTGCTGAAGCCGTCGCATCTCGGCGAGGACTCGGGGGTCGGAGCCGCCGACGTAACCGAGAAGCGCCTTTGCCATGATGGATGGTCCTCCACACTGAGTGACCGACCGAAGCGGTGTGGGTCGTGAGGGATTCGCACCCGCGATGTCCGCCGATATTGCCGTGCTGAGGTGGCGGACAAGTTAAGGTGCGCGGGGACTTCCAGAGTCTCACCAATTGGTTTGAGGGTCAACACGATCACATGCCGCCGACACCGCGAGGGCCGAGAGCACAAGGGGACGCGAGCTGCGCCGCCCGCTCTCCAGAGGACCCGTAGCGGTTGGGGATCTTCCTACGCTCCGCAGCCTTCCACGGAGCGGCGTCGTTCGCAACCATCAGCCGATTTCTGCTCACAGCGCGCACGGAAGGCGTGGTCAGCGGGGCGTCGGGAGGGGGCCGAACGGGGGTCTCGCGGGGGCTCGCTCAGCGGATCTCGAAGCTCTCGTAGGCACCCCGCGGTGTGTCCCAGATCTCGGTGACTCCGTCGACCCGCCCGGGCGTGTCGCCCTCCCGCAGCCAGTCGAGCAGCTGTTCGCACCCCGCACGCGGGCCCTCCGCGACCACCTGTACGCGACCGTCGGCGAGGTTGGAGGCGAAGCCCGCGAGGCCTCCGATGCGCAGCGCGTTGGCCCGGGTGAACCATCGGAAGCCGACGCCCTGGACCCGGCCGCGGACCCACGCCGTAAGGCGCACGTTGTCGTTCATGTGTGCACGCTAACCGGCTAATTGGCGCCTCGGCACATTCAGCTCCTACCGCATGGCGTACAGTCCCGCCTCAACGAGACTCACTCACACGAGTGACACATGAGTTGCCCACAGAAGCCACACATTTGACGCTCTCACACATAAGGAAGGCAGGAGATGGGCCGCCATCGACGATCTGCCCCCGGCTCCGCGACGCCGCCCGAGGTGGGCGCCGGCCGCCACCGGGGACCGCGCCGTAGCCCTCTCGCACCGGTGAGAACCGGACTGTTGAGTGTGTCCGCCGCCGTCGCGGTGGGCGCTGTGGCCATGGCCTCCGGCCTGGTTCCGGGTGGCCCCGCCGGTCTCGGCGGCGGCAGTGAACCCGCCGGTCAGGTGCAGGCGGGCGGATCGCCCGGCACCGGCCTGGACACCCAGGGCCCGGGGGCGTCCTTCCCCTCGGGCGGCACCGGGACGTCGACGGGTTCCGGCGAAACGAGCCCGCAGTCGCCGTCCACGTCCCCCTCCCAGACCCCCTCGAAGCCCGCCGGAACGCCGTCCACGACACCGGCCGAGCGCCCCGGGTCCGGCAGCAAGCCGGGCGGGTCCGGTGGCGGCGGTGGCGGTGGCGGATCGGACTCGTCCACTCCGTCCCGTACGCCCACGACCGACCCGGTGCCCAGCCTCCCGCCGGAGAAGCCGGACCGGGCGGCGGCGGCCGAGAAGGCGGTCATCGCCCTGGTGAACCAGGAGCGGGCGGCGGTCGGCTGCCAGCCGGTGACCGAGGACCGGAAACTCGCCCAGCTGGCGCAGGACTTCAGCGACGACATGGCGATACGCGACTTCTTCGACCACACCAGCCCGGACGGCGAGGACCCCTGGGAGCGCGCCAAGCTCGCGGGCATCCTGGACCTGGGCGGGGAGAACATCGGCCGGGGCCAGACCACCGCGCAGGACGTGATGGACTCGTGGATGGACAGCCCCGATCACCGGGCGAACATCCTCAACTGCCAGTACACGACGCTCGGCGTCGGCGCGCACTTCGGTGACGAGGGCCCCTGGTGGACCCAGGACTTCGGCTACTAGACGCGGAGAGTGCTCTAGACACGGAGAGCGCTCACCGGACGACAGCGCGATCCGGCGGAGAGCGCTGAGCGTATGGTGTGTGCATGGAATGTGAACGCACCGCCGCCAGCCACCCGGCGGAGGACACCGCCGGGGACCTGGCCTTCGACGTGTTCGCGCGCGCCTGTCCGTCCCGCGCCACGCTGGAGCACATCACCGGCAAGTGGGGCGGCCTCACTCTGACCGCCCTCGCCGAGAGCGGCTGCCGCTTCAACGAGCTGCGGCGGCGGGTCGACGGGGTCAGCGAGAAGATGCTGTCCCAGACGCTGCACGCACTGGAGCGGGACGGTCTGGTGCACCGCGAGGCCCAGCCGGTCAATCCGCCGCGCGTGGACTACCGGCTCACCCCGCTGGGGCAGGCGGTCGCCGAACGGCTGCTGGCGCTGATCCACCTGGTCGAGGGGCGGATGCCGGAGGTGCTGAGCGCCCGGGAGGCCTACGACGGGCGGCGCGGCGAGAGCGCCGAGACCCCGACCGGGCGCGGCGGGCGCTGACAGCGCGGGCAGAAGTAGCTGGAGCGGTTCATCCAGGGGCGGCGGCGCATGGCGGTGCCGCAGCGGCGGCACGGCTCGTCCTCCCGGCCGTAGGCGTCGAGCGAGCGCTCGAAGTAGCCCGACTCGCCGTTCACATTGACGTACAGGCTGTCGAAGCTGGTGCCGCCCACCGCCAGTGCCGCGCTCATGACATCCCGCACATGGCCGAGGAGTTCGGTGGAGCGCGGCCGGGTGAGGGTGGCGGTCGGCCGGTCGTAGTGCAGCCGGGCGCGCCACAGCGCCTCGTCGGCGTAGATGTTGCCGACGCCGCTGATCAGCGACTGGTCGAGCAGGGCCCGCTTGACGGTGGTACGGCGGCGGCGCAGCGCGAGGTGGAAGGCCGCCTCGTCGAACGCGGGGTCCAGCGGGTCGCGGGCGATGTGCGCGATCGCGTCCGGCAGCCCCTCCAGGTCGCCGGGTACGGAGCCGTGCAGCGAGAGCCCGCCGAAGGTGCGCTGGTCGACGAAGCGCAGCTCGGTGCCCACGTCGTCGGCGAACCGGACCCGGATGCGCAGATGCTTCTCGTCCGGGGCGGCGCCGGGCTGGACGAGCAGCTGGCCGCTCATGCCGAGATGGGCCAGGACCGCTTCGGCGGTGTCCTCGAACGGCAGCCACAGATACTTGCCTCGGCGGCGGACCGCCCCGGTGCGGCGGCCCTTCATCCGGGCCGCGAAGTCCTCCGCGCCGCCCAGGTGGCGGCGGACCGCGCGGGGGTGCAGCACCTGGACCTCGTCGACCGTACGGCCGCTGACCCAGCGCTCCAGACCGCGCCGGACCACCTCGACCTCGGGCAGCTCGGGCAACGTGACTCCTGAAGAGGGATCACCGGCACTCCGGCCCCGGTCGGTGACCGGGGCCGGGGCGGTGCCTAACGGGTGGTGGTGGCCGAGTCCGCGGCCGGGGCGCTAGCGGCCCCGGCGCCGTCGGCGGCTGTCTCGGCCGCTGCCTCGGCCTCCGCCTCGACTTCCGCCTTGGCCTCTGCTTCTGCCTTGGCCTCGGCTTCCGCCGCGGCTTCGGCCTCCGCCTTGGCCTTCGTCTGCGCCTCGTCGGCGGCAGCGCGGATCGCGCGCCAGGCGGCCTCGGCCGCCTGCTGCTCGGCTTCCTTCTTGCTGCGGCCGGTGCCGGTGCCGTACGCGACACCACCGACGCGGGCGGCAGCCGTGAAGGTCTTCTCGTGGTCGGGCCCGGTCTCGGAGACCAGGTACTCCGGAACCCCAAGACCCTCGGTGGCGGTCAGCTCCTGGAGACTGGTCTTCCAGTCCAGGCCGGCGCCGAGGTTAGAGGACTTCTCGATCAGTGGGTCGAAGAGCCGGTGCACCAGTTCGGCGGCGGCGTCGAGTCCCCGGTCGAGATAGACCGCGCCGATCACCGCTTCCAGGGTGTCGGCGAGAATGGATGCCTTGTCCCTGCCCCCGGTGCCCTCTTCGCCCCGGCCGAGCCGGATGAAGGCGCCGAGGTCCAGACCCCGGCCCACCTCGGCGAGCGCGCGCGAGTTGACTACCGCGGCCCGCAGCTTGGCCAGCTGACCTTCGGGCAGATCCGGGTGGATGCGGTACAGCGTGTCGGTGACCACCAGGCCGAGCACCGAATCCCCGAGGAATTCCAGCCGCTCGTTGGTGGGCAGACCGCCGTTCTCGTACGCGAAGGAGCGATGGGTGAGCGCACGCACCAGAAGGGCGGACTCGAGCTGATACCCGAGCCGCCCTTCCAGGATCGTGTGGGACGAGGCCTTGTCCGCCTGGACCGTATCGCCGCCGCGCTGATGACCTCCGCGAGGTTCACCCGCGCGCTTGCGGGACGGCGTGCTGGCGTCCGACATAGAGCCTGTCACCCGCCGATCAGACCTCGAGGACCTGGCGGCGGTTGTAGGTGCCGCAGCTCGGGCACGCGATGTGCTGCTGCTTCGGCTCGTGGCAGCGCTCGCACGCCACCAGGGTGGGGACCGCAGCCTTCCACTGCGACCGGCGGTGGCGCGTGTTGCTGCGCGACATCTTCCGCTTCGGAACAGCCACGGCTACTTCTCCTGTGGGTCATCCCCGCGCGGGCGGGGGGCGTTGTCCTTCTCGCCGTCCTGAATGGACTCGGCGAGTCCCTGCAATGCCGCCCAACGGATGTCGACGGCTTCGTGGTGGTGGTCCGGGTCGTCCGCGAGGCGCGCACCACAATCGGCACACAGCCCCGGGCAGTCCTCCCGGCACACCGGCTGCAACGGCAGTGCGAGCACCACCGCGTCGCGCAGCACGGGCTCGAGGTCGAACAGGTCGGCCTCGAGGAAGAGGGTGTCCTCCTCCTCGGCGTCGTCGCCGGTGTCCGCGTCGCGGCTCCGGTCGTCGGCGTCGGGGTAGGAGTACATCTCCTGGAAGTCCACTTCGAGCTCTCGCTCCAGCGGCTCCAGACACCTTACGCACTCCCCCGTGAGCGGTGCACGGGCGGTGCCTGTGACAAGCACCCCTTCCATGACCGACTCAAGGCGGAGGTCAAGCTCCACGGTCGCGCCTTCCCGCACCCCGATGACCTCGATGCCGAGGTCCTTGGGGGCCGCCACGGAGCGGGAGACCCGCTTGAGCGCACCAGGACGCCGCCCCAGCTCGCGTGTGTCGAACACGAGGGGGGCACGGTGGTCGAGGCGGGCGTTCAGGGCTTCCTGCTTTCTACGCTGCGGCGGGCCGCCCGGCATGGACTTGAAGCGGGCAGCCGAGATCGCGGACGTACTCGCGACCGAAGAGCCAGGATACTGGACGGGCCGCTTCAGGCCCAATCGGGTGTCGGACGGCTCCGGAACGCCGGAGGCCTAGCGTCCCTGCTCGTACTGGCGCAGCTGGTCGAGGTCGATCATGCTCGTGTCGAACAGGCTGGTCTCGTCGAGCGCCGCGCCCGGCTGCTGCGGGGGGTACGGGGGCTGCTGCGGGTGCTGCGGCTGCTGGACGTAGCCGTTCGGGTCGTAGCCCTGTTGTTGCTGCTGCTGCCAGCCGTAGGCGTCCTGCTGCGGATATCCCGCCTGCTGGACGTACGGGTCCGGCTGCTGGACGTACCCCTGCTGCGGGTAGCCGTACGCGTCCTGCTGCGGGTAGCCCGGCTGCTGGACGTAGTACCCGGCGGCCGCGGCGGGGTCCATGGCCGCGGGGTCCATCGCGGCGGGCTGGACGGCAGCGGGCTGCACGGCGGCGGGCTCGATGACGGGCGGCTGCGGTACGGCCGCGGGCTGCGCGGTGGCGTCCTGGGACTGGGCCAGCTCCGCGTAGTAGTCGTCGTCGCTGGTCCGCAGGGCCTGGGCGGCCGCGTCCTGGGCCGCCATATGGGCGCCCAGCTCGTCGGCCGGGCGGGAGCCGAGCAGCTTCTGCCGCCCCCGGCCGACCGCCTCCAGGGTCTTGCCGAGCACCGCGGAGACGGCCCCCAGCTTGGTGTCCACGTACTCGTCGGCGCGCTGCCGCAGGGTGTGCGGATCGGCGCTGCGCTCCGGCTCGTCGTCCATGCCGTCGCCGCCGGGCACCCGGCCGAGCAGCTTGTCGCGGCCCCGGTCCACCGACCCGATGGTCTTGGTCAGCACGACCTCGAAGTTGGCGAGCTTGCTGTCGACGTAGTCGTCGGCCTCGGCGCGGATCTCCTCGGCCTCCCGGCGGGCCTCTGTGAGGATCCGGTCGGCCTCCTCCTGCGACGTACGGGCCACCTCGGTCGCGGAGATCAGCTGGGCGCGCTCGGCGTGCGCGGACTCGATGATCCGCGTCGCCTCCTGGCGGGCGTCGTCCACCATCCGGTCCCGCCCGCCGATCAGCTCCTCGGCATGGGCGAGCGAGTCGGGGAGCGCGGCGCGCACCTCTTCGAGCATGGCGAGCAGGTCGGCGCGGTTGACCACGCACGAGGCCGACATGGGCATGGCCCGGGCACTGCCGACGGCGCTCACGATCTCGTCGAGCTTCTTCTGCACGTCCACCTTGGGTGCTCGCAGTCTGAGTCGGAGGGGATGAGACGGGACCGACTGTACGGCCAGCGGGCGCCTGCCCGACACCCGCTGAGCCGCCGTCAGTGCCCGTCCGCGCTACTTCCGCCGGAGCCGTTCGTCCAGGGCCTCCAGGACGAGCGGCGGCACCAGGTGGGAGATGTCACCGCCCCAGGCCGCGACCTCCTTGACCAGGCTGGAGGAGAGGAAGCTGTAGGTGGGGTTGGTGGGCACGAAGAGGGTCTCCACGCCCGACAGGCCGTTGTTCATCTGGGCCATCTGCAGCTCGTAGTCGAAGTCGCTGACGGCCCGCAGCCCCTTGACGATGGCGGGGATGTCGCGCTGCTTGCAGAAGTCCACGAGCAGCCCGTGGAAGGCCTCGACCTCCACGTTCCCGTACTCGGCGGTGGTCTGGCGGAGCAGATCCATCCGCTCCTCCACCGTGAACAGCCCCTGCTTGGACTTGTTGATCATCACGGCGACGTGGACGACGTCGTACAGCTTGGACGCTCGGCCGATGATGTCCAGATGCCCATTGGTGACGGGGTCGAAGGACCCCGGACAGACTGCGCGGCGCAACGGAAGTTCCTCGCTCTCGGGTCCGGTCATGACGCGTTGTCGCACGTCGAGGCGGCGCGACCGTACCAAAGCGTGCCCTCGCCGTAGCGACGGGACCGCAGTCCCTCGAAACCGGCCGGCCACCCGAACTCCCCGCCTCTGGTGCTGCGCTCCACGGTGACCAGCGCTTCCGGTGCGAGCCAGCCTTTGCCACGGAGTGTGATCAGGATCTCGCGGAGCTCGTCGTCGGTGACGGCGTAGGGCGGGTCCAGGAAGACGACGTCGTACGGACCGGAGGCCGGGGCCGGGCCGTCGACGGCCGCCTCGGCCTTCCCGGTCCGCAGCTCGGCGCCGGGCAGCCCCAGCGCCCGGACGTTCTCCCGGATGGTGCGGGCGGCGCGCGGGTCCGACTCGACCAGCAGCACATGGGCCGCGCCCCGGGACAGCGCCTCCAGGCCGACCGCGCCCGATCCGCCGTACAGATCGAGGACGCGGACCCCGCTCAGCGAGCCGAGCAGCGACTCCCAGGTGGAGAACAGGCCCTCGCGCGCCCGGTCCGAGGTGGGTCGGGTGCCGTTTCCCGGCGGCACGGCCAGGCGACGTCCGCCGGCCGCTCCGGCGATCACGCGGGTCATGGGTGTGGCAGTCCTTCGCGGTGGTCGTCGCGGTGGTCGGGGCGGCGGCGGGCGGGTACGCCGACCCGCCGCCCCTCCACGATATGGCGTCCGGCGCCGCACGGGACCCCCGCACGCCCCCTACGGATCACCCCTTGTCGAGGAATTCCTCCCGCTCCTTGTCCAGCAGGGCGTCCAGCGCGGTGCGCAGCTCCGGGTAGCCGGTCAGCTCGGGGTCGGCCGTGACGATCGCGGTGGCCTCCTCGCGGGCGGCGGCGATGACCTCCTCGTCGTCGATGACGGCGAGCACCCGCAGCGAGGAGCGGACGCCGGACTGGGCCTGGCCGAGGACATCGCCCTCGCGGCGCTGCTCCAGGTCGATCCGGGACAGCTCGAAGCCGTCGAGGGTGGCCGCGACCGCGCCGAGCCGCACCCGGGCGGGGCTGGCCTCGGGCATCTCGGTCACCAGCAGACACAGCCCCGGTGCCGAGCCGCGCCCGACGCGGCCGCGCAGCTGGTGCAGCTGGGAGACGCCGAACCGGTCGGCGTCCATGATCACCATGGCGGTGGCGTTGGGGACGTTCACACCCACCTCGATGACGGTCGTGGCGACCAGCACGTCCACCCCGCCCGCGGCGAAGCGGCGCATCACCTCGTCCTTGGCCTCCGGCGCCATCTGGCCGTGCAGCACCTCCACCCGCAGATCGCGCAGCGGGCCCGTGGCGAGCTGGTCGGCGACGTCGAGGACGGCGAGCGGCGGGCGCTTCTCCGCCTCGTCCTCGGCGGACTTCTCCTTCCCCGCCTTGGTCGCCTTCGCCCCCTTCGCCCCCTTCTCCTCGTCTTCGTCGTCCCCGATGCGCGGGCACACCACATACGCCTGGTGGCCGCCCGCCACCTCCTCCCGCACCCGCTCCCAGGTCCGGGCCAGGAAGTGCGGCTTGTCCTTGGCGGGCACCACATGGGAGGCGATCGGTGAGCGGCCGGCCGGCAGCTGGTCCAGGACGGAGGTCTCCAGGTCGCCGAAGACGGTCATCGCGACGGTTCGCGGGATCGGGGTGGCCGTCATCACCAGCAGATGCGGGGGCTGCTTGCCCTTGGAGCGCAGGGCGTCGCGCTGTTCGACGCCGAAGCGGTGCTGCTCGTCGACGACCACCAGGCCCAGATCGTGGAACTGGACCTTGTCCTCGATCAGGGCATGGGTGCCGATCACGATCCCGGCCTCGCCGGTGACCAGGTCCAGCAGCGCCTGACGGCGGGCGGCGGCGCCCATGGAGCCGGTGAGCAGCACGACCTTGGTGCCCTGCTCGGCGCCCCCGAGCATGCCGCCCTCGGCCAGCTCGCCCATCATCTCGGTGATCGAACGGTGGTGCTGCTGGGCCAGGACCTCGGTCGGTGCGAGCATCGCCGCCTGTCCCCCGGCGTCGACGACGCCGAGCATCGCGCGCAGCGCGACCATCGTCTTTCCTGATCCGACCTCGCCCTGGAGGAGGCGGTGCATGGGGTGGTCGGTGGCCAGGTCGGTGAAGATCTCGGCGCTGACCCGCTGCTGGCCGTCGGTGAGGGTGAACGGCAGCCGGGCGTCGAAGGCGTCCAGCAGGCCGCCGTCCACCCGCCTGCGGGGGGCTGCGGGGGCCGTCGCGTCGGCCTGGCGGCGGCGGGCGAGGGCGACCTGCAGGACGAACGCCTCGTCCCACTTGAGCCGGTCGCGCGCGTCGGCGATGTCGGCCTTGGTGCGCGGGCGGTGGATGCGGCGCAGCGCCCCGGGCAGCGTGGCCAGCCCCCGGCCCTCGCGGAGGGATTCGGGCAGCGGGTCGATCAGCCCGGCCAGCACGGTGTCCTCCTGGCCCGCCGGGCCCAGCACCGTGTCGATGGCCTGCTGGATCTGCCAGGACTCCATCTGCTTGCAGGCCGGGTACAGCGGCAGCAGCTGGTTGGCGAACGCCTCCGCGGCGTCCGACCCGCTGTCCCCGCGCAGCAGCTTGAACTCGGGGTGCGCCAGCTGCCGCTTGTGGTTGAAGACCGAGACCTTCCCGGCGAACAGAGCGCGGCTGCCGGGCAGCAGCTCGGAGCGCGGCTTGTGGACGCCCTTGCCGAAGAAGACGAGCTGGAGGCGGCCGCTGCCGTCGGTGATGGTGACCTCCAGCCGCTGGCCCCGGCCGCTGTTGAACTTGTGCACCCGGGCGTCCGCGACCTGCGCGACCACGGTCACATGCTCGTCCAGGGGCAGATCGGCCAGCCGCGTCAGCTCGCCGCGCTCCGCGTACCGGCGCGGGTAGTGGTGCAGCAGGTCGCCGACCGTGTGCAGGTCGAGGTGCTCGGCCATCACCTTCGCGGTGTTGCCGCCGAGGACTTTCTTCAGGGGTTCATCCAGCACGGGCACGCAGTCCATTCCACACCACGCCACCGACAAGCGGGGCCCTTCACGGGGTCATTGCCGGGATCTTGCCCGGGATCATTCGACGCCTATGATCAGCGGCGCGGAGGGCTGGCCACCCCGGTAGACGATCGTGTCGACGGCGAAGTGGCCCTCCCGTACGTGCCGCTCCAGCCGCTCGGCGATGTCGTCCGGGAGGTCCGCGCCGAGCACCAGCGTGACCATCTCCCCGCCCGCCGCCAGCATCCGGTCCAGGACCGTCTCGGCGGTCGGGGCCAGTTCGGTGCCGATCACCGCCACATCGCCGTCGATCAGGCCCAGGACGTCCCCGGCCTGGCAGACCCCGGCCATGGTCCAGGACCGGTGCTCGGCGACGGCCAGTTCGGCGCAGCGGGTGGCGCCCGCGGCGGAGGTCATGGCGACGACGTCCTCGTCGAAGCTGCGGGCGGGTTCGTGTACGGCGAGCGCGGCGATGCCCTGGACCGGGGAGCGGGTGGGGATGACGGCGACCCGTACGCCCTCGGCGCGGGCCTGCGCGGCGGCGGCCGCCGCCGGGTGACGCAGCTCGGCGTCGTTGGGCAGCAGCACCACCTCGCGCGCGTGGGCCCGCAGGATCGCCTCGGCCAGCTCGCCGCCGCCGGGCGGCTTCCCGGGCTCGGCGGCGACCACGGTGGCGCCTGCCTCGGCGCACAGCGCGGCGAGCCCGTCGCCGGGGACGACGGCGACCACGGCGCGGGTCGCGCGCTCGCCGGACGGCCGGTCGGGCCACCGCCCCCTCCGGCTCGCCTCGGGGCGGCCGGGCTCCGGGACGGCGGCGGGACGGCGCTCGGCGGGGGCGCCGAAGTGGGTGATGCGGACGCGGTACGGGCGTCCGGCCTCGATGCCCGCCTCCACCGCGGCGCCCGCGTCGTCCACATGGACGTGGACGTTCCACAGCCGGTCGCCGCCGACGATCACGAGGGAGTCGCCGAGTGCGTCCAGCCGCTCGCGCAGGGCGGGGACGGCGTCGTCGTCGGCTTCCAGGAGGTAGATCACCTCGAACGCGGGCCCGTCGGCGGAACAGTCCGCCGGACCGGGCTCCCCGGAGGGCAGGGCGGGAGCGGGGATGGCGGGGGCAGCGGGCGGCGCGGCCGGGGGTTCGCCGGAGAGCGCCTCGGCGAGCCCGCCCAACACCGTGACCAGGCCGTAGCCCCCCGCGTCGACGACGCCCGCGCGGGCCAGCACATCGAGCTGCCCGGGGGTCGCCTGAAGCGCGGTGCGCGCCCCTTCGTACGCCGCCCGCGCCACCGCGCCGACGTCCCCGGTGGCCCGCTCCGCGCTTTCGGCCGCGCCCATGGCCACGGTCAGCACGGTCCCCTCGACGGGATGCGCGACGGCCAGGTACGCCAGCTGGACGGCGCGCCGCAGGGCCCGCCGCAGCCCGTCCGCCTCGCCGCCGCTCTCCGTACCACCGCTCTCCGTACCGCCGCCCTCGGCCAGCACGTCCGCCATGCCGCGCAGCAGCTGGGCCAGGATGGTGCCGGAGTTGCCGCGCGCGCCGATCAGCGCGCCATGGGCCATGGCGCGCACCACGTCGGCGAGGCTGGGGCGGGCGGCTCCGGCCGAGGCGGGGTGGCGGTCGAACGCGGCGTCGACGGCCTGGGCGGCGGACTCGACGGTCAGATACAGATTGGTGCCGGTGTCACCGTCCGCGACCGGATAGACGTTGATCGCGTCGATGTCCTCGCGGGCCCGGCCCAGCGCGTCCAGCGCCAGCCCGCACCAGATCCGTACCGCATCGGCGTCGAGCGTGTGCGGCACGTACGTACTCCTCGGGGTCGGGCTGCGCGTCATCGCAGGCTAGTCGCCGCCCTCCGCAGGGGCTGGGGCAGCCATGATAGTTTCGTTGTACGGGAGTGGCCGTTGTATGCTGCTCCGGTTGCCCGATGAGAGTCGGGCTATTCCCCCTGGCGCCGCCGGTCTTCCGATCCTGGCTACGCCGGGGTTCCGTTCAAGTTTCTGTCTCCTCGCGGGAAGCGAGGCTGACCCGTCTTTGGAGTAACCCGTGGCTGCCAACTGCGACGTCTGCGGCAAGGGGCCGGGCTTCGGCAACAACATCTCGCACTCGCACCGCCGCACCCGCCGTCGTTGGAACCCCAACATCCAGACGGTGCGCGCTGTGGTCGGTCGGACCCCGAAGCGGCTCAACGTCTGCACCTCGTGCATCAAGGCCGGCAAGGTCTCGCGCTAGGCGCACGCCTTCCCCCGCGCAAGCGGGGTTCCGGTTGCCGAGGCCGGTCCACGCATGACGGTGGACCGGCCTTTACGCATGCCCGGACGCGCCCTTTCGGGGCTTACTCGCCGGCCGTCAGCCAGCCGTGGTCGACCGGGCCGATGCCCGCGCCCAGGGGGAAGCCCGCCTCGATCGCGCCCGTGACGTACGCCTTGGCCGCCGTGACGGCCTCCGGGACCGCCATGCCGCCCGCGAGGTAGGTGGCGATCGCCGAGGCGAGGGTGCAGCCGGTGCCATGGGTGTGGCGGTTGTCGTAGCGGGGCGCCCGCAGCCAGTGCTCCTCGGTGCCGTCGGTGAGCAGGTCCACCGCGTCGCCCGGCAGGTGGCCGCCCTTGATCAGCGCCCAGCGCGGGCCGAAGTCCAGCACCGCGCGCGCCGCCCGCCGCAGATCGCCCTCGGAACCGGCCCGGATGCCGGTCAGCTGGGCCACCTCGTCCAGGTTGGGGGTGGCGACGGTGGCGGTGGGCAGCAGCTTGGTGCGGACCGCGTCCAGCGCCTCGGCGGCCAGCAGCGGATCGCCGTGCTTGGAGACCCCGACCGGGTCGACGACCACCGGCGCGGGCAGCCCCGCGAGCAGCCCGGCGACGGTCTCGACCAGCTCGGTGGTGGCCAGCATGCCCGTCTTGACCGCCTGGACGCCGATGTCGTCCACCACGCTGCGGAACTGGGCGCGGACCGCCTCCGCGGGCAGCTCCCAGGCGCCCTGGACGCCCTGGGAGTTCTGCGCCGTCACCGCGGTGAGCACGCTCATCCCGTGCGCGCCCAGGGCCAGCATCGTCTTCAGGTCGGCCTGGACGCCCGCACCGCCGCCGGAGTCCGACCCGGCGACGGTGAGGACGCGGACGGGCACCCGGCTGTCACGAGGAACACGGGGTACGCGGGGGACATCGGTAGACATGGCCATACGGCCGAATCTACTCGGCGCCCTGGTCATCCCCGAAATGGTCCCAGCCCGCGTGCACCCAGGGCGCCCCGTCGACCGTCACCTGCGGCAGCGCCGACGGGTTAAGCACCTCGCCGATCACCTTCCAGCGGGCGGGCAGCTTCACGTCGGACGGGAAGGTGGCCACGATCGCGTGGTCCTCTCCCCCGCTGAGCACCCACTGGATCGGGTCGACGCCGACGGCCTGCCCGATGTCCGACATCTGCGTGGGGATGTCGATGTCCCCCGAGCGCAGATCGATACGGACCTGGCTGGCGTCGGCGATATGCCCGAGGTCGGCCACCAGACCGTCGCTGACGTCGGTCATCGCGGTCGCGCCGAGCCCGGCGGCGGCCGGTCCCGCGTGGTACGGCGGCTCCGGTCGGCGGTGCGCCTCGACGAAAGCGCGCGGTGAGCGGAAGCCGCGCGAGAGCACCGCGTGCCCGGCGGCCGACCAGCCCAGCCAGCCGGTGACGGCGACAACGTCGCCCGGCCGGGCACCGGATCGGGTGACCGGCTCATGGTTGCGCAGATCGCCCAGCGCGGTGATGGCGATGGTGATGGCGTCTCCGCGCACCACGTCGCCGCCGACCACCGCGGCGCCCGCCACCTGGCATTCGTCGCGGATCCCGTCCATCATCTCGGCCGGCCAGGTCACCGGCAGATCGGCGGGCACCACCAGGCCCAGCAGCAGCGCGGTCGGCACCGCGCCCATGGCCGCGATGTCCGCGAGGTTCTGCGCGGCGGCCTTGCGGCCGACGTCATAGGCGGTGGACCAGTCCCGGCGGAAGTGCCTGCCCTCCAGCAGGACGTCCGTACTGGCCACCACTCTGCGGTCGGGGGCGGCCACGACCGCCGCGTCGTCCCCGGGCCCCAGCTTCACCGCCGGGGTGGTGGTGAGCCGGGAGGTCAGCTCTCTGATGAGCCCGAACTCCCCCAACTCGCCCACGGTGCCCTTCATCGCATTGCCCCTTCGTGCTCGTGGCCCTCTGCCCGCCGCGCGGCGCACCCCGCGCGGGTCTCCCCGCGCCGCATGGCGACGCGGTACCGTGGCGTCCCTTCTCCCCACATGATCCTCGTAGCCGCCCTGGAGGTTCCGTGGTACAGGCGTACATCCTGATCCAGACCGAGGTTGGCAAGGCGTCGACCGTCGCCGACGTCATCGCCAAGCTCCCGGGGGTGATACAGGCCGAGGACGTCACAGGGCCGTACGACGTGATCGTGCGCGCCCAGGCCGAGACGGTCGACGAACTCGGTCGCATGGTCGTCGCGAAAGTCCAGCAAGTGGAAGGGATCACGCGCACGCTCACCTGCCCGGTGGTCCATATCTAGATCCTGCTCCCCCCGAACGCCCGGCCGGTGAGGCGGGCCACCGGGCCGACGCGGCCCGGTGGCCGGACGCCTTGCGGAACTAGCGCAGGCCCGTGGAGCGGCGCAGCGCGGCCTGGATGAGCCGGTCCACCAGCTCGGGGTAGGTCACGCCGCTCTCCTGCCACATGCGCGGGTACATGGAGATCGGGGTGAAGCCGGGCATCGTGTTGATCTCGTTGATCACGAACTCGCCGCTGTCCAACAGGAAGAAGTCCGCGCGCACCAGGCCCTCGCAGGACACCGAGTCGAACGCGCGCACCGCCAACTCCTGGACCCGCTCGGTCTGCTCCGCGGTGAGCGGCGCGGGCACCACACCGGGGGCCGCGTCGATGTACTTGGCCTCGAAGTCGTAGAAGTCGTGGCTGGAGACCGGGGGGATCTCGGCGGGCACGCTGGCCCGCGGCCCGTCCTCGAATTCCAGCACCCCGCACTCGATCTCGCGACCGCGCAGCAGCGCCTCCACGATGACCTTCGGGTCGTGGCGGCGGGCCTCCTCGATCGCCTCGTCCAGCCGCTCCGGGCCGTCGACCTTGGTGATGCCGATGGAGGAACCGGCCCGGGAGGGCTTCACGAACACCGGCCAGCCGTGCTCGGCGGCGAAATCGGTGATCCTGGCGCGGGCGGCGGCGGGGTCGCGCTCCCAGTCGCGGGGGCGGATGACCTCGTACGGGCCGACGGGCAGCCCGAACGAGACGAACACCCGCTTCATGTACTCCTTGTCCATGCCGACCGCGGAGGCCAGCACCCCGGCGCCCACATAGGGCACCCCGGACAGCTCCAGCAGCCCCTGGAGGGTGCCGTCCTCGCCGTACGGGCCGTGCAGCATGGGGAAGACGACGTCGACGTCGCCGAGGGCCTTGGGCACCGCGCCCGGCTCGCTGTAGACGACCTCGCGGCTGCCCGGGTCGACCGGCAGCACGACCGACCCCTCCTCGGACTCGGCGAGCCGGTCGACGCTCGGGAGCCGCCGGTCCGCGATGGCCATCCGCTCGGGCTCGTCGGCGGTGAGCGCCCAACGGCCGTCCGACGTGATGCCGATCGGCAGCACGTCGTACTTCTCGCGGTCGATGGCGCGCAGCACGGCCCCCGCGGTGACCACCGAGATGGCGTGCTCGGAGCTGCGTCCGCCGAAGACGACGGCGACGCGCGGCTTCCGCGGCTCGCCGGTGGAGGAAGCCGGGACAGGGCTTGAGGAAGGAGTCTCGCTGCTCATATCGCGTTGAGGTTACCTTGCGGTTCGGACGGCGTCAGTGCCGCTCCGCCTTCGCGCTGCGCGACATCAGCTCTTTGAGCGCGACGAGCGGCTGTTTGCCGTCATGGACGATGCCCACCACGGTCTCGGTGATCGGCATGTCGACGTCGTAGCGCCGGGCGAGATCCAGTACGGACTCGCACGACTTGACGCCCTCCGCCGTCTGCCGGGTGACCGCGATGGTCTCCTCCAGCGTCATCCCGCGGCCCAGGTTGGTGCCGAAGGTGTGGTTGCGGGAGAGCGGCGAGGAGCAGGTGGCGACCAGGTCGCCCATGCCCGCCAGGCCCGCGAAGGTGTGCGCGTCGGCGCCCATCGCGAGGCCGAGGCGGGTCGTTTCGGCGAGGCCGCGGGTGATGAGGGACGCCTTGGCGTTGTCGCCGAGCCCCATGCCGTCCGCGATGCCGACGGCCAGCGCGATGACGTTCTTCACCGCGCCGCCGAGTTCGCAGCCGACCACGTCGGTGTTGGTGTACGGGCGGAAGTAAGGGGTGTGGCACGCGGTCTGGAGGCGGCGCGCCACGTCCTCGTCCCGGCAGGCCACCACGGAGGCCGCGGGCTGCCGGGCGGCGATCTCCTTGGCGAGGTTGGGGCCGGTGAGCACCGCGACGCGCTCCGCGGGCGCGTCGGCGACCTCCGCGATGACCTCGCTCATCCGCTTGGCCGTGCCGAGTTCGACGCCCTTCATCAGGGACACCAGCACGGTGTCGGCGGGCAGCAGCGGGGCCCAGGCGGCGAGGTTGCCGCGCAGCGTCTGGGAGGGCACGGAGAAGACGGTGAACTCCGCGCCGCGCGCGGCCTCGGCCGGGTCGGTGGTGGCCCGTACGCCCTCGGGGAGGCGGATGCCGGGGAAGTAGTCGGGATTGGTGCGGCCGGTGTTGATGGCCTCGACGACATCGGGCCTGCGGCCCCACAGCGTCACCTCGCAGCCGGCGTCGGCGAGCACCATCGCGAAGGCGGTGCCCCAGGAGCCGGTGCCGTAGACGGCGCAGCGCGTCACTTGCTCTCCTCCTCGGCCACGGGACGTTCCGCGATGACGTCGGCCGTCCGGGCGGGCACCGGCTCGTCGCGGACTTCGGCGAGGAGTTCGGTGACCGCGGCCATGATGGTGTCGGTGGCCGCCCGCAGCACGTCGGCGGTGGGCTCCTGGCCGTAGTACTCGGACAGGTCCACCGGCGGGCCCGCGTGCACCTTGAGGGTCTTGCGCGGGAAGAGCCGGACCCGCCGCTCCTTGGCGTACGGCGGTACGGCCTCGTTGGCGCCCCACTGGGCGACCGGGATGACCGGGGCCTTGGTGAGCAGGGCGACCCGGGCGGCGCCGGTCTTGCCGCGCATCGGCCACATGTCGGGGTCGCGGGTCAGGGTGCCCTCGGGGTAGAAGGCCACGCACTCGCCCTTGTTGATGGCGTCGACGGCGGCCCGGAAGGCGTTGGCCGCGTCGGTCGACTCGCGGTAGACGGGGATCTGCCCGGTGCCGCGCAGCATGGTGCCCATGAAGCCGCCCTTGAAGAGGGCGGCCTTGGCGAGGAAGCGGGGCACGCGTCCGGAGTTGTACTGGAAGTGCGCGTAGGAGAGCGGGTCGAGATACGAGTTGTGGTTGACCGCGGTGATAAAGCCACCGTCGGCCGGAATGTGCTCCATTCCGTGCCAGTCCCGCTTGAACAGAACCACCATCGGTGGTTTCACCATGACCGCCGCCATGCGGTACCAGAAGCCGATTCTGCGGCCGGACACTCGGAACATCCTCCTCTTGACCCTGCTGACCTGCTGGCTTGCTGCCGTCGTGGCAGCCGCACAAGTCTCGCTCCAGGTACTCGGTCTGTCGAGGACACCGTAACCCCGCCACGTCCGGGACGAGCCGGGCAGCAGGCGAGAATGGGGTCCGTGGGAAGAAACGCAAGCCCTGTGGTGTGGATGCTGGTGGTGCCGCTGAAACCCCTGTCACGGGCGAAGAGCAGGCTCTCCGACGCCACCGGGGACGCCCTGCGGCCGGGGCTCGCGCTGGCGTTCGCCAAGGACACGGTGGGTGCGGCGCTGGCCAGTCGGCGGGTGGGCGGGGTGACCGTGGTCACGGACGACCCGCTCGCCGCGCGCGAGCTGGCTGCCCTCGGCGCCCGGATCCTGCCCGATACGCCGGGCCGTGGACTGAACGCGGCGCTCGCGCACGGCGCCCGGACGGTACGGGAGGGCCGCCCCAGGGCCTTCGTGGCGGCGCTGAACGCCGATCTCCCGGCGCTGCGGACCGCCGACCTCGACCAGGTGCTCGAAGCCGCCGCGGGCTTCCCACGCGCCTTTCTGGCGGACGCTGCGGGGGTCGGTACGACACTCCTCGCGGCGTCGCCTGGCACCGACCTCGCCCCCGCCTTCGGGGGCGCCTCCCGGGCCCGGCACCGGGCGTCCGGCGCGTACGAGATCGAGCTGCCCGGGGTCGATTCGGTGCGGCGCGACGTGGACACCGGCGAGGACCTGCGCGCGGCGCTGGCGCTGGGCGTCGGCCCCCATACGGCCCGGCTGTGCGGCACCTCCTGCCCGCCCGGTCGGCGGGCGGCGCTGCCGGGGACGTAGGGGGTGCCCCGAGGGGAGGCGCCGGGCGGGGCGCACTAGGCTGGCGGGTATGCAGGGAACGGCCTACACCTACGACTCCGACGCCCGTACGGGCAGTGTGCTGCTCGACGACGGCACGCCCCTGCCCTTCGACGCGGCGGCCTTCGACGCCGGGGGGCTGCTGACGCTGCGGCCCGGGCAGCGGGTCCGGATCGAGGTCGCGGGCGAGGGCACCGAGCGGCGCGTCGTCTTCATCACCCTGCAGACGTTCTGACACCCCAGGCGGGGGCTCCGGCGGCGGGGGTTCCGGGCACGCGCACGCACCGCGGGCCGGGCTCCCTCTTCGGAGCCCGGCCCGGCGCGTGAAAGGTGCCGCTGTACGGCGCTGACTAGCGCTTCCTGGCGGTGGTGGTCTTCTTGGCGGGGGCCTTGCGCGCGGTCGTCTTGCGCGCCGGGGCCTTCTTCGCGGTGGCCTTCTTGGCGGTCGTCTTCTTCGCCGGAGCCGCCTTCTTGGCGGTGGCCTTCGCCGGGGCCTTCTTGGCGGGCGCCTTCTTGGCCGCGGTCTTCTTGGCGGCCGCCTTCTTCGCCGGAGCCGCCTTCTTGGCGGTGGCCTTCTTGGCCGCGGCCTTCTTCGCGGCGACCTGGAGGCTGCCCTTGGGGGCCTTCTTCACGGCCACCTCGCCGCCCCGCGGCAGCTTCTTCGAACCGCTCACCAGGTCCTTGAAGCCCTGACCCGCGCGGAAACGGGGCACCGAGGTCTTCTTGACCCGGACCCGCTCTCCGGTCTGGGGGTTACGGGCGTACCGGGCGGGCCGTTCCACCTTCTCGAACGAACCGAAACCGGTGACCGAAACTCGATCCCCGCCGACCACCGCGCGGACGATGGCGTCCAGGACCGCGTCGACCGCTTCGGCGGCCTGCTGTCGTCCGCCGACCTTGTCGGCAATCGCTTCTACGAGCTGCGCCTTGTTCACGTCTTCCCCTTCGGAGACATTGCTGGAACGAATGTGTTCAAGCTTTTTCGCACGTTAGGCAGATATATACCGCAAATCAAACACGAAACGGGCTAATCACCCTTGTGCCGCAACGCACTCGGTCGTCACGGGCTTCGGTAGGAGTCGGGATCTTCGGGGAAACGGCCCTCGTCGAGGTCGTTCATCAACCGCTCCAGACGCCTTGCCGCGTCTGCGAGATCGTGTTTTGACGCTGCCGTGATCACCAGCAGCTTCCGGGACAGCGCCATCCGTACGCCCTCCGGGACTTGCAGTGTGCGCACCCTTGTGTGCGCTTCCTTGAGCCGGGCAGCGACAAGACCGTAGAGCTCGAGTTGGCCGTCGCGTTCCATGCACTGATTGTGCCATCTGAGGCGAGTTGTCGCTTCACGGGGCCTCAACATGACGATGCGCCGCCAGTCCGAGGACTGGCGGCGCATCATGCCAAACCCGCTCTGTGCAGGGGAAACCGGGGGGTCAGAGCACCGTCGTGGTGGGCTTGAAGGAGAAGCGGCGACCCTCGTACGCGACGATGTCGGCCTCCTCCCTGAGGGTGAGGCTGATGTCATCCAGCCCCTCCAGGAGTCGCCACCGGGCGTTCTCGTCAAGCTCAAAATCAGCCGTGATTCCCTCGGCTCGAACCTGACGGTCGACGAGGTCCACGGTGACCTCCGTGGTGGGGTCCGCCTCGACCAGCTTCCAGAGCCGTTCCACGGTCTCCTGCGGCAGGACGACGGTCAGCAGCCCGTTCTTGAGGGAGTTGCCCCGGAAGATGTCGGCGAAGCGCGAGGAGATCACGGCCTTGAAGCCGTAGTTCTGCAGCGCCCACACCGCGTGCTCGCGCGAGGAGCCGGTGCCGAAGTCGGGGCCGGCCACCAGAACCGTCCCGCCCTTGTGTTCGGGCTTGTTGAGCACGAACTCCGGGTCCTTGCGCCAGGCCTCGAACAGCCCGTCCTCGAAACCGTCGCGGGTGACCTTCTTGAGCCAGTGCGCGGGGATGATCTGGTCGGTGTCGACGTTGCTGCGGCGCAGCGGAACGGCCCGGCCGGTGTGCGTGGTGAATGCTTCCATGGCTGCTCAGACCCCCACGGGAACGGTGACGTCGGCGTCGGACAGGTCGGCGGGCGAGGCCAGATGGCCGAGCACCGCGGTGGCGGCGGCGACCTGCGGCGAGACCAGGTGGGTACGGCCGCCCTTGCCCTGCCTGCCCTCGAAGTTGCGGTTGGACGTGGACGCCGAGCGCTCACCGGGGGCGAGCTGGTCGGGGTTCATGCCCAGGCACATCGAACAGCCGGCGTGCCGCCACTCGGCGCCGGCCTGGGTGAAGACCTTGTCCAGCCCCTCCTCCACGGCCTGCAGCGCGACCCGTACCGAGCCCGGGACCACCAGCATCCGCACCCCGTCGGCCACCGAACGGCCGTACAGGATGGAGGCGGCGGAGCGCAGGTCCTCGATGCGGCCGTTGGTGCAGGAGCCGACGAAGACGGTGTCCACCTTGATCTCGCGCAGCGGCTGACCGGCCGTCAGACCCATGTACTCCAGGGCCTTCTCGGCGGCGTACTTCTCGCTGGCGTCCTCGAAGGTGGCCGGGTCCGGCACCGACTCCGACAGCGGCGCGCCCTGACCGGGGTTGGTGCCCCAGGTGACGAACGGGGCCAGCTCGGAGGCGTCGATGACGACCTCGCGGTCGTAGACCGCGTCGTCGTCGCTGCGCAGCGTGCGCCAGTACTCGACGGCCCGGTCCCACTCCTCGCCCTCCGGGGCGTGCGGGCGGCCCTGGAGGTAGTCGAAGGTGGTCTCGTCCGGGGCGATCATGCCCGCCCGGGCGCCCGCCTCGATGGACATGTTGCACACGGTCATCCGGGCTTCCATCGAGAGCTGCTCGACGGCGGAGCCGCGGTACTCGATCACGAAGCCCTGGCCGCCGCCGGTGCCGATGCGGGCGATGATCGCCAGGATCAGGTCCTTGGCGGTGACGGTCTCGGGCAGCTCGCCCTCGACGGTGACGGCCATGGTCTTGAACGGCGCGAGCGGCAGCGTCTGGGTGGCCAGCACGTGCTCGACCTGGCTGGTGCCGATGCCGAACGCGAGCGCGCCGAAGGCGCCGTGGGTGGAGGTGTGGCTGTCACCGCAGACGACGGTGGTGCCGGGCTGGGTCAGTCCCAACTGCGGTCCCACTACGTGGACAACGCCCTGCTCGACGTCGCCGAGCGGGTGCAGACGCACCCCGAACTCCGCGCAGTTCTTGCGCAGCGTCTCCAACTGGGTGCGGGAGACGGGGTCCGCGATCGGCTTGTCGATGTCGAGGGTCGGGGTGTTGTGATCCTCGGTCGCGATGGTGAGATCGGTACGGCGCACCTGGCGGCCGGCCTTGCGGAGGCCGTCGAAGGCCTGCGGGCTGGTCACCTCGTGCAGCAGGTGCAGATCGATGAAGAGGAGGTCGGGCTCGCCTTCGGCGTGCCGGACGACATGATCGTCCCAGACCTTCTCCGCGAGTGTCCGTCCCATCGCTTTCCCTCCGACCGGCCTCTTCGCCGGCCCAACTCGTGTCGAGTACGTGCCCTGGGTCGCGGGCCCGCCAGTTACAGAGTGGCGGGTATCCCGAAAAATTGAACTTGCGTTTCACACTGTGAGACGCGAGTATCGTTTCATGGACAACTCTAGCGGCGTCGGCGTTCTCGACAAGGCGGCTCTGGTATTGAGCGCTCTGGAGTCCGGTCCGGCCACCCTCGCGGGGCTGGTCGGAGCCACCGGTCTCGCGCGCCCCACGGCGCACCGGCTGGCGGTAGCACTTGAGCACCACCGGATGGTGGCGCGTGACATGCAAGGGCGCTTCATCCTGGGCCCGCGCCTGGCCGAGCTGGCCGCGGCGGCGGGCGAGGACCGGCTGCTCGCCACGGCGGGCCCGGTCCTCACCCACCTCAGGGACGTGACCGGGGAGAGCGCGCAGCTCTACCGGCGCCAGGGCGATATGCGCATCTGCGTCGCGGCGGCCGAGCGGCTGTCCGGATTGCGGGACACCGTGCCGGTCGGCTCCACGCTCCCCATGAAGGCGGGCTCGGCGGCCCAGATCCTGATGGCCTGGGAGGAGCCGGAGCGGCTGCACCGGGGCCTCCAGGGCGCCCGCTTCACCGCGACGGCGCTCTCCGGCGTACGGAGGCGGGGCTGGGCCCAGTCGATCGGCGAGCGGGAGCCGGGCGTGGCGTCCGTGTCCGCCCCGGTGCGCGGCCCGTCCAACCGTGTGGTCGCCTCCGTCTCGGTCTCCGGACCGATCGAGCGGCTGACCCGCCACCCGGGCCGTATGCACGCCCAGGCGGTCATCGACGCGGCGGCGCGCCTCTCGGACGCGCTGCGCCGGGGCCACTGATGCCCGCGTTACGGGCGCCTGATCACCGCACGCCCGCCCCCCTGGCGCGCGGTGGTTACGCGCCCTTCAGCGACAGCCGGTCGGCCGCGCGCTCGCCGCGTCGGCCGACCGGGACGACCCCGGTGGCCTTGCCCAGCCCGAACGCCGGCATGCCGGAGTAGATCGACTCGTGCGCACCGGCCGGTACGACGTACGTCTCGTGCCAGATGCCGACCTTCCCCCGGCCCTCCCGGGCCCGCCGGTTGAACGCGGCCCAGGCCGGGCGGTGCTCCTTGCCCTGCGCCGAGGCGTACGCCATCAGCTTCTCGTGCGAGTCCCAGTACTGGACGACGCACAGCACCCGGGGCGGGCCCACCAGCAGCTCGTAGCCCAGCAGCCCGCTCCCCTTGTCCCGCGACAGCTCGCGCAGCATCCGCGGCATGGCATTGAACACCGGCAGCCAGCTGCGCAGCGCGCGGAAGCGGTTGACGCGCATCCCGATGAGGAAGACGGTCACCTCCCCCTCACTCTCGGCGGTCATCCGGCCTTCGATCACATCGGCACCCATGGCGATCCCCTCGTTCCGACGTCACGACATAATGGATAGTGAAGCTATCCAATGATTGGATAGTGGCACTCTCCATACGGAAGCGCAAGAGAAAACCGCGAGGGAAAGGGACGGCATGCGACTGGCGGAGCTGAGCGAGCGCAGCGGAGTGTCCACCGCGACGATCAAGTACTACCTGCGCGAAGGGCTGCTGCCGCCGGGCGAGCGCCTGACCGCCACGAAGGCCGAGTACGGCGAGGAGCATCTGCGCAGGCTGCGGCTGGTGCGGGCGCTGATCCAGGTCGGCCGGATGCCGGTGGCCACCGCCCGCGAGGTGCTGAAGGCCGCCGAGGACGAGTCGCTGAGCCAGCACATGCGGCTGGGCGCCGCGGTCTGGGCGCTGCCGCACGGCCCGGAACCCGATAACCACGCCCCGGAGACCGCCCGCGCCCGGGAGGAGGCGGACGCGCTGCTGGAGCGGCTCGGCTGGACCCACGACCGGGACTCCCCGGCCTACCGGATGCTGGTGGAGGCCGTCGCGTCGCTGGCCCGCCTCGGATACCCGTATGACACCGGCCACTTGCTCCCGTACGCCCGGCTGGCGTCCGAACTGGCCGTCCACGAACTGGATGTGGTGGAGACGTACGACACGCCCTCCGGGCAGATCGAGGCGTCCGTCGCGCTGACCGTGCTGTACGAGCCGGTGCTGCTGAGCCTGCGGCGGCTCGCCCAGGCCGAGGAGTCCGGCCGCCGCTTCGATGACGTGGAATAACACGAAAAGGCCCTCCGTGTCTCCACGGAGGGCCTTCTCTGTTCTGTACCCCCGACCGGATTCGAACCGGCGCTACCGCCTTGAGAGGGCGGCGTGCTAGGCCGCTACACAACGGGGGCCTGAATCAGCACATCCTGCACTGCGCTGGGCTACCAGGACTCGAACCTAGACTAAATGAACCAGAATCACTCGTGCTGCCAATTACACCATAGCCCATGGTATAGACCAGTACCCCCGACCGGATTCGAACCGGCGCTACCGCCTTGAGAGGGCGGCGTGCTAGGCCGCTACACAACGGGGGCCCTAGCGATCTCCGTAACTGCTGGAGATCTGTACCCCCGACCGGATTCGAACCGGCGCTACCGCCTTGAGAGGGCGGCGTGCTAGGCCGCTACACAACGGGGGCCTGGTTTTGCTTGATCAAGAGATTCACGAAGAAATCGAGAAGATCTCTTGCTGGGGTACCAGGACTCGAACCTAGACTAAGTGAACCAGAATCACTCGTGCTGCCAATTACACCATACCCCACCAAAACTCCACCCCTGTCGGGGTGTTGTCTGGGTTTGCGCCCCGGTCCGGCCTTTCGGCCCGCCCGGGCGGCGCAGGAAGAACATTACCCGATGGTGGACGGGCCACCAAAACGGATTGCCGGGTCGGTGGCGCCGCGTGCCGGGCACGCGGCGCCCCTCCGGGTCGTCAGGCCGACGACGCCGACAGCTTGGCCAGCGCCGCGTCGATGCGGGCCAGTGTGCGCTCGCGCCCCAGGACCTCCAGGGACTCGAACAGCGGCAGACCGACCGTGCGACCCGTGACGGCGACGCGGACCGGGGCCTGCGCCTTGCCCAGCTTGAGGCCGTGCTCCTCACCGGCGGCGAGGACGGCCTCCTTCAGCGGCTCGGCCTGCCAGTCGGCCTCGGCGATCTTCGCGCGGGCGGTGGCGAGCAGGGCGTCCGCGCCCGGCTTCATGGCCTTCGTCCACGACGCCTCGTCCTCCACCGGCTCGGCCAGGAAGAGGAAGTCGACGTTGGCGGTGATGTCGGACAGCACCGTCAGCCGGGTCTGGGCCAGCGGGGCCAGCTCCTCGAAGGCGGCCGCGTCGAAGCGCTCCGGGTCCCAGGGCGCGTGCGGGGCCTGCAGCCAGGGGTCGCACGCCTCGATAAAGGCCTTGACGTCCAGCTGGCGGATGTGGTCCGCGTTGATCGCCTCGGCCTTCTTGAGGTCGAAGCGCGCCGGGTTGGCGTTGACGCCCGAGATGTCGAACGCGGCGACCATCTCCTCCCGCGAGAAGACGTCCCGGTCGGCCGAGAGCGACCAGCCCAGCAGGGAGAGGTAGTTGAGCAGCCCCTCGGGGAGGAAGCCGCGCTCCCGGTAGAGGTTCAGCGACGCCTGGGGGTCGCGCTTGGACAGCTTCTTGTTGCCCTCGCCCATGACGTACGGCAGATGGCCGAAGGCGGGCACCAGGCCGCCGCCCACGCCGATCTCGGCGAGCGCCCGGTAGAGCGCGATCTGGCGCGGGGTGGAGGACAGCAGGTCCTCGCCGCGCAGCACGTGGGTGATCTCCATCAGCGCGTCGTCGACGGGGTTGACGAGCGTGTAGAGGGGGGCGCCGTTGGCGCGCACGATGCCGTAGTCCGGAACGTTGTCCGGGGTGAAGGTCAGCTCGCCGCGCACCAGGTCGGTGAAGGTGATCGGCTCGTCGGGCATCCGGAAGCGGACGATCGAGGTGCGGCCCTCGGCGTCATGCGCCGCGATCTGCTCGGGGGTCAGCGCGCGGCAGGTGCCGTCGTAGCCGGAGGGGCGCCCGGCCTTGCGGGCGGCCTCGCGGCGCTCGTCCAGCTCCTCGGCCGTGCAGTAGCAGCGGTACGCGTGCCCGGCCTCCAGCAGCTTGGCCGCGACGTCGGCGTAGATGTCCATGCGCTGCGACTGGCGGTAGGGCGCGTGCGGGCCGCCGATCTCGGGGCCCTCGTCCCAGTCGAAGCCCAGCCAGCGCATGGCGTCGAGCAGCTGCGCGTACGACTCCTCGGAGTCGCGCGCGGCGTCGGTGTCCTCGATGCGGAAG
Organism: Streptomyces sp. NPDC001700; assembly: GCF_053596435.1. Classification (NCBI taxonomy): domain Bacteria; kingdom Bacillati; phylum Actinomycetota; class Actinomycetes; order Kitasatosporales; family Streptomycetaceae; genus Streptomyces; species Streptomyces sp. NPDC001700. Next base: position 193,861 of record NZ_JBSFGE010000007.1, read on the forward strand.
ACCAGGGTGCCGCCGTGGTGGCGGGCGAACGCCCAGTTGAAGAGGGCGGTGCGGACCAGGCCCACATGGGGGTTGCCGGTCGGCGAGGGACAGAAACGAACCCGCACGGGGGCGGAGGAGCTTGCGCTAGCCACGCTTGATCACCTTGTTGGTGAGAGTGCCGATGCCTTCGATGGTGACGGCGACCTCGTCGCCGACGGTGAGGGGGCCGACGCCCGCCGGGGTGCCGGTGAGGACGACGTCGCCGGGGAGCAGCGTCATCGCCTCGGTGATGTGCACGATCAGGTCCTCGATCGAGCGGACCATCTCGCTGGTGCGGCCCAGCTGCCGCTGTTCGCCGTTGACGGTGCACATGACCCCGAGGTCGCCCGCCCGCTCCAGGTCGATGCCCGTCTCCACCCAGGGGCCCAGCGGGCAGGAGCCGTCGAAGCCCTTCGCCCGCGCCCACTGCTTCTCGCGCCGCTGCGCGTCCCGCGCGGTGATGTCGTTGGCGCAGGTGTAGCCGAGGATGACGTCGGCCACGCGCTCGCGCGGGACCTCGCGGCACATCCGTCCGATGACCACGGCCAGCTCGGCCTCGTGGTGCACCTCGGAGGAGAAGGAGGGGTACGCGATGGGGTCGCCGGGGCCGGTCACCGCGGTGGACGGCTTGAAGAAGACGACCGGGACGTCCGGGACCTCGTTGCCGAGTTCGGCGGCGTGCTCGGCGTAGTTGCGGCCCACGCCCACGACCTTGTTGGGCAGGACGGGCGGCAGCAGCCGGACCTTGCTGAGGGGGATCTTCTGCCCCGAGCGCTCGAAGTCGGCGAAGGGGTGTCCCTTGATGATGTCGACGACGGGGCCGTCCTGATCGGACGGCTCGCCCTCGACCACTCCGAAGGCGACGTTGCCGTCGAGGGAGAATCTGGCGATGCGCACGGGAAGCTGGTGCCCCTTAACTGAACTCGCTGGAGACTGACGCTCCAGGCTATCGCCCCGCCTCCCGCGCGCCGCCGGGGCGAGTGAGCCGAAGGGGCGCGCCGGTGTCGAAAGGGAGAGCGCGCGCAGGCCCCGAGGAACGAGGGGCCGAGCACGGTCGACCGTCGACATCGGCTTTTGCGCCCCGGAGGCGAACCGAGCCCCAAAAAATCAGTGCCCGGGGGCCTCGGTGAGCACGGTGCGCCGGGGGTTGGCGGTCTGGGTGGGCAGTTCGACGGGGTGCTCCGGCGCTTCGCCGGTCTCGGTCCGCAGTTCCTCGGCGTCCTCGAGATGGGCCAGGGTGGTGCGCCGGGGGTTGGCTATGGTGCGGAACATCATCGTCGTCTTCACTGGGTTTACGCCTCGCGTTGTTGTCGTATCGACCGGTGGTGTAAAGCGTCAGGCTAGAGGCCGCCTTGCCCATGGATTCGCAGAAAAAGTCTCGACCGGCATGTGATTTTGCTCACGACTGATCGGGTAAATGCCACATTCGCGACACGCGATCCGCGCCCCGAAACGGACATTGCACCCCCGAAGCAGACGTTCCGCTCTTGATCATCGCTAGCCGGACACGCCGTTACCGCGATCGACTCGTTCACAAAAGTCCGTTATCGCAGACATGACTTTCTACGTCCGGTAATAAAGCCCGTACTGAGCGTCACGCGCGTCACAGCCTGACCCCTTGCCCTTGTTGCAGCATCCGGCACTGTGCTGGAATTCCCGGGACCGCCGCGGGAATCAGCCCGGCGCGCATGGGGGCGCAAGACAGAGAGGCGCCGAGCGGCGGGGCTCCTCTCTTGTCGATATACGAAAGGAAGCGCGCCGGTCACTCACGACCGAATTGGGGGGCCGCGGTCCCCCTCGACTCGACACCGCTCCACTGCTGATCCAGTGGGGCGCCTGGTCCAGAGGTTGCGACGCTAGTGCAGGGACGTTTCAAGAGGGATGGTATGGGGTCCCCCCAGGCCCGCCAGGGCCGTGGGGAAGCTTCGGCGGACCCGGAACCGCGTGGTGGGACCGCCCGCGGCGCCGCGCCCCAGCGCGCCCAGGGCGGCGGGCGGCCCCCGGCCGGCCAGAGCCCCGAGACCGGCGCCCAGGGCGCTACGAAGACCAGTGCGCCCAGCGGTGGCGGCGGCGCCGCCGAGCCCACCACGCCGACGGCGCCCAGCGGGCCCGGTGCCCGGGTCGCCCTCAAGAACTGGCGTATCAGTACCCGGCTGGTCTCCCTGCTGGCGCTCCCGGTGGTCGCCGCGACCACGCTGGGAGCGCTGCGTATCGACACCTCGCTGGACAACATCCAGCAGCTCGACCAGATGAAGCTGCTCACCGACATGACGCAGCAGGCCACTCAGCTGTCGAACGCGCTCCAGGCGGAGCGGGACAAGTCGGCGGGGCCGCTGGCGAGCAAGGGCAACGAGAAGGACGACGGCGTCGTCTCCACGCGCGAGGACACCAACCGCGCGATCGCGGCCTTCCGCAAGGCCACCGACAACGTCGAGCCCGGCGACCAGTCCATGGCCGGTGTGCAGTCCACGCTGGTCAACATCGACCGCCAGCTCGGCAAGATCAACGATATCCGCGACACGGCGTACGGCAACAGTGCGTACTACTCGCTGACGGTCCAGGACTACAACGAGCTGATCAACTCGCTGCTGTCGCTGTCGCAGGACATGGCCCAGGCGACCAGCAACCGCGCGATGATCAACAACACCCGCGCGCTCGCCACCTTCTCCTCGGCCAAGGAGTACGCCTCCATCCAGCGCGCGCTCATCAGCGCCGCCCTCGCCGACCCCAAGGGCGCCGAGTTCTCCGCCAACGACAGCCGGTTCGCCAGGACCGCGGTCGACAAGGAGAACGAGGCGCTCGGCAGCTTCAAACAGATCCGCCAGGGCAACTCCGAGGACCTGCTGGAGCCGCTGGACAGCCGCCCGGACATCAAGGCGGCGACGATGTACGCCGACCGGGCGGTGCGCGACCCGGACGGTCTCAAGGCCGAGAAGCGCACCTATCTGGACTGGTACGACCAGGACAGTATCAAGATCGACGAGATGGGCAAGATCGAGCAGACGCTGCTCAGCGAGATGACGCAGAAGTCTCGTGAGCTGCGCGACGACGCCCAGCAGGACGCGATCCTCAACGGTGCGCTGATCCTGCTCGTCCTCGGTGTCTCGCTGGTCGGCGCCTTCGTGGTGGCCCGGTCCATGGTCCGCTCGCTGCGCCGGCTGCAGGACACCGCGCAGGACGTCGCCGAGAAGCGGCTGCCCGAGCTGGTCAAGCAGCTGTCCGAGTCCGACCCGCAGGACGTGGACACCTCCGTCGAGTCCGTCGGTGTGCACAGCCGGGACGAGATCGGCAGGGTGGCCGCGGCCTTCGACGACGTGCACCGCGAGGCGGTCCGGCTGGCCGCCGAACAGGCGCTGCTGCGGGGCAACGTCAACGCGATGTTCACCAACCTCTCGCGCCGCAGCCAGGGCCTCATCCAGCGCCAGCTCTCGCTCATCTCCGAGCTGGAGAGCCGCGAGGCCGACCCGGACCAGTTGTCGTCGCTGTTCAAGCTCGACCACCTCGCGACCCGCATGCGCCGTAACGGTGAGAACCTGCTGGTCCTCGCGGGCGAGGAGCCCGGCCGCCGCTGGACCCGGCCGGTGCCGCTGGTGGACGTGCTCCGCGCGGCCGCCTCCGAGGTGGAGCAGTACGAGCGCATCGAACTCAGCTCGGTCCCGGCGACCGAGGTCGCGGGCCGGGTCGTCAACGACCTCGTGCACCTGCTCGCCGAGCTGCTGGAGAACGCCACCTCGTTCTCCTCGCCGCAGACCAAGGTCAAGGTCACCGGTCACGCGCTGCCCGACGGGCGGGTGCTGGTCGAGATCCACGACACCGGTATCGGGCTCTCGCCCGAGGACCTGGCCGCGATCAACGAGCGGCTGGCCTCGCCGCCCACGGTCGATGTGTCGGTGTCCCGGCGCATGGGCCTGTTCGTGGTCGGCCGCCTGTCGCTGCGTCACGGCATCCGCATCCAGCTGCGGCCGTCCGACTCGGGCGGTACGACGGCGCTGGTCATGCTGCCGGTGGACGTCGCCCAGGGGAACCGCAAGCCCCAGCCGCAGGGCGCGGGCGGCAAGGCCGGTGCCCCCGGCCAGGGCGCTCCGGGTGCCGGCGGGCAGGGCAACGGCTCGGCGGGGCTGCTCGGTTCGCCGCCGCCGCGGCGGCAGGTCCCCGGTTCGGGTCCGCGCACCGCGCTGCCCGGCAATGGCGGCGGCAACGGCGGCGGCGGTCTGCCGACCCGTCCGGCCGGTGCCGGTGCGGACGCGGGTCCCTCGGGCCCGTCCGGAGGGGCTCCCTCCGCTCCGAACCTCTTCGAGGCGCCCGGACGCTCGGCCGCCCCGCAGCGCAACGAGCCCCCGGCCGGATCCGGTGGCGGTGCGGGTGACCGCGGCGGTTCCGGTGCCCGTCCCCCGCTGCCCTCGCGCGGCGACCAGGGGCCGACGGTCGCGCCGCCGACCGGTGCGCCCCACCGCGCCGACGCGGGCGACCAGGGCAACCGTCCGGAGCTGCCCTCGCGCGACCCGGCACGTGAGCTTCCCGGTCCGCAGGCGCAGCAGCCCGGCCCCAGCTGGGGCCGTCCCGAGGACGACTGGAGTGCCGGGCGCCGGGACGCGGCCGACCGGCCGCGCGGGCACGAGGAGCCCGAGACCACGGGCCAGTACGAGCGTCCTGACCTTCTCTCCGCCCCCGGCCCCGGCCCCGGCCCGGGCGAGCGCCGCGATCCGTTCGGCAACCGTGGCCCCGGCGACACCGGTGAGCTGCCGCAGCTGAGCGACGGCCCCAACCTGTTCGAGCCGCGCCGCGGCCCGGGTGACACCGGCGAGTTCCCGCGCCCGGACTACGGACGCGGGCCCGGCGACACCAGTGAGTTCCAGCGGCCCGACTTCGGCCGCGGTCCCGGTGACACCGGCGAGTTCGCCGTACCCGGCCAGGAGGGCCGCGGTCCGGGCGACACCGGGCAGTTCAGCCGCCCCGACTACGGGCACGGCCCCGGCGACACCAGCGAGTTCCAGCGGCCGGAGCTGGGCCAGGGGCCCGGCGACACCGGTCAGTTCCCGCAGGTGCGGGACGACCGGAACGGCCGCCAGGACGACAGCCTGCCGCCCGCCGGTCCCGGCGACGGCCGGACGCCGATATTCGACACCATCGAATCCACCTGGCTCCACCAGCCCGAAACCCCGGGCAACCAGAGCGACGCCGGGCAGTACACCGCCGAGCCGCCCGCCCCGGCTCCCGAACCGCCCGCCTCCGGGCGGCCCGCCTCGGCCGTTCCGCCCACGCGGGGCCGCGAGCCGCAGCAGCCGTCCTGGAACACCGGTGAGTACAACGGCATCGGGTCGAACGACACCGGGGCGAGCGGCACCAGCGCCCTGCGCGACACCAACGGAGTCCAGCGCGTCGGCGGCACGAACGGCACCAACGGCGCAGGCTTCCAGGGGCTCGGCGGTGCCGGGGACGCGACATGGCAGTCCTCGTCGGCCAACGACGAGCGCTGGCGCCGCGCCGGGCAGATCCGCGAGCCCGCCGCCGGCGGTATCACGTCGTCCGGCTTGCCACGGCGGGTGCCCCGCGCGAATCTCGTGGAAGGCGCGGCCCAGCCGTCGCAGCAGCCCGAGCAGGTGGGGCCCCAGGTGTCTCGCGCGCCCGACGACGTGCGCGGGAGGCTGACCAACCTCCGCCGGGGGATTCAGCAGGGTCGTCGGGCCCAGCCCGGTCCCGACGGCAACCACGATCGCGGCGTAGGCCCGACTTACCAGCAGGAGCGTTAGTTGAGCCCGATGAGCCAGGCGGCGCAGAATCTGAACTGGTTGATCACCAACTTCGTGGACAACACCCCCGGGGTGTCCCACACGGTGGTGGTCTCCGCCGACGGACTCCTTCTGGCGATGTCCGAAGGCTTCCCGCGTGACCGAGCCGATCAACTGGCGGCGGTCGCCTCCGGCCTGACGTCCCTCACGACCGGGGCCTCGCGCATCTTCGAGGGCGGCACGGTCAACCAGACCGTCGTCGAGATGGAACGGGGCTTCCTGTTCATCATGTCCATCTCCGACGGCTCCTCCCTCGCCGTACTCGCCCACCCCGAGTGCGACATCGGCCTCGTCGGCTACGAGATGGCCCTGCTCGTCGATCGCGCGGGCAACGTCCTCACCCCCGACCTGCGCGCCGAATTGCAAGGCAGCTTGTTGAACTGACCCCCGACCGCCAGCCCGGCCGTACGGCCGGGCGCCCCCCACCGGCACCGACCGACGGCACAGTCGTCACCTTGTTGTCCGACCGGAGGACTCATGACCCCGCCCCCTGCCTCGACCGGCCCGTACGGCGGCCATCACCACTCGCCGTACGGGGGTGAAGGCGACCAGCCATTGGTGCGTCCCTACGCCATGACCGGAGGCCGGACCCGGCCGCGCTACCAGCTCGCCATCGAGGCACTGGTCAGCACCACGGCCGACCCCGCGCATCTGGCGGGACTGCTCCCCGAGCACCAGCGCATCTGCCATCTCTGCGGGGAGGTCAAGTCCGTAGCGGAGGTGTCGGCGCTGCTGAACATCCCCCTCGGAGTGGCGCGGATCCTGGTGGCCGACCTGGCGGAAGCCGGCATGGTGGCCATTCACCAGCCGGGGGGCAGCTCGGAGACGGGCGGTACGCCGGATGTGACACTGCTCGAAAGGGTGCTCAGTGGACTTCGCAAGCTCTAGCGGCGGCGCCCCGCCCGCCCGCACGACCACCTCGGCGAAGATCGTGGTGGCGGGCGGCTTCGGCGTGGGCAAGACCACGTTCGTCGGCGCGGTCTCGGAGATCAACCCGCTGCGCACCGAAGCCGTGATGACGTCCGCCTCGGCGGGCATCGACGACCTGAGCCATGTGCAGGACAAGACCACGACGACCGTGGCGATGGACTTCGGCCGCATCACGCTCGACGACGACCTGATCCTGTACCTGTTCGGCACCCCCGGACAGGACCGGTTCTGGTTCATGTGGGACGACCTGGTCCGCGGCGCCATCGGCGCCATCGTCCTCGTCGACACCCGCCGCCTCGCCGACTGCTTCCCCGCCGTCGACTACTTCGAGAACTCCGGACTGCCCTTCGTCATCGCCCTCAACGGCTTCGACGGACACCAGCCCTACGCTCCGGAGGAAGTTCGCGAGGCGCTGCAGATCGGCCCGGACACCCCGATCATCATTACGGACGCGCGCCACCGCAGCGAGACCAAGAGCGCCCTTATCACATTGGTCGAGCACGCGTTGATGGCCCGGCTCAAGTAGGGGCAGATCGCCGGAGGTTGTCCGACAGCGAAGGTACGAGCGGGCTGTGTCCAACGACACGGCCCGCTCGTACCTTCATAACGTTTCGACAGAGAAAAACGCGGCTCTTCGACACGGAGCGCATGCGGGCGACTCCGCTGAGCACTCAATTAGTTCGGTATTTGACATGCCTCACCCTTAACGCCCGTTTTATCTCTGGTCTAGACAACAGACTGAGCGGTTTGCACAGTGTTTGGAAAGCACCAGCGGGGCGTGCTGGAATTCGCTGAACTGGGCAGTAGAGGGCTCAACTGGGAACGGCACGAGATCGGTGCCGACGCCGAGAGGTTTTGGTCGAGTGAGGCGAAGCACGCCGGACCCCGCGCAAGAAGCGCGAGGGAACTTCACCCCGCCGCCGCGTACACGCACTGCGGCACCGCCCGCAGACGCGTCGGATCCGCCCGCCCCCACCGGTGGCCGGATCACCCCGCGGAACTGGGGGGTGCGCACGCGGCTTTACGCCATTTTGCTCATCCCGGTGCTGGTGGCGCTGGTTTTCGGTGGCTTCCAGGTGCAGGCGTCGTTCGCCACCTGGAACGAGGCGCAGGACGCGGAGCGCACCGCCAAGCTGGTCCGGGCCGCCGAGAGCTACGCCCACGCCCTGGTCGACGAGCGTGACCGCACCGCGGGACCGCTACTGACGGGCACCAATGAGGACGTGGTGCGCAAGATGCGCGCGACGACCGACACGATGAAGAAGCAGTTCGACGACGCGGCCGCCGACATGCCGCAGACGGCGACCCTCAAGCGCCGCCTCAAGGCGTTCCGGGCGACCGAACCCCAGCTGGCGGCGCTGCGGCGGAACGCCTACACCGACCGGCTGGGCGCGGTGAAGACCGAAGAGGGCTACGTCGGCGTCGAGCACTCGCTGATCGAGTTCGCGAACGAACTGGGCCTGGGCACCGGCAACATCACCTCCTACGGCCGCACCGTCTACGCGGTCTCGCTGGCCAAGGGCGCCGAGTCGCTGCAGCGCTCCATCGGTACGCATCTGCTGGTCAAGCCGGGTCCTTCGGCGGCCGACCGCAAGACCCAGCTGACCGCTTTCGGCAGCTATGTCTACCTGGAGGGCATCGCCCTCGGGGAGTTCAACGCCGCCGGTACCCCGGAGGACGTGACCCGTCTGGAGGACACCCTCACCGCGGCCAAGAAGCGGGCCGACGAGCAGGGCGCCGCGGCGAAGCAGAAGGCCGAGTCGGAGGGGAAGACGTACGCCGAACCGCCCTCCATGGACCGGATGGTCCAGGCCATTGCCGGTGGTTCGTCACCCAAGGACCTCGCGGACCAGGGCATCACCCCGGACACCTGGTTCACCGCGTCCACGGTCAAGTTCGACGCGTACCGCGACGCCGAGCAGAACCTCGTCGACAAGGCCGTGAACGAGGCATCGCAAATATCCGCGAACGCAAAGCAGGACACGATCGTGAACTCCGCGATCGTGCTCGTCGCCCTGCTCGTGGCGTTCATCGTGGCCGGCCGGATGGCCCGCTCGATGAGCCACAGCATGCTCCAGCTGCGCAACGCCGCCTTCGACGTGGCCGAGCAGCGGCTGCCCATGGTGGTCGACCAGCTCTCCCGCACCGACCCGGGCCGGGTGAACACCCGGGTCACCCCGATCCCGATCAACACCAAGGACGAACTGGGCGAGGTCGCCCGCGCCTTCGACCAGGTGCACCGCGAGGCGATCCGTCTCGCGGCCGAGCAGGCGATGCTGCGGGGCAACGTCAACGCGATCTTCACGAACCTTTCCAGTCGCAATCAGGGGCTGATCGAGCGGCAGCTCACCCTGATCTCGGAACTGGAGAGCCGGGAGGCCGACCCGGACCAGCTGGAGCACCTCTTCCGGCTGGACCACCTGGCCACCCGTATGCGCCGCAACGGCGAGAACCTGCTGATCCTCGCGGGCGAGGAGCCGGGCCGCCGCTGGAACCAGCCGGTGCCGCTGATCGACGTGCTGCGCGCCGCCTCGTCCGAGGTGGAGTCGTACGAGCGGATCGAACTGGCCGGGATCTCCGAGAGCGAGATCCACGGCACGGCGGTGACCGACCTCGTCCATCTCCTCGCCGAGCTGCTGGAGAACGCCACCACCTTCTCCTCGCCGCACACCAAGGTGCGGGTCACCGCGACCCGGCTGCCGGACGGCCGGGTGGTCGTCGAGATCCACGACAAGGGCATCGGCCTGACCGCCGAGGACTTCGCCGACATCAACCACAAGCTGGCCAAGCCGCCGACCGTGGACGCCGCGGTCTCCCAGCGCATGGGCCTGTTCGTGGTCGGCCGCCTCGCCGACCGGCACGGCATCCGGGTGCAGCTGCGCCCGGCCGGTGAGCAGGCGGGCACCACCTCGCTGGTGATGCTGCCCGAGGCGATCACCCACGGCGGTGGCGGCGAGGAGCTGCCCCAGGAGGACTTCACGGTCTCCCGGCTCGCCCCGGAGCCGGATCCGCAGCCCACGTACACCGCCGAGGACGCCGCGCTGTCCTCCCGTACGGCCGCTGAGCTGGGCTTCGACGACTCGTCATACGCCCAGGAACAGCTTCAGCGGCAGTACGGCGGGATGCAGGCCATGCAGCCCGAGCAGGAGCCCCGGCACGACCCGGCCGGGCCCGACCTGCTGGCCCAGCCAGGCCCCGATCTGCTGGCCCAGCCGGGGCCGGGACCGGTCGCTCCCGGGTACCAGGATTCCGCCTTTTCTGAACCGGAAGCGGACTTCACCGCCCAGACGGAGCCGGAACAGCAGCCGTATGTCGGCTACAACTCACCTTCCCAGCAGGGAGAGTGGGGCGATTCCGGATCTTTTGAAAACCCCTTCGCGTCGCAGTTCGGGACGCAAACGGAATCGGGACCCGGCGGTCCCGAAGTTTCCCGGGACCGCGTAGAGTTCCACCGTCCGGGCCCCTCTCCGAGCGGCGTCCACTCGATGACCGACGCGGGGCTCCCGCGCCGCGACAGGCAGTGGCAGCCGTCCGAGGAGACAGGGGCACAGGCGGCAGTCGGGGAGCCGGCGGCGCCCGCGGCGCCGGAACGGCCGCGGCAGGCCCCGCAGGAGGACGGTAACCGGTGGCAGTCGGAGAACGACCAGCGCTGGCACCGTGCCGAACAGCTCCGTGAGCCGAAGGCCGGCGGAGTCACCTCCTCCGGTCTGCCCCGGAGGGTACCCAAGGCCAACCTGGTCGAGGGTGCCGCGGAGCCCACCGGACAGGGTGGCCCCCAGGTCTCCCGGGCCCCGGAGGACATCCGCGGCAGGCTCAGCAACCTGCGCAGCGGCATCCAGCGGGGACGCGACGCGGGATCCGGGATCCCCCCGCGTGACCAGCATGACCAACAGGGCTTCGGCCCCGGCAGCACCTACGATCAGGAGCGTTAGTGTGAGCCCGATGAGCCAGGCGGCGCAGAACCTGAACTGGTTGATCACCAACTTCGTGGACAACACCCCCGGGGTGTCCCACACGGTGGTGGTCTCCGCCGACGGACTCCTTCTGGCGATGTCCGAAGGCTTCCCCCGTGACCGAGCCGATCAATTGGCGGCGGTCGCCTCCGGCCTGACCTCGCTCACCGCCGGAGCCTCCCGCATCTTCGAAGGCGGCGCGGTCAACCAGACCGTCGTCGAAATGGAACGAGGCTTCCTCTTCATCATGTCCATCTCCGACGGCTCCTCCCTCGCCGTACTCGCCCACCCGGAGTGCGACATCGGCCTCGTCGGCTACGAGATGGCCCTGCTCGTCGATCGCGCGGGCAACGTCCTCACCCCCGACCTGCGCGCCGAATTGCAAGGCAGTCTTCTCAACTAGCAAACATGGAGTGCGTTTCGCGCCACCGCGCCATAGGGTGCGGTGGCGCGACCGGCCGACAGGCACGTTGGAGTTGGAGGAGGAAACGTGGCAACGCCCCCTAGCGGATATCCGTACGGCCATGGGCAGCCGTCCGAACCGCGCGGAGAAGCCCCGATGAAGCGCTTCAACTTCCCCTCCGCGCCCAGCAGCCAGTCCCGCTCCCCGTACCCGGGCGACCAGTCCTGGGATTACCCGGGCGATCAGTCCTGGGATTACCCCGGCGAGCAGGCCCAGGAGCCGATGCCCCCGCAGCCCCACATCCCACAGGGGCAGCAGGACCTCTACGCGCCCTCCTACGCGCCTCCCGAGAGTCCGATGTACGAACCACCGCAGCCACCCCGCATCCAGCCCGTACAGCCGCCTCAGCGCCTCGCACCGGAACCTTCCCCCACGGGGGGCGCGCATAACCCCCTGGTGCGGCCGTACGCCATGACCGGGGGCCGTACCCGGCCCCGGTACCAGCTCGCCATCGAGGCACTGGTACACACCACGGCCGATCCCAGCCAGCTCCAGGGCCAGCTGCCCGAGCACCAGCGGATCTGCCAACTGTGCCGTGAGATCAAGTCGGTCGCCGAGATCTCCGCACTGCTCACCATCCCCCTCGGCGTCGCCCGAATCCTCGTAGCCGACCTGGCCGAGGCCGGGCTCGTCGCCATTCATCAGCCCGGCGGCGACGAGTCCGCCGGCGGCCAGCCTGACGTGACACTGCTCGAAAGGGTGCTCAGTGGACTTCGCAAGCTCTAGCGGTGCAGCCCGCTCCACCACCTCCGCGAAGATCGTGGTGGCGGGCGGCTTCGGCGTGGGCAAGACCACGTTCGTCGGCGCGGTCTCGGAGATCAACCCGCTGCGCACCGAAGCCGTGATGACGTCCGCCTCGGCGGGCATCGACGATCTCACCCACGCGCCGGACAAGACCACCACCACGGTGGCCATGGACTTCGGCCGCATCACGCTCGACCAGGACCTGATCCTGTACCTGTTCGGCACCCCCGGACAGGACCGGTTCTGGTTCATGTGGGACGACCTGGTCCGCGGCGCCATCGGCGCCATCGTCCTCGTCGACACCCGCCGCCTCGCCGACTGCTTCCCCGCCGTCGACTACTTCGAGAACTCCGGACTGCCCTTCGTCATCGCCCTCAACGGCTTCGACGGACACCAGCCCTACAGTCCCGAAGAGGTCCGTGAGGCGCTGCAGATCGGCCCCGACGCGCCGATCATCATCACGGACGCGCGCCACCGCAGCGAGGCCAAGAGCGCGCTGATCACGCTGGTCGAGCACGCGCTGATGGCCCGGCTGCGTTAGCGGCGCCGGTTTCCGGCGGGCCCCGGCCCGCCGGAAACCGGACGGTACCGGGTACGCGAAATCCCCCGCACTCCGATGGGAGTGCGGGGGATTTCGCGTTGGGGCGTCAGCCCTGCCAGCTGTGCGGGGCGCTGAACGCCGGGCGGCGCTCCAGGCGGCGCCAGCGCGCGGCGCTGCGGCGCGGGCGGACCGCGCCGCCGTCGCGCGAGTGACCGGCGGTGGCGGCCGCGCGGGCGAGCAGGACGGCGGTGACCGCGGCCAGCTCCTCGGCGTCGGCGTGGCCCTTCTCGACCCGGACCAGGGTGGCCGCCGCGGAGGCGGTATCGGCGATGTCGGTGGGCGTGCTCACGGTGTGTTCGTCTCCCTCGTGGCGTTACTGCGGCGGGTTGCCGTGCTTGCGGGACGGCAGGTCGGCGTGCTTGTCGCGCAGCATCGCCAGGGACCGGATGAGGACCTCACGGGTTTCGGACGGGTCGATGACGTCGTCCACCAGGCCCCGCTCGGCCGCGTAGTAGGGGTGCATCAGCTCGGACTTGTACTCCTTGACCATGCGCGCGCGCATGGCCTCGGGGTCGTCCGCGTCGGCGATCTGACGGCGGAAGATCACGTTGGCGGCGCCCTCGGCGCCCATCACCGCGATCTCGTTGGTCGGCCAGGCGTAGGTCAGGTCGGCACCGATGGACTGGGAGTCCATGACGATGTACGCGCCGCCGTACGCCTTGCGCAGGATGACGGAGATGCGCGGCACGGTCGCGTTGCAGTACGCGTACAGCATCTTGGCGCCGTGCCGGATGATGCCGCCGTGCTCCTGGTCCACACCGGGCAGGAAGCCGGGCACGTCGAGGAAGGTGATCAGCGGGATGTTGAACGCGTCGCACATCTGGATGAAGCGCGCGGACTTCTCCGACGCCTCGATGTCCAGCACCCCGGCCAGCGACTGCGGCTGGTTGGCGATGATGCCGACGACCTGGCCGTCGAGCCGGGTCAGGGCGCAGATGATGTTGGTCGCCCAGCGCTCGTGGACCTCCAGGTACTCGCCGTCGTCGACGATCTCCTCGATGACCTTGCGCATGTCGTACGGGCGGTTGCCGTCGGCCGGGACGAGGTCGAGCAGCGACTCGCCGCGCCGGTCGGCCGGGTCGTCGGCCTCGGCGGTCGGCGGGTTCTCCCGGTTGTTCTGCGGCAGCAGCGAGAGGAGGTAGCGCACCTCCTCCAGGCAGGTCTCCTCGTCGTCGTACGCGAAGTGGCACACGCCCGAGGTCTCGGCGTGCACGTCCGCGCCGCCCAGGCCGTTCTGGCTGACCTTCTCCCCGGTCACCGCCTGGACCACGTCGGGTCCGGTGATGAACATCTGGGACGTCTCGCGGACCATGAAGACGAAGTCCGTGAGCGCCGGGGAGTAGGCGGCGCCACCGGCGCACGGGCCGAGCATCACGCTGATCTGCGGGATGACGCCGGACGCCTTGGTGTTGCGCTGGAAGATGCCGCCGTAGCCCGCGAGCGCCGAGACGCCCTCCTGGATACGGGCGCCGGCACCGTCGTTCAGGGACACCAGGGGTGCCCCGGCCGAGATGGCCATGTCCATGATTTTGTGGATCTTGGTGGCGTGGGCCTCGCCCAGCGCGCCGCCGAAGATCCGGAAGTCGTGTGCGTAAACGAACACCGTCCGGCCGTGGACGGTCCCCCAGCCGGTGACGACCCCGTCGGTGTAGGGCTTCTTCGCCTCGAGCCCGAAACCGGTCGCGCGGTGCCGCCGCAGCGACTCCACCTCGTTGAAGGACCCCTCGTCCAGCAGGAGATCGATCCGCTCGCGAGCCGTCAGCTTGCCCTTGGCCTTCTGGGCCTCGGTCGCCCGCTCGCTCGGGCCGCGCCGAGCCTGCTCGCGGATCGCGTGCAGCTCGGCGACGCGCCCGCGGACGTCACTCGCCTCTTCGGGCGCACCTTCGAGATTGGTCATGGAACGACGGTACGTTCCCTGACCCCCGGAAACGCATGTCAATTCCATACAACGTCGGGCCCGTTTTCGTGGGCAGGCGGAACAGAACTGGACAGCGGATTTCCCCTTACCCGGCACCCCCAAGGGTCCGGAGGGCTGTCGGCACCCCACAATCTTGTGGGCGACGCCCCGTAACCGGTGGGCTTTACCACCCGAATGGCCGACGGCCGTCGGGGCCACGGCCCCGCGCTGCCTAGGGGATCCCCTAGAACAGCGCGAGCTCGCAGCGGTGGGTGGCGCAGGCCGTGCCGGGGGTGACGCGCAGCCGCAGCGCGGCGCCGGTGGCCAGCACCTCGACCGTGGCGTCGTGGGCCGTCACGGCGCGCACCGGGCGCGCCCAGCGCAGTTCGAACGGCTCCCCGGTGCGGAGCGGCTCGGCGATCGCGAGGTGCGCGGTGCGCGTTCCGGTACAGGTCCCTGTACGGGTCCTGGTACGGGTCCCTGTACGGCGCAGCAGCACGCTCGCCGGGGCGCTCGCGGTGAGCCCGCCCGCCGTGCCCGGGGCCCAGAAGTTCGCGGCCGTGACGCCGAGCGACGGGATGGCGATCGCCTGCCGGGCACCGGAGTTGGCGAGCACGGTCAGCCAGCGGCGGTCGGCGGCCCGGGCGGCGAGGGCGGCCGGGCCCGCGCCCGGCATCAGGAGGTAGGCGTAGTCCGCGCCATCGGGGTCGGTGCCGTGGTCGTGCCAGAGGGTGAGGTAGCGGCGGGTGACCGGGTCCGGGGAGCCGCCGGTGTTGATGTCCCGCCAGGAGCCGGTGCGGGCCTCGCGGCGAGTGCGGAGGGTGGCGCCGCCGGGGAAGACATAGCCGCCGTGCCCGGCGAGATGGGCCCAGCGGGCCCGGCGGAAGGTGCGGGTCCGGTCGGGGGCGGCGGGCTGGGGGACGCCGTCGACGGTGAGGGTGGGGGTACCGTCTGCGCCGAGGTTCCGGTTGTCGACGACGGTGGCGACGGGGGCGCCGTCGCGGGCGGTGATGTCCGCGCCGAGGCAGACGACCGCGTCGGCCACGCAGAACCAGGACTTCTTGGCGCGCAGCGTGGAGCCGAGCCCGCGCAGGTCCTGGCCGATGGCGGCGAACTCCCCATCCGTGGTGCCGCCGACCCAGCGCGCGGCGGGTTTGGGCTCGCCCCAGCCGCCGCCCTCGTTGTCGGCCAGTGGCCGGGCGGAGGCGGTGGTTCCGGGCAGCCGGTAGGGGTCGACGGTGGGCCAGAAGGCGTCCGTGTACTGGGACGCCGTGCGCTCACCGGCCCACCAGGAGAGCATTCCGGCGCCGGTGTGCCAGCCGCGCGGGTGCTCGCCGTTGCCGTTCTCGTAGTAGGCGATCCGGTCCGAGGCCATGGCCAGGGCGGCCGTCCAGCCGGGGCGCCGGTGCACAGCCCGGTCCATCGCCGGGAACAGCCGGTGGCCCACCGGCTCGGGCAGCGCCGGTCCCGGCCCGCTCGCCACGGCGGCCAGCCGCGCCAGGTCCGCGACGCCGAACTGCGGGTCGGTCAGCACGGGGTGGCCGGTGTCGCGTGCGATCCAGCCCCTGACCATGCCGTTCCAGCGCTCCCGCGCGGCGTCGTCCGCGCCCGCGCCGAGCAGCGCGATGGCGGCGAGGAGCAGATGGCCGCGCTGGTGGTCGCTCTGCGCGATGGCCCGTGGGTCGTTCGTCTGGACGCCGCGGCTGACGGCCCGGCCGGAGACGCAGTCCATCATCAGCCCGTCGTGCAGCAGCGGGGCGTACGCGTGCTCCACGCTGTCCAGGATGATCCGCCGGTTCGGGTCGGTGACCTCCCACTCCGACCCGGCCAGCAGCGCGAAGAGCCGACCGAGGCCGTCGAGCAGGACGTAGCCGTAGGTGCCGGAGTAGGCGACCCAGGTGTGCTGGATGAACGATCCGTCGGCGTAGAGCCCGTCGCCCTTCGTGACGTACGGGAAGACGGGCGACAGCGCGTCCCGGGCGAGCGCGACCTTGGCGGGCGCCGCGCCGAGGATGCCGCGCAGCGCCACGACCCGGCACAGGTCGACGCGGTTGGCGCCGGTGCTGGTGCCGGTGTAGTCGCCGAGCATGGTGTCGGGCACGAAGTGGTCGACGGCGGCGAGGCAGCGCGCCCGCCGCTCGCCGCCGAGCCGGTCGTACAGGACCGCGAGGGTGTCCAGGAGCAGCCGGGGGCTGCCGATCTGCCACTCCCACCAGTTGCCGTAGCGGGTGGTGCCGGGGTGGTAGACGGTGGCGTCGAGGTGATCGATGCCCCGGGCGATGTCGTCGGCGAGACCGGGATCGCCGGTGAGGCCGGTGCCGGGCTGGGCGTAGGCCTGGGCCATGGTGTTCAGGCGCGCGTAGCTCTGGGTGATCCCGGCGGGCGGGTCGAAGGGCTGGTCGGGCCAGAGCGAGGCAGCGGCGGGCGCCATGCCCGTACGGAACCCGGCGGCCAGCCGTCCGGTCTCGGCGAGACGACTGGCGTACGGCTCGGCGGCGGGGTCGTAGCCGGTGCCGAGCGCGAGGTCGGTCCAGCGCCGCCGCAGTACGCCGAAGTCCACCCCGGCGGCCCGGGCCTGCCCCGGCCATAACGCCCCGGCGGCGACCACGCCCAGAAACCCCCGCCGGGACCAGAAGCCGAACGGGCGCGCTGGCATGGGACCTCCTGAGGTGGCCGAACCTCCTGCGGTGAACCCGGGCAGCGGGATGATGCCCGGGTTCAGCGGCGTCCATACGCCCCGGGGGCACCCCCGCAGCGGGACGCCCCTCGCGCCGGGGACGCCCCCGCGACGCGCCCAACCGGCGGCACGCCCCGCAAGACGGCAACCCCTCAGCACGCGGCGCCCCTACAGCGCAGCGTTCCCCGCAGCACCGGCACCCCGCGCAAACGCGGCACCCCGCAAGTGCGGCGCCCCTGCGGCACGACGCCCCCACACAGGGGCGTTCCCGCAGCACCGGCATCCCTGCGGCGCGGCACCCCGCGCAACGCGGCACCCCCGCAAAAAGGCGACGCCCCTGCGGCACGGCGCCCCCCGCAGCGCAGCGTTCCCGCACCGGTATTCCTTCGGCGCGGCCACCGGCCACGTGGCATCCCCGCTCCGGGCACCCCCACGACGCGGCAACCCCTCAAACGCGGCGGCTTAAAAGCGCGCCCCAGGGGCGCCCCGCGGCGCCCAGGAGCAGCGGGTGGCGTTTCGTGGGACCGGCGGGGCCTTGCCCCGGGGCACTGGGGCCCCGGGGGCGGCCGGTCGGGTCCGGCGTTACTCCTGCGGCTCCACGCCCGCGCGCAGCAGGCCGTACGCGTACGCGTCGTCCAGGGCCTGCCAGGAGGCGGCGATCACGTTCTCGGCGACGCCTACCGTGGACCACTCCCCCTTGCCGTCCGTCGTGGAGACGAGGACCCGGGTCGTGGACTCCGTGCCGTGCTTGCCCTCCAGGATGCGGACCTTGTAGTCCACCAGCTCCATCCTGGCCAGCTGCGGGTAGATCCGCTCCAGGCCCACCCGCAGTGCCCGGTCGAGGGCGTTGACCGGACCGTTGCCCTCCGCCGTGGCGACGATGCGCTCGCCCTTGGCCCACAGCTTCACGGTCGCCTCGTTGGCGTGGGTGCCGTCCGGGCGGTCCTCGACGATCGCGCGCCAGGACTCGACCCGGAAGAAGCGGCGGGCCCGGCCCTCGGCCTCGGCGCGCAGCAGCAGCTCGAAGGAGGCGTCGGCGGCCTCGTACGTGTAGCCCGCCAGCTCGCGCTCCTTGACCCGCTCGACGACCCGCTGCACCAGGGCCCGGTCGCCGCCGAGGTCGATGCCCAGCTCCTTGCCCTTCAGCTCGATCGAGGCGCGGCCCGCCATGTCGGAGACCAGCATCCGCATCGTGTTGCCGACCTGCTCGGGGTCGATGTGCTGGTACAGGTCCGGGTCGACCTTGATCGCGGAGGCGTGCAGTCCGGCCTTGTGGGCGAAGGCGGAGACACCCACATAGGGCTGGTGGGTCGAGGGCGTCAGGTTGACGACCTCGGCGATCGCGTGCGAGATCCGGGTCATCTCCTCCATCGCGCCCTTGGGCAGCACCCGGCGCCCGTACTTCAGCTCCAGGGCGGCGACGACCGGGAACAGGTTGGCGTTGCCGACCCGCTCGCCGTAGCCGTTGGCGGTGCACTGGACGTGGGTGGCGCCCGCGTCGACCGCGGCCAGGGTGTTGGCGACGGCGCAGCCGGTGTCGTCCTGGGTGTGGATGCCCAGGCGGGCGCCGGTGTCGGCGAGGACGGTACGGACCACGGCGTCGATCTGGCCGGGCAGCATGCCGCCGTTGGTGTCGCAGAGGATGACCACGTCGGCGCCCGCCTCGTGGGCGGCGGAGACGACCCGCTTGGCGTAGTCGGGGTTGGCGCGGTAGCCGTCGAAGAAGTGCTCGCAGTCGAGGAACACCCGGCGGCCCTGGGACCGCAGGTAGGCGACGGTGTCGCCGACCATCGCCAGGTTCTCCTCCAGCGTGGTGCGCAGGGCCAGCTCCACATGGCGGTCGTGGGACTTGGCCACCAGGGTGATCACCGGGGCGCCCGAGTCGAGCAGCGCCTTGACCTGCGGGTCGTCCGCGGCGCTGACGCCCGCCTTGCGGGTGGCGCCGAACGCGACGAGCTGGGCGTGCTTGAAGTCGATCTCCGCTTGGGCACGGGCGAAGAACTCCGTGTCCCGCGGGTTCGCGCCGGGCCAGCCGCCCTCGATGAAGCCCACGCCGAAGTCGTCCAGGTGACGGGCGATGGTGAGCTTGTCCGCGACCGTCAGGTTGATGCCTTCGCGCTGCGCGCCGTCGCGCAGGGTGGTGTCGAAGACATGGAAGCTGTCGTCGGGCCGATCCTTCATGGTGGTCTGGCTCCTGTCGGATGGATCTCGGTCTACCGGAATGACCGGTTCCGCGCCCTCCTATGATCCCGCACGCTCCGCCTCCGGTGGGATGGTCCGGAAAACGAAAAGACCCCTCGCGGGTGCGAGAGGTCTGCGCGCGGGTCTGGGGCACGGTGGTCGCGTCGTACCGGGTCGTACGGGGCGATCACTGCGGACCGGCGCGCCTGCTGCCAATAATCATGGCGAACGAGAGCACGGTGGCAGTCAAGCACATTTCCGCCCCCGTGCTCCCATCCGTCTCAGGATGCGGGCTTTCGGCCCTTAAAGGACTGAGCCTCCAAGGGCCGGGCCAACGCCTCAGCCCAGGCGGTGCAGCCAGCCGTGCGGGTCGGGGGCGGCACCGGTCTGGATGTCCAGCAGCGCCTTGCGCAGCTTCATCGTGACCTCGCCGGGCTCCCCGTCGGCCACCGTCCAGCCCGCGCGGGCGGACTTGACCGAGCCGACCGGGGTGATGACGGCCGCGGTGCCGCAGGCGAAGACCTCGGTGAGGCTGCCGTCCGCGTTCCCCTCGCGCCAGTCGTCGACCGAGATCCGGCCCTCGGCGACCTCGTAGCCGAGGTCCTCGGCGATCCGCAGCAGCGAGGCACGGGTGATGCCGGGCAGCAGCGAACCGGACAGCTCGGGGGTGACGATGCGGTCCCCGTACACGAAGTACAGGTTCATGCCGCCCATCTCCTCGATCCAGCGGCGCTCGATGGCGTCCAGCCAGACCACCTGGTCGCAGCCCTGCTCGGCGGCCTGCGCCTGGGCCACCAGGGAGGCGGCGTAGTTGCCGCCCGCCTTGGCGGTGCCGGTGCCGCCGGGGGCGGCGCGCACGTACTCCTCGGAGAGCCAGACGGAGACCGGCTGCACACCGCGCGGGAAGTAGGCACCGGCCGGGGAGGCGATCACGAGGAACAGGTACTCGTTGGCGGGCCGGACGCCCAGACCCACCTCGGTCGCGATCATGAACGGCCGCAGGTACAGGGACGACTCACCGCTGTCCGGCACCCACGCCTTGTCCTGGGTGACGAGGGCGTCGCAGGCCTGGAGGAACAGGTCGACCGGCAGCTCGGGCATCGCCATGCGGCGCGCGGAGGCCTGGAAGCGCTCGGCGTTCTGCTCGGGGCGGAAGGTGGCCACGGTCCCGTCGGGCTGGCGGTACGCCTTGAGCCCTTCGAAGATCGTCTGCGCGTAGTGCAGGGTCATGTTCGCCGGGTCGAGCGACAGCGGGGCGTACGGCGCGAGCTGGGCATCGTGCCAGCCGCGGCCCTCCGTCCACTTGATCGTCACCATGTGGTCGGTGAAGTGGCGGCCGAATCCGGGGTTGGCCAGGATCTCCTCCCGCTCCGCGTCGGAGAGCGGGTGCGAGGAGGGCTTGAGCTCGATCGAGGGCGTCGTCATGAGTGGTAGTCCTTCACTTCCGTTGTGGCGGACCGCGCTCACACCATCCTGCCCGTGATCGGTACTAGGACGTCCAAGCTTCCCTGCACACGGCGGCCCCACGAGCGATTATCGCTGACGTGGGGCCGGGGGTTGAAGCATGCGTGCGAAGTGCGCGGCCCGAGGTCGATGTTCGCACCCAGCCGCGCGACGGCGCAGGCTGGGGTCAGCCGGATACTCGCGCGGCGAGCGCGTCGCCGATCTCGTCGGTGGTACGCGCCGCGTCCCGCTCGGCGAGGTCCTCGGCGACGGCCGTCTCGATACGGGCGGCCTCGTCCGGGTAGCCGAGGTGCTGGAGGAGCAGGGCCACCGACAGGATGGTCGCGGTCGGGTCGGCCTTGCCGGTGCCCGCGATGTCCGGCGCGGAGCCGTGGACCGGCTCGAACATCGACGGGAAGGCGCCGGAGGGGTTGATGTTGCCGCTCGCGGCGAGCCCGATGCCACCGGTGACGGCGGCGGCGAGGTCGGTGAGGATGTCACCGAAGAGGTTGTCGGTCACGATCACGTCGAACCGCTCCGGCTGGGTGACGAAGAAGATCGTCGCGGCGTCGACGTGCAGGTAGTCCGTGGTGACGTCCGGGTACTCGGCGCCGACCTGGTCGAAGATGTTCTTCCACAGGTGACCGGCGTGCACCAGGACGTTGTTCTTGTGCACGAGGGTCAGCTTCTTGCGCGGGCGGCTGTTGGCGCGCTCGTACGCGTCCCGGACGACGCGCTCGACGCCGTACGCGGTGTTCAGGCTGACCTCGGTGGCGACCTCGGCCGGGGTACCGGTCCGCAGCGAGCCGCCGTTGCCCACGTACGGGCCCTCGGTGCCCTCACGGACGACGACGAAGTCGATGTCCGGGCGCCCGGCCAGCGGGGTCGCGGTGTTCGGGAAGAGCTTCGACGGACGCAGGTTGACGTAGTGGTCGAAGGCGAAGCGCAGCTTGAGCAGCAGCCCGCGCTCCAGCACCCCGGACGGGACCGACGGGTCGCCGATCGCGCCCAGCAGGATCGCGTCGTGGTCCTTCAGCGACTCCAGCTCCGCGTCCGGCAGGGTCTCGCCGGTGGCGTGCCAGCGCTGGGCGCCGAGGTCATAACTCTTGGTCTCCAGCTTCACGTCCTGAGGAAGGGCGGCGCCGAGGACCTTCAGGCCCTGGGCCACGACTTCCTGGCCGATACCGTCACCGGGGATCACTGCGAGGCGAATGCTGCGCGACATACCAGGACCCTACTCCCGCGTCCCACCCCATGACACCGGCCGTCCGCCATACGGACAGATCGCCGACCGGACAGGCCGCGTTCACCCGCAGTACGGAGTGATGTCGTCCGCGCGGGGGAGATTCCGGATCATGCATACACCACGGTTCGGCATTCCGGAGCCGCTCGCGAACCGGATGACCATGGCGGAGCAGCACGAGTACCTGCGCGACGCCTTCCCCCGCCGACGCGTGCTGCGCGGGGGCGCGGCGACGGCCGGGGCGGCCGCGGTGGCGCTCGGCGGCGCCGGGTGCGCCGGGGCCACCGCGTCCAAGCCGTCACCCGCGGCGGACGCCCGTCCCGCGGCGCCGAAGGTGGACGGCGCTCTGGTGGCCCCGTTCGGCCGCCATCTGGCGCTCGGCGCCGAGCCGACGACGCAGATGCGGGTCTCCTGGCAGGTGCCGTTCGCGGTGCGGGGGCCTTATCTGCGGATCGGCCCGCGGCCGACGGAGCTGACCCGGAAGGTCGAGGCCGAGGTCCGCCATCTGCACACCCCGTCGCTCGGCGAGAAGCTGCCCGCCGTCGACCAGTACTACCTGCACGCCGCGGTGGACGGCCTGAACCCCGGCACCACCTACTACTACGGCGTCGGCCACGAGGGCTACGACCCCGCCGACCCGCGCCACTTCACCGCGCTGGGCACCTTCCGCACCGCCCCGAAGCGGCCGGAGAAGTTCGTCTTCACCGCCTTCGGCGACCAGGGGGTGAGCTATGACGCGCTCGCCAACGACCAGTTGATCCGGGGTCAGAACCCGTCGTTCCATCTGCACGCCGGGGACATCTGCTACGCGGACGACACGGGCCACGGCGAGAAGTCCGACCTGTACGACGCCCGGGTGTGGGACACCTTCCTCGCCCAGACCGACTCGGTCGCGGCGAGCGTGCCGTGGATGGTGACGACCGGGAACCACGACATGGAGGCCTGGTACTCCCCCGACGGCTACGGCGGACAGCTGGCCCGCTGGTCGCTCCCCGACAACGGGCCCGACCCCCGCAAGGCGCCCGGGATCTACTCGTTCGTCTACGGCGGGGTGGGCGTCGTCGCGCTGGACGCCAATGACGTCAGCTACGAGATCACCGCCAACAAGGGCTACACGGGCGGCGACCAGACCCGCTGGCTGGACCGGCGGCTGAAGCAGCTGCGGGAGCGGTCCGACATCGACTTCCTGGTGGTCTTCTTCCACCACTGCGCGTACTCCACGACCAGCTCGCACGCCTCGGACGGCGGGGTGCGCGACGAGTGGGTGCCGCTCTTCGAGAAGCACCAGGTGGATCTGGTCATCAACGGCCACAACCACGTCTACGAGCGCACCGACGCGATCCGCGGCGGCAAGGTGGCCCGGAAGGTGCCGGTCGGCGGGAGCGCGGACGCGGTGCGCGACGGGATCGTGTACGTCACGGCGGGCGGCGCCGGGGCGGACCTGTACGAGTTCCCGGTGCCCGACAGCTACGAGGGGCACGTCAAGGACCTCGACGAGGTGAAGAGCTACCACTGGACGAAGGACGGCGAGAAGAACAAGGACACCGTGGAGTGGTCACGGGTCCGCTACACCGGCTTCTCGTTCCTCGCGGTGGAGGTGGAGCCGGGCACGAACCCGCGGCTGAGCGTCACGGCGCTGGCGGAGTCCGGTGAGCGGGTGGACCACTTCGAGGTCACCCGCTCCCGCCGCCGCTGAGGGGCGGCTCCGGGGCTTGGCGCCCCGGCGCCCGGCTCAGTGACCGGTGGCGCCGCCGTGACCGGTGGCGCCGCCGTTGTCGCGGCGGTCGAGCGCGCGCTGCAGCGCGGCGGCGGCGTTCCGCCGGTCGGTGTCGTCGCTCTTGCGGCGGATCCTGCGGATGGTCTGCTCGGCCATGGTTCACGTCTCCTCTGCTGAACCCCGGCGCGCGGCCGGGAGGTATCCCCGAGAAGGTGGCTGCCGTAAAGGGGCGGGGGCCGGGGTGCGGGCAGGGATCACCTGCGCGAGTGCACCGGGCCACGTCCGCCATCGCTCGATGGAGCGGGACGTTCGGCTTCCACAAACGTAAGGGAGCAGAGCGTCAGTGTCTGCAGAATTAGTCGGACGTCCTACTATCTGAGACGAGCAATGGCCGAGGCCGACCCCCGTCCGACCTCGACCATGGCTGGTTATCGACGTAAACTGCGGTAAATAACGCTGACTTGAATGCATGACGCTAGCATTCGGGCGCCTCGGGCGTCCACAGGTTTATGCCGTTTCACCCCCTCTTCACGCACGCCGCCCCCGACCGGCTCGCAGCCTGGTCGGGGGCGGGGCCCTGGGGGCGGGACCCGGGCGGCGCGGGGGTGCGCCGGACGGGTCAGCCCATGTGCGGGTAGCGGTAGTCCGTCGGCGGGACCATCGTCTCCTTGATGGAGCGGGTGGAGGTCCAGCGCATCAGGTTCTGCTTCGCGCCCGCCTTGTCGTTGGTGCCGGACGCGCGGCCGCCGCCGAAGGGCTGCTGACCGACGACGGCCCCGGTGGGCTTGTCGTTGATGTAGAAGTTGCCGGCCGCGAAGCGCAGCGTCTCGCAGGTCGCGGCGGCCGCGGCGCGGTCCTGGGCGATGACGCAGCCGGTCAGGCCGTACGCCGACGCCGACTCCATCTGCTCCAGCATCGCGTCGTACTCGGCGTCCTCGTACACGAAGACACCGATGATCGGGCCGAAGTACTCGTCCTTGAAGATCTCGTTCTCCGCGTCGGTGGAGACGAGCACGGTCGGACGGACGAAGTAGCCCTCGCTGTCGTCGTACGTGCCGCCCGCGACGACCTCGATCGTCGGGTCGGACTTCGCGCGGTCGATCGCCGCCTTGTTCTTGGCGAAGGAGCGCTCGTCGATGACCGCGCCCATGAAGTTGCCCAGGTCGGTGACCGGGCCCATGGACAGGCCGTTGACCTCGGCGGCCAGCTCCTCCTTGAGGCCGTTGTCCCACAGGGAGCGCGGGACGTAGGCGCGGGAGGCGGCGGAACACTTCTGGCCCTGGAACTCGAAGGCGCCACGGGTGATCGCCGTCTTCAGCACCGCCGGGTCGGCGGACGGGTGGGCGACGATGAAGTCCTTGCCGCCGGTCTCGCCGACCAGCCGCGGGTAGGTCTTGTAGTTCTCGATGTTGTTGCCGACCGTCTTCCACAGGTGCTGGAAGGTACGGGTCGAGCCGGTGAAGTGGATGCCCGCGAGGTCCGGGTGGGTCAGCGCCACCTCGGAGACGTCCTTGCCGTCGCCCGTGACCAGGTTGATCACGCCCTTGGGCAGCCCGGCCTCCTCCAGCACCCGCATCAGCAGCACGGCGGCGTGGGTCTGGGTCGGCGAGGGCTTCCAGACGACGGTGTTGCCCATCAGGGCGGGGGCGGTGGGGAGGTTGCCCGCGATCGCCGTGAAGTTGAAGGGCGTGATCGCGTAGACGAAGCCCTCCAGCGGCCGGTGGTCGCTGCGGTTCCAGACGCCCGGGGCGTTGGCCGGGGGCTGCTCGGCCAGGATCTGGCGGGCGAAGTGGACGTTGAAGCGCCAGAAGTCGATCAGCTCACAGGGAGTGTCGATCTCGGCCTGCTGCGCGGTTTTCGACTGGCCCAGCATGGTGGAGGCGGCCAGCGTCTCGCGCCACGGGCCGGACAGCAGGTCGGCGGCCTTGAGGATGATCGCGGCGCGGTCGTCGAAGCTGAGCGCGCGCCACGCCGGGGCGGCGGCCAGCGCCGCGTCGACCGCGTCCTGGGCGTCGGCCTTGGTGGCGTTCCCGTAGGTGCCGAGGCGGGCGGCGTGGTTGTGCGGCTGTACGACGTCGAACCGCTCACCGCCGCCGAGCCGCTTCTCGCCGCCGATGGTCATCGGCAGGTCGATCGGGTTGTCGGCCAGCTCCTTGAGCTTGGCCTCCAGACGGGTGCGCTCGGCGCTGCCGGGGGCATAGGTGTGCACCGGCTCGTTCACCGGCACGGGGACCTGGGTCACAGCGTCCATGATGGCCGTTGTCTCCTTTGTCGTGGTGGTCGTCGTGGTGTCGTGAGCCGAGGGCTGTCAGCCGCGGCCGACGAGCGAGCGCAGGAAGAACGCGAGGTTCGCGGGACGCTCGGCGAGCCGCCGCATGAAGTACCCATACCAGTCTGTTCCATACGGGACGTAAACCCGCATACGGTGACCTTCCGCGACCAGCCGCTCCTGCTCGGCCGGGCGGATGCCGTACAGCATCTGGAACTCGTACTCGTCCAATTTGCGGCCCATGCGGTGGGCGATGTCCTGGGCTATGGCGACCATGCGCGGATCATGCGAGCCGATCATGGGGTAGCCGTCGCCGGACATCAGGATCTTCAGGCAGCGCACAAAGGCGCGGTCCACCTCGCGCTTGTCCTGGTACGCGACCGACGCGGGCTCGTTGTACGCGCCCTTCACCAGCCGTACCCGCGAGCCTTCCCCGGCGAGCGCGCGGCAGTCGTCCTCGGTCCGGAAGAGATACGACTGGACGACCGCGCCGGTCTGCGGGAACCGGGTGCGCAGCTCGCCGAGGATCGCGAGGGTGGAGTCCACGGTGGTGTGGTCCTCCATGTCGAGGGTGACCGTCGTTCCGGCCGCCGCGGCGGCCTCCACGACCGGGGTCACATTGGCGAGCGCGAGGTCATGGCCGCCGGGCAGGGCCTGGCCGAAGGCGGAGAGCTTCACGGACATCTCCGCGCGGGCCCCGAGCGACTCCGCGGCGAGCGCCTCGGTCAGCGCCAGATAGGCGTCCCGGCTGCGCAGTGCCTCGGACCGGTCGGTAACGTCCTCCCCGAGGTGGTCCAGGGTGACCTCCAGGCCGCGCGAGGCGAGCCCGCGCACCGCGGCCACGGATTCGGCCAGCCGCTCACCGGCGACGAACCGATCCACCATGGGTCGGGTGACCGGCGCGGCGGACACGATCCGGCGGATGGCAGCACTGCGCGAAGCAGCGAGCAGCACGGGTCCCAGCACAGGGCACCTCCACGATGACGGCCGGCGAACGGCTCCAACAACTCACCGTGAAACCTAAGGATCGCGCGGAATCGGGGCCATCGACAGCTGTCACGCATCCGTGTCCGGGATCTCAGACACCTGTATGAGAGGCTGAGGCGATATTCGGGGAAGGAGGCCGGGACGCCATGCGCGAGGACTATCAGCAGCTGGTGGACGAGATCACCGCGACGCTCGGCGCGCCCGCGACCCTGGAGAACCGCGACTTCGCCCTGATCGCCTTCGGCGCGCAGGACAGCGACGACGCCGAGGAACCGACCCTGGACCCGGTCCGGACCCGATCCATCCTCCAGCGCCGCTCGACGGCGGCGGTGCGGGCCTGGTTCGAGGCGTTCGGGATCGCCCGGGCGCAGGCCCCGCTGCGGATCCCGCCGGACCCGGGGGCCGGGGTCTTCATGGGCCGCATCTGCCTGCCGGTGCGGCACCGCGGCGTCGTCCACGGCTATGTCTGGCTGCTGGACGACGGCCACCTCTCCGACCTGGAGCTGGGCGGCCCCACGACACCCCCCGACCCGCGGCTGGTCCGGGCGATGGAGACCACGGCCCGGATCGGCGCCCTGCTGGCGGCCGAGGCGCGGGCCGGTGAGGAGCTGGGCGAGCTGCTGCGCGAACTGCTCACCGGGCCGCCCGCCGCCCGCGACGCGGCCTGCTCGGGCCTGCACACCGCGCTGCGCGGCGCGGCCGACGGGCCGATGGCGCTGGTCGCGGTCCTGCCGTGGGTGCCGGACACGGGCGAGGACGAGGACCACCCGGGCCTCCCCCACCTGCCGGGCATCGCCGCGGCCTGTGTGATCCCCGACGAGACGGCGCTGGCCGCCCTGATCCGGCTGCGCGCCCCCACCTCCCTGGGCCCCGCCCGGGCCACCGCGGAACAGCTCCTCCGCTCCCCCCGCACGGCCGCCCCCGACGAGCCCGCACCGGCGTGCGGCGGCGGCCGGGAGAGCGCCGCCGGGGTCAGCGAGGCGCGGCGCGGGCTGGACGAGCTGCCCGCCGCGTGGCGAGAGGCGCTGGCCGCCGCCCGGGCCGCGCGGGCGGACGCCCGGTTCGACCCGATCGCGGAGTGGACGGCCATCGGCCCGTACCGGCTGCTGGCCACGCTCCCCCAGGCCGCCCCCGACGCCGCCGTACGCCCCCTCCTGGAGCGCACCCACGCGGAACTGGCCCGCACCGCCGAGACGTTCCTCGACTGCGCGGGCCAGGCGAGCCGTACCGCCCAGATGCTCGGCATCCACCGGCAGACGCTCTACTACCGCCTCTCCCGGGTGCGCCAGCTCACCGGCCTGGACCTCGACGCGGGCGACGACCGGCTACTCCTCCACATGGCCCTCAAGGCCGCCCGGCTCCGCTAGGCGGTGTCGTGCCGCAGAACTCCGCCTCGATGGCTGCTTGTTGGAGTTTGCCGTCGCCCCAGTCGCCGTTCTCGTTGATCGTGAGGATGTGCTCGCCGTCGGCCGTGGCCGCGGTCCGGGTCGCGTTGCCGAAGATGTCGCCCGAGTGCCCCCAGACCGTCACGCCGCACGCCTTGAGCTTCTGCGACCTGATGCCGAGTCCGTACGACCTGCCGTCGCCGAGGTCGTGGCCGGTGAGCATCTCCTTCTGCAGGGCGGGGGGGAGCAGTTCGCCGCCCAGCAGGGCGCGGAAGAAGACGTTCAGGTCGCGGGCGGTCGAGATCATCTCACCGGAGGCTCCGGCGATCGAGGGGTCGAACTCGGTGACGTCGTAGGACCGGGCGCCGGGGCCGTCGACGAAGAGCGTGGAGTAGTGCCGCCCGTGCGGGCCGGGCACCCACGGCGAGGTGCCGGGCAGCGAGGTCCCGCGCAGGCCGAGGGGCTTGATGATGCGGCGCTCCACTTCGGAGGCGTACGTATGGCCCGTGGCCTTCTCGATGACCATCCCGGCCAGGATGTAGTTGGTGTTGGAGTAGCCCCAGCCCTTGCCGGGACGGAAGTCCGGCTCCCGCGCGAGGGCGATGCGCACCAGCTCCTCGGGCGTGGCGCCGTCGTACCGGTGGTCGAAGAACGCGGTGCCGGTGTACTTGGCCCGGAACGTGTCGTCTTCGAGGTAGTGGTAGAGCCCGCTGGTGTGCTGGAGCAGCTGGCGCAGGGTGATGAGGCTCCCGTCGTTGCCGTTGCCGCGCACCAGGCCGGGCAGCCACTTCTCCACCGTGTCGTCGAGCGACAGGCCGTACGCGGGGTCGGCGGCGAGCTGCAGCAGGACGGTGGCGGTGAAGGACTTGGTCACGCTGCCGATGCGGAACCGATCCTGCGGCAGCCGCGGGCGTCCGCTGCGGCGGTCCGCCACGCCGGAGGTGCCGTTCCAGGTCTTGTCCGCACGGTCGGCCCTGGCCAGGGCCCCGGGGACCCCGGCGCGGGTGATCGCGTCGAGGGCGTCCTGCGTCGCGGAGTGCGGGGAGGGGCGGGAGGCGGTGTGCGGGGAGGCGGTGTGCGGGGAGGCGGTGTGCGGGGAGGCGGCGGCCGGGGCGACCGCCGTCGCGACGACCGCTCCCGCCAGGGCGAGTGCGGCCAGAGCGCGGGGCAGGCGGGATAAAGCATGCGATTCCATGCGAGGTCCTCCGTTATCGGATGAATTCCGGTATGAAGAAAGACTCCGAACCGCGGCCGAGGGTTGACTCCGCCCGCGGCAACCTTCCCGCGCGCGGCGGCAACTCATACGGAACGCACCCCGCTCCCCGTCCCCCGGGTCCGCGAGAGGACTGATGCACCGTGCGCATCATCAGAGCGTTAGCGGCCGCCGCGCTCGCCACCACCTTCCTGGTCGGCGTGGGCCACGCGCCCCGCGCCGCCGCGGGCGAACTGCCCTCCGCCACCGCCTTCTTCAACCACCCCGACTCGCTCGTCAACAAGTGGGTCGCCGCCAACCCGAACGACTCCCGCCGGGCCCGCATCGCCTCGCGGATCGCGTCCCAGCCCCAGGCCGTCTGGTTCTCGCGGTACACCCCCGGCACCGTCACCGAGGACGTCCGCAAGATCACCTCGGCCGCCGCCGCCAAGAACCAGGTGCCCGTGCTCGTCGCGTACCAGCTCCCCAACCGCGACTGCGGCGGCGCCTCCGCGGGCGGCGCCCCCGATCTGGCGAGCTACGACGCCTGGGTCCGCGGCTTCGCCGCCGGGCTGGGCGGCGGGGCCTCGGTCGTCATCCTCGAACCGGACTCGATCGCGCTCATCAGCTGTCTGTCGCCCGCCGAGCTGAGCGGCCGCTACGCCTCGCTCGCGCGCGCCTCCGCCGCCATCCACGCCGCCGCGCCCAAGGCCCGGGTGTACTTCGACGCCGGTCACTCCGCCTGGAACAGCCCCGCAGTCCAGGCCTCCCGGCTGCGCTCGGCGTCCGTGCTGAGCAGCGGCGACGGCATCTACAGCAATGTCTCCAACTACCGCCGCACCGCCGAGGAGGTGGCCTTCGCCAAGGCCGTGCTCGCCCAGCTCGGCAGCTCCTCGGGCCTCACCGCGGTCATCGACACCAGCCGCAACGGCAACGGCCCCGCGCCCGACAACGCCTGGTGCGACCCGCGCGGCCGCAAGGTCGGCGAGAACCCCACGGCCAACACCGGCGACCCGGCGATCGACGCCTATCTGTGGGTCAAGCCGCCGGGCGAACTCGACGGCTGCGCCGGGGCGGCGGGGGCGTTCTCGCCGGACTACGCGTACGAGATGGCGGGCTGACCGGATGCGCCGACGCGCGTACGCCGCGGCGGCCGCGCTCCTGTGCGCCCTCCTGGGCGCACCGGGCGAGGCCGCCGCGGCGCCTCCGGTCGCATCGGGCTGGGCCACGGCGGGGTCCGGCACCACCGGAGGCGCGGGCGCGGCGCCCGACAGCGTCCATGTGGTGCGCACCCGCGCCGAGCTGAAGACCGCCCTCGCCAACCACGGCGATCCCACCGCCCCCAAGGTGATCCGCGTACGCGGGCACCTGAGCGGCAACGAGAGCGACGACGGCCGCCTCCTGGGCGCCCAGGACTACGCCCCCGGCTGGGACTTGCGGCGCTATATGGACTGCTTCGGCCCGGACGGTACGGCGTGGAGCGACGACCGCTACGAGTGGTGCAAACGGATGCGCACGCTCCGAGTCACCGGCTCGAACGCCCAGAAGCAGCGGATCCAGCTCACCGTGCCCAGCAACACCACCATCCTGGGCACTGGACGGGACGCGGCCCTGCTCGGCGTCTATCTGACCGTCAACACCGGCCGGAACATCGTCATCCGCGACCTCCGCCTCGAAGCCCCGGTGGACCACTTCCCCAGCTGGGACCCGGGCGACGGCGCGACCGGCGCCTGGAACGCCCGCTTCGACGCGCTGTCGGTCGTCACCGGCCGCAACATCTGGATCGACCACTGCGCCTTCTCCGACGGCCGCTACCCCACCAGCCGGGCCACCGTCGGATTCCACGGCAAGCGCGTCGAACACCACGACGGGCTGCTGGACATGGAGGACGGCACGGACTTCGTCACCGTCTCCTACAGCCGCTTCAGCGACCACGAGAAGACCCTGCTGATCGGCTCCGGCGACGGCAAGGGCGACCGCGACCGCGGCCATCTGCGGATCACCTTCCACCACAACCTGTTCTCCGACACCGCCCAGCGCAGCCCCCGCGTCCGGTTCGGCCACGTGCACACGTACAACAACTACTTCCGCGGCTCCACCGACGACCCCGACTACCCGATGCGCGGTCAGGCCCTCGGCGGCAGCTCCTACTTCCTCGGCGCCGGGCTCGAATCGAAGATCGTCTCCGAATACGACGTCTTCACCCACACCGGCCCGGGCGCCTCTCCCGACATCACGGTGACCACCTTCCACGGCCACCAGTTCTCGGCCACCGGCGCCTCGTACAACGGCCGCCGCGTCGACCTGAACCGCATCGCCCGAGCGAAGTTCGAGGCCGAGGCGGCCCAGGCCCGAGCCGACGCCGAGTCCACGGGCACCCCACCCCCCGAATGGGCCCTGCGCACCTTCACCACCGACCCCGGCTGGACCCCCGCCGCCATCTACCCCTACCGCCCGCGGCACTCACCCCGGGCGGTCATCCGGACGGTGCTGCGCGAGGCGGGCCCGACCCTCACATCCGGTCGCTCCCGGTGACACGCGTCAGCCCAGATGGACGGGGGCGGCCGGAGCGTCGTGGGCGGGCTTGTCGTGGGACGGGCGGGGGGTGTTCATCAGTACGCCCACCACCACCGCCGCCGCCGTGAGGATCACAGACGACCAGACGAACGCGTGGGAGAAGCCCTCGACCAGGCCCTCCTTCGCGGTGTCCGGTGTCATGCGGCGGGCGTGGTCGTGGAGGTAGTCGGCGGTCGCGCTGGTGGCGATGGTGTTGAGCATCGCCGTGCCGATCGAACCGCCGATCTGCTGGGCCGTGTTCACCGTGGCGGAGGCGATGCCCGCGTCCCTGGGCTGGACGCCGTGGGTCGCGTAGTTCATCGAGGGGGCCATCACCAGGCCCATGCCGAAGCCGACGAGGAGTTCGGAGGGCAGCACGCCCGCCGCGTACGAGCTGGTGGCCTCCAGCGGGACCAGCAGCGCCACCCCGGTGGCCGCGATCAGCAGCCCGGGCACCACCAGGACCCGGGGCGGCACCTTGGGGATGAGACGGACGGCGACACCGCCCGCGGCGGCCAGCACCGCCGCGGTCATCGGCAGGAAGGCCACGCCGGTGACCAGCGCCGAGTACCCCTTCACGATCTGCATGTAGTACGTGAGGAAGAGGAACATCGCGAACATGCCGACCACCGAAAGACCGACCGCCAGATAGGCACTGCCCCGGGTGCGGTCCGCGATCACCCGGATCGGCAGCAGCGGCTGGGCGGCGCGCCGCTCCACCAGGACGAAGGCGGCGAGCAGCACCACGCCCAGCGTCAGCAGCCCCGTCACCAGCCGGGAGTCCCAGCCCTCCGACTCGGCCTCGCTGCATCCGTAGACCAGCGACACCAGACCGGCGACGGCCAGCAGCACACCGGGGATGTCGAAGCGCGCCCGCCGCTCGGCGGGCCGGTCGGCGGGCAGGACGGACCAGCTGAACGCCGCGAGGACGGCGATCGGCACGTTGACGTACAGGCACCAGCGCCAGTCCAGGTACTCGGTCAGCAGCCCGCCGACGACCAGGCCGATCGCGCCCCCGCCCGCCGCGATCGCCCCGAAGATGCCGAACGCCTTGGCGCGCTCGCGCGCCTCGGTGAAGTTCACGGCCAGCAGCGACAGCGCCGAGGGCGCGAGCAGCGCGGCGAAGGCGCCCTGGAGCGCACGGGCCCCGAGGAGCATGCCGAGCCCCTGGGCGGCGCCGCCGAGCGCGGAGGCGCAGGCGAAGCCGATCAGACCGACCAGGAAGGCGCGCCTGCGGCCGGTGTAGTCGGCGATCCGGCCGCCGAACAGCAGCAGGCTGCCGAAGGCCAGGGTGTACGCGGTGATGACCCACTGCCGGTCGCCCGCGGAAATGCCCAGGTCGCGCTGGGCGGAGGGCAGGGCGATGTTCACGATGGTGATGTCGAGAACGATCATCAGCTGGGCGAGGCCGATGAAGAGCAGGGCGAGCCAGCGCCGGGGGTTGGGCGCGGGCGCCCCAGCGGCGGGCGATATGGCTGAGGGCTCGGACATGGCGGTGCCTTTCTGGTGACGCGTATGGCTCGCCATCTTATTCAACACCTGATGAAAAAGAACCCGCCGGGGCACCGAAAAGGGCCCGGCCCCCGCACGAAGCGGGGACCGGGCCCTTCCGGAACGCCTAGGCGCTACACGGCTCAGACCAGGTTGACCGAACGGGCCGACGTGGCGCCGATCTCCTCGGCGATCTCGGTGAGAACGGACTGCGGAATCGTGTCGTCCACGGTCAGCGCGACCAGTGCGGCACCGCCCACCGCAGCACGCGAGACCTGCATGCCCGCGATGTTGATGCCCGCCTCGCCCAGGATGCGGCCGAGCGTGCCGACGATGCCGGGACGGTCGGTGTAGCGGAGGAAGGCCATGTGGTCGGCGAGGGCCAGGTCGACGTCGTACTCCCCGACCGCGACGATCTTCTGGAGGTGCTTCGGACCGGCCAGCGTGCCGGAGATCGACACCTCGGCGCCGTCGGCCAGGGTGCCGCGCACGGTCACCACATTGCGGTGCTCCGAGGACTCCGAGCTGGTGGTCAGCCGCACCTCGACGCCGCGCTCCTGCGCGAACAGCGGGGCGTTCACATACGAGACCGTCTCGTCGACGATGTCCTCGAAGACGCCCTTGAGCGCGGACAGCTCCAGCACCTTGACGTCGTGCTGGGTGATCTCGCCGTACACCTCGACGTCGAGCCGGACGGAGACCTCGCCCGCGAGCGCGGTGAAGATCCGGCCCAGCTTCTCGGCCAGCGGCAGCCC
The DNA here is from genome assembly GCF_053596435.1 of Streptomyces sp. NPDC001700. Classification (NCBI taxonomy): domain Bacteria; kingdom Bacillati; phylum Actinomycetota; class Actinomycetes; order Kitasatosporales; family Streptomycetaceae; genus Streptomyces; species Streptomyces sp. NPDC001700. The sequence continues at coordinate 228,155 of NZ_JBSFGE010000007.1, forward strand.
GGGACGTACGTCCTCGGCGATCACACCGCCCTGCACGTTCACCGCGTCCGGGACCAGCTCGCCCGCGAGCGCCAGCCGCACCGAGCGCGCGACCGCGATGCCCGCCTTCTCCTGGGCCTCACCGGTGGAGGCGCCCAGGTGCGGGGTGGCGACCACGTTGTCGAACTCGAAGAGCGGGGAGTCGGTGCACGGCTCCTTGGAGAACACGTCCAGACCGGCACCGGCCACCCGGCCCTCCTTGAGGGCCGCGGCCAGCGCCACCTCGTCGACGATCCCGCCACGGGCGGCGTTGACGATGCGGACCTCGGGCTTGACCTTGCGCAGCGCCTCGTCGCCGATCAGGCCGACGGTCTCCGGGGTCTTGGGGAGGTGGACCGTGATGAAGTCCGAGACCTCCAGCAGCTCATCGAGGGTGAGCAGCTTCACACCCATCTGAGCGGCGCGCGCGGGCTGCACGTACGGGTCGTACGCGACGACCTTCATCCCGAAGGCGGACATGCGCTGGGCCACCAGGACGCCGATGCGGCCGAGGCCGACGACGCCGAGGGTCTTCTCGCTCAGCTCCACACCGGTGTACTTGCTGCGCTTCCACTCGCCGTTCTTCAGCGCGGCGTTCGCCTGCGGGATGTTGCGGGCGGTGGCGACCAGCAGGCCGCAGGCCAGCTCGGCGGCGGTGACGATGTTGGAGGTCGGCGCGTTGACGACCATGACGCCCGCCTTGGTGGCGGCGGAGACGTCCACATTGTCCAGGCCGACGCCCGCGCGGGCGACCACCTTCAGCTTCTTCGCCGCGGCGATGGCTTCCGCGTCGACCTTGGTCGCGCTGCGGACGAGGATCGCGTCCACGTCGGCGAGGGCGGGAAGCAGTTCGTCTCGGTTCGCGCCGTTGCAGCTCCGGATCTCGAAATCCGGGCCCAGGGCGTCGACCGTGGCGGGCGACAGCTCTTCGGCGATGAGTACGACAGGTTTACCGGGGGAAGCAGTGCTCACGTGGTCTTCAGTCCTCACTAGTCCTCAGCGGACGGCCGTCCCGACGGCCGCAGGCGGTGAAGGGTTCCAGCCGCGTGGAAGACGCACGACGCTGTGAGCCTGACGCGTTTGTTGCAGGAAAGTGTAGTAGCGATCGGGCCTGTGTAATGCGCCTATGCGGCAGGATCACCCGCACGTGGTGATGCGCGGTGGACAAATGGCGAACCGGGTGTGGCGGGGGTTCCTCGGAACCCCCGCCACACCCGGGGCACGGCCCACCGCGCCGGGCGGGCGCTTACGCCTCGTCGTCGACCCAGCTCATGAGCTTGCGCAGCTCCTTGCCCGTGGTCTCCAGGAGGTGGTCCTCGTCCGCCTTCTTCAGCTCGTTGTACTTCGGCAGACCGGCGTTGTACTCCGCCATCCAGTTCTTGGCGAAGGTGCCGTCCTGGATCTCACCGAGGATCTTCTTCATCTCGGCCTTGGTGGAGTCGTTGATGATCCGCGGGCCGGAGACGTAGTCGCCCCACTCGGCGGTCTCGGAGATCGACCAGCGCATCTTCTCCAGGCCGCCCTCGTACATGAGGTCCACGATCAGCTTCAGCTCGTGGAGGCACTCGAAGTACGCGATCTCCGGCTGGTAACCGGCCTCCGTCAGGGTCTCGAACCCGGCCTTGACCAGCGCCGCGGTGCCACCGCACAGCACCGCCTGCTCACCGAAGAGGTCGGTCTCGGTCTCCTCGGTGAAGGTGGTCTTGATGACCCCGGCGCGGGTGCCGCCGATGCCCTTGGCGTACGAGAGGGCGAGCGGGAAGGCGTTGCCCGTGGCGTCCTGCTCGACGGCCGCGATGCACGGCACGCCGCGGCCCTCTTCGTACTGGCGGCGGACCAGGTGGCCCGGGCCCTTGGGGGCGACCATGCAGACGTCGACGTTGGCCGACGGCTTGATGAAGTCGTACCGGATGTTGAGGCCGTGCCCGAAGAACAGCGCGTCGCCGTCCTTCAGGTTGTCCTTCACGGACTCCTCGTAGACCTTGGCCTGGATCGGGTCCGGGACCAGGATCATGATCACGTCGGCCTCGGCGGACGCCTCCGCCGGGCTCACCACGCGCAGGCCCTGCTCCTCGGCCTTGGCCTTGGACTTGGAGCCCTCGTGCAGGCCGACGCGGACGTCGACGCCCGAGTCGCGCAGCGACAGCGCGTGGGCGTGGCCCTGGCTGCCGTACCCAAGGATCGCGACCTTGCGGCCCTGGATGATGGACAGGTCGGCGTCGTCGTCGTAGAACAGCTCGGCCACTTCGGGATTCTCCTAGCGTGTGGGTTGTGCGTCCCACCGTATGACGGGCGGGCGGGTGAAGGTTCGGGGGTCTCGTCAGGCGGACCGGTCGAGCGAGCGCAGGCTCCGGTCGGTGATGGAGCGGGCGCCGCGCCCTATGGCGATCGTGCCGGACTGCACCAGCTCCTTGATGCCGTACGGTTCCAGCATCTTGAGCATGGCTTCGAGCTTGTCACTGCCGCCGGTGGCCTCGATGGTCACGGCCTCCGGGGAGACATCCACGGTCTTGGCGCGGAACAGCTGGACGATCTCGACGATCTGGGAGCGGGTCTCGTTGTCGGCCCGGACCTTCACGAGAACGAGTTCCCGCTGAATGGCCGAGCTGTCCTCCAGCTCGACGATCTTCAGGACGTTGACGAGCTTGTTGAGCTGCTTGGTGACCTGCTCCAGCGGCAGCTCCTCGACATTGACCACGATGGTGATGCGGGAGATGTCGGGGTGCTCGGTGACGCCCACGGCGAGCGAGTCGATATTGAAGCCGCGGCGGGAGAACAGGGCGGCGATCCGGGCGAGGATGCCGGGGGTGTTCTCCACCAGGACGGAGAGCGTGTGCTTGGACATGCGATGCGTCTCTCTTCTTCTCTCTCGGTCCCGGCTCAGTCGTCTTCGCTGTCGCCGAAGTCCGGGCGGGTGTCACGCGCCGCCAGGATCTCGTCGTTGGAGGTACCGGCCGCGACCATCGGCCAGACCATGGCGTCCTCGTGGACGATGAAGTCCACGACCACCGGACGGTCGTTGATCGCGTTGGCCTTCTCGATCACGGCGTCGAGGTCGGCCGGGTCCTCGCAGCGGATGCCGATGCAGCCCATGGCCTCGGCGAGCTTCACGAAGTCCGGGACCCGGGTGCCCGCGCTGGGCTGGCTGGTGTCCGCCCCGGGGCCGGAGTGCAGCACGGTGTTGGAGTAGCGCTGGTTGTAGAACAGGGTCTGCCACTGGCGGACCATGCCCAGCGCGCCGTTGTTGATGATCGCGACCTTGACCGGGATGTTGTTCAGCGCGCAGGTGACCAGCTCCTGGTTGGTCATCTGGAAGCAGCCGTCACCGTCGATCGCCCAGACCGTACGGTCCTCCGCGCCGGCCTTGGCGCCCATGGCGGCCGGGACGGCGTACCCCATGGTCCCGGCTCCGCCCGAGTTCAGCCAGGTCGCGGGCTTGTCGTAGGTGATGAAGTGGGCGGCCCACATCTGGTGCTGACCGACGCCCGCGGTGAAGATCGTGTCCTGCGGGGCCAGCTCGCCGATCCGCTGGATGACCTGCTGCGGCGACAGGCTGCCGTCCTCGGGCAGGTCATAGCCGAGCGGGTAGGTCTCGCGCCACCGGTTCAGGTCCTCCCACCAGCCGCTGTAGTCGCCGGTGTGGCCCGCGTCGTGCTCGGCCTGGACCGCGACGACCAGATCCGCGATGACCTCGCGGGCGTCACCGACGATCGGCACGTCGGCGGCGCGGTTCTTGCCGATCTCCGCCGGGTCGATGTCCGCGTGCACGATCTTGGCGTACGGGGCGAACGAGTCGAGCTTGCCGGTGACCCGGTCGTCGAAGCGCGTGCCGAGCGCCACGATCAGGTCCGCCTTCTGCAGGCTGGTGACGGCGGCGACGGTGCCGTGCATGCCCGGCATGCCGAGGTGCTGGTGGTGGCTGTCGGGGAAGGCGCCGAGCCCCATCAGGGTGGTGGTGACCGGCGCCCCGGTCAGCTCGGCCAGCACCCGCAGCTCGGCGGTGGCGTGCGCCTTGACGACACCGCCGCCCACGTACAGCACCGGGCGCTCGGCCTGGGTGATCAGCCGGGCGGCCTCGCGGATCTGCTTGGCGTGCGGCTTGGTCACCGGGCGGTAGCCGGGCAGATCGGTCTGCGGCGGCCAGGAGAAGGTGGTCTTGGCCTGGAGCGCGTCCTTGGCGATGTCGACCAGGACCGGCCCTGGACGGCCGCTGGCGGCGATGTGGAACGCCTCGGCGATCGTGCGTGCGATGTCCTCGGCCTTGGTGACCAGGAAGTTGTGCTTGGTGATCGGCATGGTGATGCCGCAGATGTCCGCCTCCTGGAAGGCGTCCGTGCCGATCGCCTTGGAGGCCACCTGGCCGGTGATCGCGACGATCGGGACCGAGTCCATGTGGGCGTCGGCGATGGGCGTGACCAGGTTGGTGGCTCCGGGCCCCGAGGTCGCCATGCAGACGCCGACCTTGCCGGTGGCCTGGGCGTAGCCGGTGGCGGCGTGGCCCGCACCCTGCTCGTGGCGGACGAGTACGTGCCGGACCTTCGAGGAGTCCATCATCGGGTCGTACGCGGGGAGGATGCAGCCACCGGGGATGCCGAACACGGTGTCCGCGCCCACCTCCTCGAGCGAACGGATGAGGGACTGCGCACCCGTGACGTGCTCGACGGTCGCGGACTGGGGTCCGCCGTTACGGGCCCGCGGCTGGGGATGATGGGCCCCGGAGGCCTGCTCGGTCATCTGCGTTCTCTTCTCGAATGAGGTGTGATGCGGGGAGGAAGGCGGTGGTGCACAGGCGTCAGTGCAACAAAAAACCCCTCGTGCCGTTAGGCAAGCGAGGGGAGCGCGCCGGTGAGGGTCCGCAGGGCTTCAACATGGCCCTGCTCAGCCGACGCGCTGTCCAAGTACGAGAATTCGGGTGCGCATGGCTCCGACCCTCCACCTCGCGCGTATCAGGTGTCAAGTGGGTGGGACGGGAGTCTCAGTATTTGAGCGGGTCGGTGGGTGGGTGTGCACCTCCTGGCGCCGGGGCCCATGCCCGCCGAATCCGCCGTGCCGCACCGGCAGCCCACCGCCGACCAGCACCGGAGCCTCCGAGCGGGGCACCGGATAGCTGCCCCGGGTCAGCGCCCGGCGCAGCCGGTGCTCGTCCAGCGGGCCGCTGAAGGCCATGCCCTGGGCGTGGGTGCAGCCCATGCCGCGCAGGGTCACGAGCTGTTCGGGCAAGTCCACGCCCTCGGCGATGGACTGCATCCCGAGATCGCCGCCGATCCTCAGCAGCCCTGAGGTGATCTTGTGCAGCCGGGAGGACTCGACCACCCCCTCGACCAGCCCCTGGTCCAGCTTGAGTACGTCGATGGGGAGCCTGCGCAGCGCCCTGATCGCGCCGTAGCCGCTGCCGAAGCCGTCGAGCGCGATCCGCACCCCCAGCCTGCGCAGGGCGCCGAGCCGGTGCTCCAGCTCGTCCAGCGGCACCCGTGGGTCGCTGTCGGTCAGCTCCAGGATGAGCGCGCCCGAGGGCAGTCCGTGCCGGGCGAGCAGGGTCTCCACGGCCTTGGGCGGCATGGACTTGTCGACCAGGCGGCCCGCGGGCACCCGTACGCAGACGGGGGCCATATGGCCGTCCCGGCGGCGCTGGGCGGCCTGCTCCACGGCGGCCTCCAGCGTCCAGCGGGTCAGCTCGGCGGTGCGGGCGCCTTCCTCACCGGCGCGGCCGTGGTCGCCGCCGCGCGCGTTGTTGTCGGCGACCCTCAGGAACTCGGCCGGGGTGAACAGGATGCCCTGGGCCGAGCGCCAGCGGGGCTGCGCCGCGACGGCGGTGACCCGGCCGCTCGCCAGCTCCACGACGGGCTGGTGCAGCAGCACGAACTCGCCGTCGTGCAGGGCGGCGCGCAGCCGCGTGGCGACCTCGGCGCGGCGCGCCACCTCGGCCTGCATCTGCGGGGCGTACAGCTCGACGCGGTTCTTTCCGGCGGCCTTGGCGCGGTACATGGCCAGGTCGGCGTTGCGCATCAGGGCGCCGGGGCTGGTGCCGGGCTCGGCGAACGCGACGCCGATGCTGGCGGCGACCCGCACCTCGGTGCCGCCCTCCACCCGGTAGGGCTGGGAGAGCCGGGCCCGCAGCCGGTCGGCGATCTCCAGGATGCGGCATTCGCGGGTGCTGGTGTCGTCGGCGCCGTCGCCCACGATGAGGGCGGCGAACTCGTCGCCCCCGAGCCGGGCGGCGCAGTCGCCGGAGCCGGACCGCACGGACTCCTGGAGCCTGCGGGCGGCCTGGACCAGCAGCTCGTCGCCCGCCTGGTGGCCGACGGTGTCGTTGACGGCCTTGAAGCCGTCGAGGTCGATGAAGAGCACGGCGGTGCCCGCGTCGGTACGGCGGCGGCCGCCGACCGCGTGCCGGACCCGCTTGGTGAACAGGGCGCGGTTGGGCAGGTCGGTGAGCGGGTCGTGCTCGGCGCTGTGCTGCAGCTGGGCCTGGAGCCGGACCCGCTCGGTGACATCGCGGCTGTTGAAGATCAGGCCGCCGTGGTGGCGGTTGACCGTCGACTCCACGTTGAGCCAGTCGCCGGAGCCGGAGCGGAAGCGGCACTCGATGCGGGTGGTGGGCTCCTCGCCCGGTGAGGCGGCCAGGAAGCGGCGGATCTCGTGGACCACCGCGCCCAGGTCCTCGGGGTGGATGAGCGAGGCCAGTTCGGAGTCCTGCAGCTCGTCCGCGTCCCGCCCGTAGACGCCGGTGGCGGCGGGGCTGACGTACCGCAGGATGCCGGTGGGCGCGGCGATCATGATGACGTCGCTGGAGCTCTGCACCAGGGAGCGGAAGTGGTTCTCCTTCTCCGCCAGCTCCTGGGTGAGCGCGATGTTGTCCATCAGCATGATCGCCTGCCGGACGAGCAGGGCGAGCACGACCGCGCAGGCGGTGAAGAGCACCACCCCGTCGACCGGACGGCCGTCCATCACGTTGAACAGGATCCCCAGCGTGCAGACGGCGGCGGCGAGATACGGCGCCAGGGCGGCGAACGCGCCCGCCGTGGGACGGCTCGGCCGGTCGGCGCGGCGCACCACGGGCGGCGGGGTCCCGGCGGCGTCCCGCCGGGCCACCCAGGGCGCGTACGCGAGCAGCATCGAACCGGCGAACCAGCCCGCGTCCAGGATCTGGCCGGAGCGGTAGTGCTCGTGCAGCAGCGGCGAGGTGAACAGCGCGTCGCACAGCACGGTCAGGGCGAACGCGCCGATCGCGGTGTTGACCGCCGACCTGCTGGCCGTCGACGAGCGCCGGAAGTGCAGCACGATCACCATGCTGACCAGCACGATGTCCAGCAGCGGGTAGGCGAGCGAGAAGGCCCTGCGGGCCACGCTCCCGACGTCCCCGCCGAACTCCCCGGTGTGGACGAGCGCGAGGCTCCACGACAGGGTCATCAGCGATCCGGCGATCAGCCAGGCGTCAAGACCCAGGCAGATCCACCCGGCCCGGTTGCGCGGGCGCTTGGCGAGCACCAGCATGCCCACGATCGCGGGCGGCGCGAAGAGAAGGAAGCACACATCGGCGAACGAGGGGGTGGGCACGGGACGGCCCAGCACGACCTCGTACCACCCCCAGGTGGCGTTGCCCAGTGCGGCCATGGTGGACGAGGCCGCGAACAGCAGCCAGGCCGGGCGCATCCGCCCCGAGTTCCTGCGCCCGTGCCACAGGCAGGAGGCGGCGGCGGTGAGGGCGGCCGCGGCCAGCCCGAAGTCGCCCATGAAGACGGCCAGTTCGGATGATCCCCAGCCGAGCACCGCACCCACCGCGTACCCGCCGCAGACGAGGGCGAGGACGACCTGGGGCAGCAGCCGGGTGCCGCCGGTGACCGACGGCCGGGCGAGCACCGCTCCGGTGGCGCTCACCGCGCTGCCGCCCGTCGTGCGAAGGGGCGCGGCCGCGCGAGCCGTATCCCCGTGAGCTTCGTCATCGAGAGCCGCGCGGCTGCGCGGAAAAGTCGCGGTCGACGCCTGAGCTGCGTCGGGTCGTTGGTCCATTGGCCATACATCGCCCGTCGCCCCCCTCGAGTTCCGGTCCATCGCTGACGCCGTCAGGTCATTGGCGCAGCCCCCGCTCGGGACGATACACCAGACTGGTCACTCAGGGACATAGGCCATCTACGCACCGTAACTGACTACGCCGTTGTATATACGGAGTGCAGTCAATCGATGCCTGTATGTACTGCCAGGGGCATGTTGCCCCCTCGTCTACCCCGTGGTCATCATGAGATGTTCCATCGGCTCGCCCGCGGCGAACCGGTGCAGCTGGGCGCGCAACAGCCGCTTGGCGCGGGGCAGGAAGGCCGACGACGGGCCGCCCACATGCGGGGTGATGAGCACTCCTGGAGCGTGCCACAGCGGATGCCCGGCGGGCAGTGGTTCGGGGTCGGTGACATCCAGCGCGGCGCGCAGCCGGCCGCTCTCCACCTCGGCGAGAAGGGCCTTGGTGTCCACCACCCCGCCCCGTGCGACGTTCACCAACAGCGCTCCGTCCTTCATCTTCGCCAGGAAGTCGGCCCCGGCCAGGCCGCGGGTCTGCTCGGTCAGCGGGGTCACCAGGACAACGACGTCGGCGTCCGGAAGCAGTTGAGGCAAGGCGTCGATCGGGTGCACCGGACCGCGCTCGGTCGTACGCGGGGAGCGCGCGACGCGCGCCACCCGCTCGCACTCAAAGGGTTCGAGCCGGGCCTCGATCGCGCTGCCGATCGAGCCGTGTCCCACGATCAGAACGGACTTGTCGGCGAGCGCCGGACGGAAACCGGAGGTCCACTCCTCCGCGTCCTGGGCGCGCACGAAACCGGGGATGTCGCGCAGCGAGGCGAGGATGAGGGTCAGGGCCAGCTCGGCGGTGCTCGCGTCGTGCAGCCCCCGGGCGTTGCACAGCTGAACATTGGAGACAACCTGTGACATAGCGGGCAGCAGGCCGTCTATGCCCGCGGTGAGCGTCTGGATCACCCGCAGGCCCGTCATGGCCTCCAGCGGACGGGCCAGCACCTCGGGCTTCTTCATATACGGCGCGCAGTAGAAGGCGACGCGGGCGGGGTCGGTGGGGTAGTCGGGACCGCCGTCCCAGTGGGCGTACTCCAGGCTCTCGGGCAGCCCCTCGATCTCGTCGGGCGCGATGGGCAGCCAGGCGAGGGGGCGGGCCGGCTCGCCGGACGCGGCATGAGACGAATCGTGGGGCCGGAACGTATCGCTGTCATCTGCACTCATGCCAGGAGGCTATGCGAAGTGAGGCTCTCCGCAGAGGTTAGTTTGGTGCGAGAAACGGGAGGGGTCAGTCCAGGTGGAGCGCAGGACAATCGGAGCGGCGGCGCTCGAAGTGGGTGCGATCGGCCTGGGGTGCATGCCCATGAGCTGGGCGTATACCGCTTCGCAGCGCAATGGCGAGCATTCGCTGCGCGCCGTGCACACCGCGCTCGACGCGGGCGCGAGCCTGCTCGACACCGCCGACATGTACGGACCCTTCACCAATGAACTGCTGGTGGGACGGGCGCTCAAGGAGCGGCGGGCGGACGCCTTCGTGTCGACCAAGTGCGGACTGCTGGTCGGCGAGCAGCACATCGTGGCCAACGGGCGGCCCGGCTATGTGAAGCGGGCGTGCGACGCCTCGCTGCGGCGGCTCCAGACCGATGTGATCGACCTCTACCAGCTGCACCGGGCCGACCCCGAGGTACCGATAGAGGAGACCTGGGGCGCGATGGCCGAGCTGGTCGCGGCGGGAAAGGTACGGGCGCTGGGGCTGTGCGCGGTGGGCGCGCGGGCCCAGCGGCGGTCCGGTGCCCGGATGCACGACGCGACGGTGCGGCAGCTGGAGCGGGTGCAGCAGGTCTTCCCGGTGAGCTGCGTGCAGGCGGAGCTGTCGGTGTGGTCGCCCGAGGCGCTGGAGGCGCTGGTGCCGTGGTGTGCCTCGCGCGGGGTGGGCTTCCTGGCGGCGATGCCGCTGGGCAACGGCTTCCTCAGCGGGACGCTGACACCGGGGCAGGGGTTCGAGCCGGAGGACATGCGCGCCCGGCATCCGCGGTTCACGGCGGAGATGATGGCGGCGAACCAGCCCATCGTGGCCGGGCTGCGGCGGGTCGCGCGGCGGCACGGGGAGTCGGTGACGGCGGCTCAGGTGGCGCTGGCGTGGCTGCTGGCCCAGGGGCCGCACGTGGTGCCGGTGCCGGGGACCAAGCGGGACCGCTGGGCGGCGGAGAACGCCGCGGCGGCGGGCGTGATGCTGACGGCCGCGGATCTGGCCGAGATCGCGACGCTGCCGCCCGCGCGGGGGTCGTGGGACTGAAGGTGCTGTTGGGGCGGATGTGCTCTGGTTCGGAGAAGGGAACCCGGCGCGGAGCTGCGGTGTATAAGAATCAGAACCGTGCCCCGGCACAGTGCCCCACCGAGAGGAACCCGACCGTGCGACGTCCTCGCCTGACCTCCGCCCTCGCCGCCCCCGCTCTCGCCACCACCGCCGCCCTGCTGCTGCTCACCGGCTGCTCGACCGGTGACGGGCAGTCCCCCTTCGAGCGCTCGGGTTCGTCCGCGCCCGGGAAGGAGGGGTCCAAGGGCGGCTCCCCCTCGTCGTCGGCGGCGCCCTCGGCCAGCGAGTCGGCGGCGCCCGCCAAGGGGTCCGCGAAGGTGGTGAGCACGCTCACGACCAAGCTGAAATCGCCGTGGGGCGTGGCCCCGCTGCCGGGCGGGGATCTGCTGGTGTCCTCGCGGGACACGGGCAAGATCTTCAAGGTCTCGGCGGACAGCGGGAAGAAGACCGAGCTGGGGTCCGTGCCGGGCGTCTCCCCCGCGGGCGAGGGCGGTCTGCTGGGTCTCGCGGTCTCCTCCGACTTCGGCGCGGACCACATGGTGTACGCGTATTTCACCACCGACTCGGACAACCGCGTCGTCCGCATGGTCTACAACGACAAGCGCCCCGCGGGCGATCAGCTGGGCGCGCCGGACACGGTCTTCAAGGGCATCCCCAAGGGCACGATCCACAACGGCGGCCGGATCGCCTTCGGCCCGGACAAGATGCTGTACGCGGGCACGGGCGAGAGCGGTGAGCGGGGGCTCTCCCAGGACATGGACTCGTTCGGCGGCAAGATCCTGCGGATGACCCCGGACGGTGAACCGGCGCACGGCAATCCGTCGGCCGATTCGGTCGTCTACTCCTACGGCCACCGCAATGTGCAGGGGCTGGCCTGGGACGCCCAGAAGCGGCTGTGGGCATCGGAGTTCGGCCAGGACACCTGGGACGAGCTGAATCAGATCCGGCCGGGCAAGAACTACGGCTGGCCGGAGGCGGAGGGCAAGGCCGGGGAGAAGGGGGTCGTCGATCCGGTCGAGCAGTGGAAGACCGAGGATGCCTCGCCGAGCGGTGTCGCGTTCGCCAAGGGCTCCATCTGGATGGTGGGGCTTCGCGGTGAGCGGCTGTGGCGGATCCCGCTGCGCGGCACCAAGCCGGTGGCCGAGCCGCAGGCGTTCCTCACCGGGAAGTACGGGCGGCTGCGCACCGTGGTCGCCACGGAGGACGGCGGGCTCCTGGTGACCACGAGCAATACGGACGGGCGGGGCGACCCGGGTAAGGAGGACGACCGGATCCTGCGGCTGGACATCAGCTGACGGCGGGCGACCCCGGTCCTTTTTCGGGCGGTCTGCGTACACTGGCCGCAGTCCCACACCTACGGGGGTCGCCATGTTCAACCTCATAGAGGAGCTGTTCGCGCCCAGTCGCAAACACACCGAAGAGGAGCGCAAGCGGATGGCGTTGACGCTGCAGGACGTCGGCGACGGCGACCCTCCGTGGAAGGGTCCGATAGACCTCGACTCCGGCCACGTGGTGATCCGGCCCCGCGAGGGCTGACACCTTCAGGAAGGGGCCCCCTACGGCACGGGCGTGCGGACCGCGTCCTCCTCGGGGGCGCGCGGCCTGGGCACGGGCAGCGGCCGCTGATCCGGCTCCGGGTCCGGGCCGGGCGCCTCGATGCTGATGCGCGGCAGCGTCCGCTCCAGCCAGCCCGGCAGCCACCAGTTGGCGCCGCCGAGCAGATGCATCAGGGCGGGGACCAGCAGCGTGCGGAGGACGAAGGCGTCCAGGGCGACCGCGGCCGCCAGCCCGATGCCGAACATGGCGATGATCCGGTCGCCGCTGAGCACGAACGCCGAGAAGACCGCGATCATGATGACGGCCGCGGAGTTGATGACCCGGCTGGTCTCGGCGAGGCCCACCCGGACCGCGCGCTTGTTGTCGCGGGTGTGCTGCCACTCCTCGTACATCCGGCTGACCAGGAACACCTGATAGTCCATGGAGAGCCCGAAGAGCACCGACACCATGATCACGGGCAGGAAGGGCTCGATCGGGCCCGCCCTGCCGAGCCCCAGCGGCTCGCTCCCCCAGCCCCACTGGAAGACCGCGACGACGACACCGAAGGAGGACGCGACGGCGGCCACGTTCATGACCGCCGCCTTGACCGGGATACCGATGCTGCGGAACGCGAACAGCAGCAGCACACAGCCGAGCGCCACCACCACCCCCACGAACAGCGGCAGCTTGGAGACGATCACGGCCGCGAAGTCGTCGTAGCCCGCGGTCAGTCCGCCGACGTACACCCGCAGCGAGGTGCCCTCCTCGGCCTTCGGCAGCACCTCGCCCCGAAGGCGCTCGACCAGCCGCGAGGTGTCGGGCGACTGCGGGGCGGTGGTGGGCACGACGGTGATCACGCCGGTGTCGCCTCCGCCGCCCAGTTCCGCGGCGCTCACCGAGGCGACGCCCTCGGTGGTACGCAGGGTGGTGGTCAGCCGGGTGAAGGCCATCCGGTCCTCGGCGCCGTCAATGCTGCCGATGAGCGTCAGCGGTCCGTTGAAGCCGGGCCCGAACCCCTCGGCGAGTAGGTCGTACGCCTGCCGGGTGGTCGAGGTCTCGGGGTTGTTGCCCTGGTCGGAGGTGCCGAGCCGGAGGGAGAGGGTGGGCAGGGCAAGGGCCAGCATGACGGCGACGGCGACCGCGCCCAGCACCTTGGGGTGGCGTTCCACGAACGACGCCCAGCGGGTGGCGAGTCCGGGCGCCGCCGTGGGCCTCGGCCCTTCCTCGGCCAGCCGCCTGCGTTCGCGGCGGCTCAGGACCTTCGTCCCCATCAGTCCGAGCAGCGCGGGCAGCAGGGTGAGGGAGGTGGCGACGGTGAGCGCGACCGTCAGCGCGGCGGCGACCGCGACACCGTTGAGGAAGCTCAGCCGCAGCACCAGCATGCCGAGCAGGGCCAGGCATACGGTCGCGCCCGCGAAGACCACCGCGCGGCCCGAGGTGACCACCGCGCGCTGGGCGGCCTCGGCCACCGGCAGCCCCTGCCGCAGGCCCCGGCGGTGCCGGGTGACGATGAACAGCGCGTAGTCGATGCCGACGCCGAGCCCGATCAGCATGCCGAGCATGGGCGCGAAGTCGGCGACGGTCATGGCGTGGCCGAGCAGCCCGATCGCCGCGTACGCGGTGCCGACGCCGATGAGCGCGGTGGCGATCGGCAGCAGGGTCGCCGCGAGCGAGCCGAAGGCGAGGAAGAGGACGACGGCGGCCACGGCGACGCCGATGGCCTCGCTGAGATGGGCGGGCCCGGCCGTCTCGGTGAGCCCGGCGCCCACGCCGCCCATCTCGATCCGCAGCCCGGGAGCGGCGGCGGAGCGCGCGGTGTCCAGGACCCGGCGCACCTCGTCCTCGCCCAGGTCGGCGGCGGGTTCGCGGAAGACGACGATGGCGTAGGCGGTGTGCTGGTCGGCGCTGATGCGGCTGGTGTCGTCGGTGCCGTACGGGCCGGTGACGGAGACGACGCCGGGCAGTTCGGCGACGCGCCCCAGCGCCGCCGACATCCGCCGCTCGACGTCCACGGAGCGCACCGATCCGGCCTGCCGGTCGGTGTGCCAGACGATGGTGTCGGTGTCCCCCGCCCGGTCCGGGAACCGCTGTTCCAGCAGCCGCGAGGCCGTGGAGGATTCGGTGCCGGGGATGTCGTAGTCGTTCGAGTACGCGGAGCCGGTCACGGCCGCCGCGGCGGCGATCCCCGCGAAGGCGGCCAGCCAGAGCACGATCACGACGGCGCTGCGCCTGATACACCATCGTGCGAGTGCGGCCATGGCTGCTTTCCGGTCTGTGCACCGAGTGCGGCGTGATGTGCTTGTGACCAAAGCACTGTGTCAGCCGGAAAAGATCCTTTGTCCCCTTTGTGGGCTTCGCCACATCCGGAACTAGCGGCTCCAGTAGCCGCCGGGAGCCGCTGCCGGATCAGCCGCTGACCGAGGGGCGCCCGTTCTCGATGTGCCCGGTGAGGCGGCGGTGGAAGGAGGAGTCGCCCTCGGCCGTCAGCACCAGGTCGTACCAGCCCTGGCCCTCCCGCGCCGAGAACTCCACGGCCTTCGTCGAGCCCGCGCGCACGCTCACCGTCCGCTGCCGCGCGTCCGCGTCGGCCACATAGGCGTGCGGGCGCACGGTGACCTCGACCGCGCGCTCCCCCTTGTTGGTGATGGTGAGCGTGAGCTGCCGCCGACGGGCGTCGATCCCGCCGCGCACCCGCAGCCCGGCGGCCGCGCCTTCGGCCGTGCCCCGGAACTCGCGGCGGAAGCCGTTCGGCCCGGTGACGACGAAGTCGTAACGCCCGTCCCGCACCGGGACGTCCCAGGTGGACAGGGCCCCGGGCGCCAGATCGCGGTGCTGCGGCGCCTCGTACTCCTCCGCGTACGGGAAGAGGATGGCGTGCGCGCTGCGTACCCCGGCGTTGGCGAGCGCCAGCCGCATCACCCCCGCCCGTGGCTCGAACACCCCGGACACCTCCGGCTGATACGGCAGCGGGCGGGCCGGACGCGCGCCCTCCTCCTGTCGCGGCATCCGCTGCTCTTCGGGCGGCTCCGGCGTCCAGTGGTCGCGGTCCGCCGGGGGCGGCCCCGGGTCGCGCAGGGGCTGCGGGGCGGCGGCGCCGCCGAACGCGAAGGCGCCGGTCAGATCGCCGCACACGGTCCGGCGCCAGTCGGAGATGTTCGGCACCTCGATGCCCAGCCACTTCTCCAGGAAGCGGTTGGCGGAGGTGTGGTCGAACAGCTCGGAGCAGACGTAACCGCCGACCGTCCACGGGGAGATCACCAGCATCGGCACCCGCATCCCCAGGCCCAGCGGCCGCCCCTGCCACCACTCCTCGGCGACGTCGGCGGGCGGGTTGGGCGGCACCACATGGTCGAAGAAGCCGTCGTTCTCGTCGTACGTGAGGAAGACCGCCGTCTTGCGCCACACCTCGGGGTGGGCGGCGAGCGCGTCCAGCACCGCGTACGTCACGGTGGCGCTGTGCGCGGGGGTGGAGACATCGGGGTGCTCGGAGTCCAGCGGGGACGGCACCAGATACGACACCGAGGGCAGCCGCCCGGCCGCCACATCGGCGCGGAACGCCTCCTCGAAGCCGCCCTCCGGGGCCCGGCGCAGACCCCGCTCGAACAGCCGCCGTTCGTCGTCCGTCAGCTTCTCCAGGCCCGCTTCCAGACCGTCGAGCAGCCGCCGCCGCTCGGCGCCGGACGCCTCCAGCACCTTGGTGTAGAAGTCGTTGGTGCTGGTGAGGCCCAGCCCGGCCAGCGCCTTGCGGGCCACGTCCTTGAACGGCCGGTAGAACTCGATGTTGTTGTCCTGGAAGTTGTCCCACTCCTGGTAGACCTTCCAGCTCACCCCCGCCCGCTCCAGCACCTCGGCGGTGGTGGTCCAGTCGTAGCCGGGGTGGCTGTCCTCCTCGTACGCGTCGTTGCCGACCGCGCGCCGCCCGCCCGGCCCCGGCTCGTAACCGGTGGTGCCGCTGACCCAGTAGTTGCGGTTGGGGCTGGTGGAGGAGTGGATGGCCGAGTGGTACGCGTCGCAGATGGTGAACGTGTCGGCCAGCTCATAGTGGAACGGGATGTCCGCACGGTCGAAGTGGACCATGGTGGCCGGGGACTTGGCGGCGATCCAGTTGTCCATCCAGCCGCCGTGCCAGGCCGCCGCGCCGCCGTCCCACGAGTGGTCGAGCTGGCCCACGAAGCGCAGGTCCTCGCGCTGCCCCTCGGCGGCCTCGCGCGCCCCGAAGGGCAGGACGTGGCCGCCGCCCGGCTTCGGCTGCGCGAAGACGCTCTGCCCGCCGGGCAGAGTGACGGCGTTGGGGTCGGCATAGCCGCGAACGCCCCGGAGGGTGCCGAAGTAGTGATCGAAGGAACGGTTCTCCTGCATCAGCAGCACCACATGCTCGATGCCGTCGAGCCCGCCGGGCGGCGGCGACGGCTGCGCGGCGAGGGCGGCCTGCAGCGACGGCGGCAGCAGCGAGCCCGCCGCGACCGCCCCGGTCGCTCCGGCGCCGAGTGCGACCAGCTTGCGGCGTGCGATGTCCGATGCCACCTGTCTCTCCCCTGTCCGTGAGCGTCCGCTCGGGAAGCTACGGAGGGCAGATGGCCGCCGAACGTCCTCGGCGTTACGACGGCATGGCAGCCCGGATCACCGCATAAGGTGAGCGCGCGACGCGCGGACCGACCGGAAGCGAGGCAGCATGGCACCCACCACCTCCCGAGGACGCCGCCTGCGGATCGGCATCGGCGGCATGCACATCGAGTCCAGCACCTTCAGCCCGCACCGCGCCGGATACGACGACTTCCGCGTCACGCGCGGCGACGAACTGCTGGCCCGCTACGGCTGGACCCGGCCGGACGGCGACCTGGCCGGGCTCGTGGAGTGGGTGCCCCTCGTGCACGCCGTCGCGCTCCCCGGCGGGCCCGTCGAGCCCGCCGTCTACGCCCGCGTCAAGGCCGAACTCACCGACCGGATCCGGACGGCCGGTCCCCTCGACGGGCTGGTGTACGACATCCACGGCGCGATGAGCGTCGTCGGCTTGGAGGACGCCGAGGCCGACCTCACCGACGCCGTACGGGACGCCATCGGGCCCGACGCGCTGATCTCCGCCGCCATGGATCTCCACGGCAACGTCTCGCGCCGCTTCGCCGACCGCCTCGACCTGCTCACCGCGCACCGGCTCGCCCCGCACGAGGACGCCTGGGAGACGCGTGAGCGCGCCGCGCGCAAGCTTGTCGAACGGCTCGACTCCGGCAAGGGCCGCCCCCATGTCGCCTGGGTGCAGATCCCGGTGCTGCTGCCCGGCGAGAAGACCAGCACCCGGCTGGAGCCCGCCGCCTCGCTGTACGGACGGCTGGCCGCCGTCGAGGCGCTGGACGGGGTCGTGGACGCGGCGATCTGGGTCGGTTACGCCTGGGCCGACGAGCCGCGGTGCCGGGCGTATGTCGTTGTCACCGGTGACGATCCCGCGCTCGTCGTGGACCAGGCGCGGTCGCTGGCCCGCGAGTACTGGGGGGTGCGGCGCGACTTCGCCTTCGTCGGCCCGACTGGTAGCGCCGACGCGTGCATCGCCGACGCGCTCGCCTCGCCCGACCGGCCGTTCCTCATCAGCGACTCCGGCGACAACCCGACGGCGGGCGGGGCCGGTGATCTGGCGTACATGCTGCGCCGCCTGCTCGCCCATGACGCCTTGGCCGCCGGTCGCGCCACCGCCCTCCACTCCGGCATCACCGACCCGGTGGCGGTCGCGCGCTGCGTCGCCGTGGGCGTCGGCGCGACGGTGTCCCTGTCGGTCGGCGGGCACATCAGCGGTGCGACGGCGCACGGCGGGCCGTACGACCTCGTCGGCGAGGTGGTCGCGGTGCGCCGGGACGACGAGGTGGGCGGCGACGTCGCGGCCGTGCGGCGTGGGGGTGTCACCGCAATCCTGACCAGCCGTCGCAAGCCGTTCCATCGGCTGGAGGATTTCGGGGAGCTGGATCCGAGGACGTACGACCTGGTCGTAGTAAAAATCGGCTACCTAGAGCCCGAACTGCACGACCTGGCCGCCGACTGGCGCCTGGCCCTGACCCCAGGCGGCGTGGACCAGGACCTCCTACGCCTGGGCCACCACCGGGTCGAGCGCCCCCTGTACCCCTTCGACGAGGAGATGTCCGAACCGGACCTGACCCCGACCCTGCTGTAGTCGCTGGCGGGCGCCTCATCCCCCACCCCGCTCCTCAATCGCCGGAGAGGCTGGAGGTGGAGCATCGCCGCCCCTGGACCCCGCTCCTCAAACGCCGGAGGGGCTGGATGGTGAACCCGTTGTGGGCAATCGTTCCGCTGGGCGGAACGGGTGGGCACAACCCGGCCACCGGGCCGCACCCGGCGACGAAACCGCGAGGGGCACCCTCGGACCCCGCACACGGCACGGCGGCGGGGTGCTCACCGTGCACCCCGCCGCCGAACCGCATCCAGCGGAAGACGCTAGCCCTCTACGCCCAGCTTCTGCAGGATCAGCTCGCGCACGCGCGCCGCGTCCGCCTGGCCGCGCGTGGCCTTCATGACGGCACCGACAAGGGCACCCGCAGCGGCGACCTTGCCCCCACGGATCTTGTCGGCGATGGCGGCATTCGCCGCGATCGCCTCGTCCACGGCCGTGCCCAGCGCGCCCTCATCCGAGACGACCTTCAGGCCGCGGGCGGCCACGACCTCGTCCGGGGAGCCCTCACCCGCCAGCACGCCCTCGATCGTCTGGCGGGCCAGCTTGTCGTTGAGGGAGCCCTCGTCGACCAGGGCGCACACCCGGGCGACCTGGGCCGGGGTGATGGGGAGGGCGGCAAGCTCGACGCCCTCCTCGTTCGCGCGACGGGCCAGCTCGCCCATCCACCACTTGCGCGCGGCACCCGCATCCGCACCCGCGTCCATCGTCGCGGTGATCAGATCGATCGCCCCCGCGTTGAGCACGGACTGCATCTCGTGCTGCGAGATGCCCCACTCCTCCCGCAGCCGGGTACGCCGCACCCTCGGCAGCTCCGGAAGCGTGCCGCGCAGCTCCTCGACCCACTCGCGCGAAGGCGCGACCGGCACGAGGTCCGGCTCGGGGAAGTACCGGTAGTCCTCGGCCTCTTCCTTGATCCGACCGGACGTCGTGGAGCCGTCCTCCTCGTGGAAGTGACGGGTCTCCTGGAGGATCGTCCCGCCATCACCCAGCACCGCCGCATGGCGCTGGATCTCAAAACGAGCGGCGCGCTCGACGGACCGCAGCGAGTTGACGTTCTTCGTCTCGGAGCGGGTGCCGAACTTCTCGGCGCCGTGCGGCCGCAGCGACAGGTTCACGTCGCACCGCATCTGGCCCATCTCCATGCGCGCGTCGGAGACCCCGAGAGCCTTGATCAGCTCGCGCAGCTCGGCGACGTACGCCCGGGCCACCTCCGGTGCCTTCTCCCCGGCCCCGACGATCGGCTTGGTGACGATCTCGATGAGCGGGATCCCGGCCCGGTTGTAGTCCAGGAGGGAGTGCGAGGCACCGTGGATACGGCCCGTCGCGCCGCCCACGTGGGTGGACTTGCCGGTGTCCTCCTCCATGTGGGCGCGCTCGATCTCGACGCGGAAGATCTCCCCGTCCACGTCGACGTCCAGATAGCCGTTGAAGGCGATCGGCTCGTCGTACTGCGAGGTCTGGAAGTTCTTCGGCATGTCCGGATAGAAGTAGTTCTTCCGGGCGAAGCGGCACCACTCGGCGATCTCGCAGTTCAGCGCGAGACCGATCTTGATGGCGGACTCGACACCCGTCGCGTTGACGACGGGCAGCGAGCCGGGCAGGCCGAGACAGGTGGGGCAGGTCTGCGCGTTGGCGTCGGCGCCGAGCGACGTCGAACACCCGCAGAACATCTTGGTCTTGGTGCCGAGTTCGACGTGGACCTCAAGCCCCATCACGGGCTCGTAGGCGGCCAGGGCGTCCTCGTACGACACCAGTTCAGTGACGGTCACGGAAAACTAACCTCTCAACCCGCGAGGACGTCGTCGTCGCCCAGGCGCTTCAGCTCGCGGACGAGCAGGGCGACGCCGGTGGCGATGGCGGCGGCGGACACCACCGCGTCGGCCAGCTGCAGCTTGTCGTTCTCCAAGCGGGCCTTCTTGGCCTGCTTGATCACGCTGACCGCGCCGAACAGCGAGGTCGCGATGGACAGGTAGGTGCCGGGCTTCGACTTCTTGAAGCCCTTGGCCTTCTTGATCGCGCTCATAGCGACGGTGCCTCCTCGATCAGCGGGTGGCCCCACCGTTCGGTGAACGCGGCCTCGACCGCGGCACCGACCCGGTAGAGCCGGTCGTCGGCCATGGCGGGAGCGATGATCTGCAGTCCGACCGGCAGACCGTCCTCCGGCGCCAGACCGCAGGGCAGTGACATGGCCGCGTTCCCCGCCAGGTTCGACGGAATCGTGCACAGGTCGGCGAGGTACATCGCCATCGGGTCGTCGGCGCGCTCGCCGATCGGGAAGGCGGTGGTCGGGGTGGTCGGCGAGATCAGTACGTCGACCTGCTCGAACGCCTTCTCGAAGTCCTGGGTGATCAGGGTGCGGACCTTCTGCGCCGAGCCGTAGTACGCGTCGTAGTAGCCGGAGCTGAGCGCGTACGTGCCGAGCATGATCCGGCGCTTGACCTCGGCCCCGAAGCCCTCCGCACGGGTCAGCGCGGTGACCTCCTCGGCGGACTTGGTGCCGTCGTCGCCCGCCCGCAGCCCGTAGCGCATGGCGTCGAAGCGGGCCAGGTTGGACGAGCACTCCGACGGCGCGATCAGGTAGTACGCGGCCAGCGCCTTGTCGAAGGACGGGCAGGAGATCTCCACGATCTCGGCGCCCAGCTCGCGCAGCAGCTCCACCGACTCGTTGAAGCGCTGCATGACACCGGCCTGGTAGCCCTCGCCCGCGAACTCCTTGACCACGCCGACGCGCATCCCCTGGACGCTGCCGTTACGGGCGGCCTCGACCACCGGCGGAACCGGAGCGTCGATGGAGGTCGAGTCGAGCGGGTCGTGCCCGGCGATCACCTCGTGCAGCAGGGCCGCGTCCAGCACGGTACGGGCGCAGGGGCCGCCCTGGTCGAGCGAGGACGAGAAGGCGACCATGCCGTACCGGGAGACCGCCCCGTACGTCGGCTTGACGCCGACCGTGCCGGTGACGGCGGCGGGCTGCCGGATGGAGCCGCCGGTGTCGGTGCCGATGGCCAGCGGCGCCTGGAAGGACGCCAGGGAGGCGGACGAGCCGCCTCCGGAGCCGCCGGGGATGCGGGTGAGGTCCCACGGGTTGCCGGTGGGCCCGTACGCGCTGTTCTCGGTCGAGGACCCCATGGCGAACTCGTCCATGTTGGTCTTGCCGAGAACGATCACGTCCGCGTCGCGCAGCCGCTGGGTCAGCGTCGCGTCGTACGGCGGAATCCACCCTTCGAGGATCTTGGAACCGACCGTGGTCGGGATCCCCTTGGTGGTGAAGATGTCCTTGAGCGCGAGCGGAACCCCGGCCAGCGGGCCCAGCTCCTCGCCGCGCGCCCGCTTCTCGTCGACGGCGCGGGCCTGCGCGAGCGCGCCCTCACGGTCCACGTGCAGGAAGGCGTGCACCTTCTCGTCAACGGCCTCGATACGGGCCAGATGGGCCTCGGTGACCTCTACGGCGGTCAGTTCGCCGGAAGCCACCTTGGCGGCGATCTCCGCCGCGGTGAGCCTGATCAGATCAGTCATGCGGGTCAGTCCTCCCCCAGGATCTGCGGCACCTTGAAACGCTGCTGCTCCTGGGCCGGGGCGCCGGACAGCGCCTCCTGCGGGGTCAGCGACGGACGGACCTCGTCCGGCCGCATGACGTTGGTCAGGGGCAGCGGGTGGGAGGTCGGCGGTACGTCTTGGTCGGCGACCTCGGAGACGCGGGCCACCGCGCCGATGATGTCGTCCAGCTGTCCGGCGAAGTGGTCTAGCTCTTCCGCCTTGAGCTCCAGACGCGCCAGCCGTGCGAGGTGGGCGACCTCCTCGCGCGTGATGCCAGGCATGCAGCGATCCTCAGGGTGAGTGTGAAGTGTTTTCCGGCCCCAATCCTATGGCGCCCCCCACACCCCGCGCGAAACGCTTTGGCTCTCACATGTTGTGGGCAGCTGTTCCGCAGGGCGGAACGGGTGGGCACAACACCACCCACCCAGCCGCACCCGGCAACGAAACCGCAAGGACCAGCACCGCTGCCGCACTACGTCACCGGCTGGTCCGCGTCTTCCTCCGCGGGGGCGGGCGTGGGCTCCTCGCGGTGCCAGCCGCTCTCGCCGCGCGCCCGCAGCCACGCCATGGTCTCGTCCGGCGGCATCGCGGCGGCCACCAGCCACCCCTGCACCGCGTCACACCCCAGATCCCGCAACCGCTCCCACGTCTCGTCGTCCTCGACGCCCTCGGCGACCACCAGCAGACCCAGCGAATGCGCGAGATCCACCGTGCAGCGCACGATCTCCGCGTCCTCGTTGTCCACGGCGAGCCGGGCCACGAACGAGCGGTCGATCTTCAGCTCACTGACCGGCAGCCGCCGCAGATGGACCAGCGACGAATACCCGGTGCCGAAGTCGTCCAGGGACATCTTCACCCCGTGCCCGGTGAGCCCGGCCAGGGTGTCGGCGGCCCGCTGCGGGTCCTCCAGCAGCACGTGCTCCGTTATCTCCAGCTGCAGCGCCCCGGCCGGGACCCCGTGCCGGGCGAGCCGCCCGGCGACGGCTCCGGCGAAGCCGGGGGTGTGGACATCGCGCGGCGAGACGTTGACGGCGACCGGCACCTCAAGACCGGCGGCGCGCCAGCGCGCGACCTGGCCGAGCGCGGTCTCCAGGACGTACTCGGTGAGCCGGGGCATCAGCCCGGAGCTCTCGGCCATGGAGATGAACTCGTCCGGCGGGACCTTCCCCCGCTCCGGGTGCACCCAGCGGACCAGCGCCTCAAGACCGGCGACATGGCCGTCGAAGCCCACCTTGGGCTGGTAGTGCAGCTCGACGTCACCCGCGTCCAGGGCGCGCCGCAGATCGCCCAGCAGACCGAGCCGGTCGGGGGTGTTGCCGTCGCGCCGCGCCTCGTACAGCTCGACGCCGCTGCGGTCCCGCTTCGCCTGGTACATGGCGACGTCCGCGCGGCGCAGCAGCCCCTCCGCGTCGAGCGCGTGGTCGGGGTAGACGGCGACCCCGGCGCTGGCCTCCAGCACCAGGGTCAGCCCGTCGAGGTCGAGCGGGGAGCCGAGGTCGCCGACCAGGACGCGGGCGCTGCGCTGGGCGCTGGTGAGCGAGTCGGTGGTGGGCAGCAGCACGGCGAACTCGTCGCCGCCGAGCCGCGCCACCTCGGCCCCGCGCGGCAGCGCCAGCCGCAGCCGCTCGGCGATCTGGAGCAGCAGCCGGTCGCCCGCGAGGTGGCCGAGGGTGTCGTTGACCGAGCGGAAGCGGTCGAGGTCGAGCAGGACGAGCGCGGTGCGGGTACCGGCGCGCTCGGCCTCGTCCAGCGCGGTCCAGGTGCGCTCCAGCAGCCACTGGCGGTTGGGCAGCCCGGTGAGCGGGTCGCGCAGCTGCTCCTCGGCGCGCACCCGGGCGATCCACAGCGTGGAGTCGAGGGCGACCAGCGGGACCGCGAACAGCGGGAGGAGCAGCGGGGTGTCCCCGGCGACGACGACGATGAGCGGGGCGATGCCGAGCAGCGCGATGCCGACGAGGGCCTGCCGCAGGAGGGCGGTGCGGGCGACGGTGGGCAGTCCGGCGCCGGGCGGGGCGAGGGAGTACCACAGCAGGCCGCGGGTGATCGCGAGGTAGACGACGGCGGCCAGGATCGTCTGAGGGATGGCGGAGACGTGCCAGGTGTCGGTGTGCCAGGGCTCTTCGACCGAGGGGGTGGTGCCGAATGCGGCGAGGGTGAGGGCGGCCGCGCCGACGCCCAGGATGTCGACCGTGCCGTGCATGACGGCCTGCCGCCAGCGGTGCCGCCTGGCCGCGCCGACCAGGACCACCACGGCGAGGCTGACGAGCATGGCGGGCATCCAGCCGTAGAGCAGGAGCGCGGCCAAGGTTAACGCGGCGCCCGATCCGGTGCCGCCCCACCAGCGGTCCCGGCCGAGGGCGACGAGATGCCCGACGATGATTCCGGTGAGGACCGCGAGCGACCAGCCCTCGGTGCCGTCGGGAAAGAGCGCATGGCCCGCGTCGAGCACTCGGAATACTCCGATGCCGAGTGCGAAAGCGGCCATGGCGACCGCGGCGGCGGGCAACGCGGGCAGCAGAAGCCGGCGCAGCCGCTGCGCCGGTGCGGCGCTTTCGGTCGGTTTCATACCCGTCCCTCTCACAGCCGGCGGTGCCAGCGCCACGGCAGGCGCACACCTTCAACAGTAGGCGGCAGAAGGGCATGGCGGGCTGCGATCGGCAGCGGTTGCCCCAATGCCGCCCGACGATCCATAACCTTCTGGTATGCGCTGTAAGGGTGATGCCCGCTGGCTGTGCCCGGGAAGTGCTCCCAGTCGTATTCCGGCCAGCTTTACGGTGCCGTAGCACCGAAGATGGCCGGACTACTGCGCCGGACGGGTGTCCGGACTACTCCTCGGACTCCTCCTCGGACTCCTCCGGAGGCCTCACGGCCGCCTCACGCGCGGCGTCGGGGCCCTGTTCGAGGAGGACGGCAAATCCGTCGTCATCGAGGACCGGCACCTTCAACTGCATGGCCTTGTCGTACTTCGATCCGGGATTGTCCCCGACGACCACGAAATCAGTCTTTTTCGAAACAGAGCCGGTGACTTTCGCACCTCGGTTCTGCAGCGCCTCCTTGGCACCGTCCCGGGTGTGCGATTCCAGCGTGCCCGTGACCACCACGGTCAGCCCCTTGAGCGGCAGCGGGCCCGCGTCCTCGGCGGCCTCCTCCTCAAGACGCACCCCGGCGCGCCGCCACTTCTCCACGATCTCGCGGTGCCAGTCCACGGCGAACCACTGCTTGACCGAGGTGGCGATGATTCCGCCGACGCCCTCGGTGGCCGCCAGCTCCTCCTCGCTGGCCTCGGCGATCCGGTCCAGCGAGCGGAATTCGCGGGCCAGCGCGGTGGCCGCGACCGGGCCGACATGACGGATCGAAAGGCCGGTGATGATCCGGGCCAGCGGGCGCTGCTTGGCGGCCTCGATATTGGCCAGCATCGCCAGGGCGTTCTTCTTCGCCTCGCCCTTCTGGGTGGCGAAGAAGGTGACGACCTTCTCCTCGCCCGTCTCCGGATCGCGCTTGGGCAGCCCGCTGTCCGGGTCCAGCACATACGACCGGATAGGCAACAGTTGTTCGATCTTGAGATCGAACAGATCGCCCTCGTCCCGCAGCGGCGGTTCGGCGGGCTCCAGCGGCTGGGTGAGGGCGGCCGCGGCGACATAACCGAGGTTCTCGATGTCCAGGGATTTCCGCCCGGCGAGATAGAAAATCCGCTCGCGCAGCTGCGCCGGGCAGGACCGGCTGTTGGGACACCGCAGATCGACGTCGCCCTCCTTGGCGGGCTGCAGCGGAGTCCCGCACTCGGGGCACGCGGCGGGCATCACGAATTCGCGCTCGCTGCCGTCCCGCAGATCGGCGACCGGGCCCAGGATTTCCGGAATGACATCGCCCGCTTTACGCAGCACGACGGTGTCACCGATCAGCACACCTTTGGCCTTGACCACGTCCTGGTTGTGCAGTGTCGCGAATTCGACCTCCGAGCCCGCGACTGTGATCGGTTCAACCACCGCATAAGGCGTCACCCGCCCCGTGCGCCCCACGCCTACCCGGATGTCGACCAGCTTGGTGTTGACCTCCTCGGGCGGGAACTTCCACGCGATCGCCCAGCGCGGCGCCCGCGAGGTGGAACCGAGCCGCCCCTGCAGCGGAATCTCGTCCAGCTTGATGACCGCGCCGTCGATCTCGTGCTCCACCGAATGACGGTGCTCGCTCTCCCCGTAATGCGCGATGAACTCGCGGACACCGTCGATCGTGTCGACCACCCGGAAGTGGGCCGCGGTCGGCAGCCCCCACTCGTGCAGCAGCTCATACGCCTGCGACAGCCGGTCGATGGCGAAGCCGTCGCGCGCGCCGATCCCGTGGACCACCATGTCCAGCGGGCGGCTCGCGGTGACCTTCGGGTCCTTCTGGCGCAGCGAACCCGCCGCCGCGTTCCTCGGGTTGGCGAACGGCGGCTTCTCCGCCTCCACCAGCCGCGCGTTCAGCTCCTCGAAGGCCTTGCGGGGCAGGAAGACCTCGCCGCGCACCTCCACCAGCGCCGGGATCCGGTCGCCCGTCAGCCGGTTGGGGATCTTGGCGATGGTCCGCACGTTCGGCGTGATGTCCTCGCCGGTGCGCCCGTCGCCCCGGGTCGCGGCGCGGGTCAGCCGCCCGTGCTCGTAGGTGAGGTTGACCGCGAGGCCGTCCACCTTCAGCTCGCACAGGAAGTGGTACGCGCCGGTGCCCAGCTCCTTGGCGATGCGGTCG
The DNA here is from genome assembly GCF_053596435.1 of Streptomyces sp. NPDC001700. Taxonomy (NCBI): domain Bacteria; kingdom Bacillati; phylum Actinomycetota; class Actinomycetes; order Kitasatosporales; family Streptomycetaceae; genus Streptomyces; species Streptomyces sp. NPDC001700. Next base: position 254,461 of record NZ_JBSFGE010000007.1, read on the forward strand.
GCCCAGGTGCCCAGCTCGTCATCGTCGAACGCGTTGTCCAGGCTGAGCATCCGCTCCCGGTGCTCTACCTCGGTGAACTCCGTCTCGTACGCCCCCGCGACCTTCTGGGTGGGCGAGTCGGGCGTGCGCAGCTCGGAATGCTCCTCCTCCAGCGCCTCCAGCCTGCGCAGGAGCCTGTCGAACTCCGCGTCGCTGACGATCGGGGCGTCCTTCACGTAGTACCGGAAGCGGTGCTCCTCGACCTGCTCAGCGAGCTTGGCGTGCTCATCCCGTGCCTCCGCGGGCACTGTCGACTGCTGTTCGCCGGCCACCGTGTCGTCCTCCCAGTTACTCAGGGTTGTCCGCGAGCGATCTCGCCGCCCGGACACAGTGGGCCAGCGCGGCGCGCGCGTACGCGGGCGAAGCGCCCGCGAGCCCGCACGACGGCGTGATCACCACGGACTCCGCGAGAGTCCCCGGTGACAGCCCCAGCCTGCGCCACAGCGTCCTGACACCCCCGACGCTACCGGCAGGGTCCGACAATGCGGCCTCCGTGCCGGGGACGGCGCCGACGAACAGCGCCGTTCCTCCCTCGACGGCCTCCCCGATCGTCTCTTCCTCACGCTCGGTGAGCAGCGAGAAGTCGAACGAGACCCCACTCGCCCCCGCCCGCCGCAGCAGCGCGAACGGCACGTTCGGCGCGCACGAGTGCACCACGACCGGCGCCTCGGCGGCCGCCACCAGATCCCGCAGCGCGCCCTCCACCACGCCCCGGTCCACGGCGGCGTGGGTGCGGTAGCCGCTGGCGGTACGGACGGTTCCGGTCAGCACCGCCGTCAGCGACGGCTCGTCCAGCTGCAGCACCACCTCGGCGCCGGGCACCCTGCGGCGCACCTCGGCCAGATGCGCCCGCACGCCCTCGGCCAGCGAGGCCGTCAGGTCGCGGCAGGCGCCCGGGTCGCTCAGCGCGACCTCGCCGTTCCGCAGCTCCAGGCCCGCCGCGAGGGTCCACGGCCCGACGGCCGACACCTTCAGCGGTCCGCGGCGGCCCTGGGTGAACTCCTCCAGCGCGTCCAGGTCCTCGCCCAGCCAGGACCGGGCCCGCCGGGTGTCCCGCCCCGGCCGGTCGCTGATGCGCCAGCCGCTCGGCTCCACATGGGCGTACACCTCGACGAGCATCCCGGCGGTCCGCCCGAGCATGTCCGCCCCGGGCCCCCGGTCGGGCAGCTCCGGCAGATACGGCAGGGCCTCCAATGACCCCGTGACGGTCTTGGCGGCCTCCCGCGCGTCCCCGCCCGGCATCGACCCGACGCCGGTCGCGGCTCCCGCGCCCCAGCTGTGCTTGTTGGTCTTCTCGCTCACCCCGAAAGCCTATGGGGTGACGGACCTCAGCCTCGGGGGCGGATCTGGAGGTCCGTGATCTCCGCGTCGCGGGGCAGGTCGAGCGCGGTGAGGACGGTCGTCGCCACGGTCTCGGGCGCGATCCAGCGCTCCGCGTCGTACTCCTTGCCCTCCTGCTGATGCACCTTCACCTGCATCGGCGTCGCCGTGCGCCCCGGGTAGACGGTCGTGACCCGCACCCCGTTGCCGCTCTCCTCCCAGCGCAGCGCGTCGGCCAGCGCCTTGAGGCCGTGCTTGCTGGCCGCGTACGCGCCCCACTGGGCGTTGGCGCGCAGCCCCGCGCCGGAGTTGACGAAGATGACATGGCCCTGGGCCAGCCGGAGCTGCGGCAGCAGGAGCCGGGTCAGCTCGGCGGGTGAGACGAGGTTGGCGGCGAGTTGGCGGTTCCAGGCCTTGGGGGTCAGCTCACCGATCTCGCCGAGGTCGACCACACCCGCGATGTGCAGCACCGAGTCCAGCCGCTCGGGCAGCGACTGGTGGCTCAGCGCCCACGACAGCTTCTCCGGGTCCCCCAGGTCGCCGACGACCGTACGCGCCCCCGGGAACCGCCCGGCCAGCTCCTTCGCCCGTCCGGCGTCCCGCGCCAGCAGCCACAGCTCGTCGCCCCGCTCGGCCAGCCGCTCGGCGACCGCCGTGCCGATGCCCGAACCTGCCCCAGTGATCAGATGCGTTCCCATGCCCCCAGCTTGCCGCACCTTCTCCGGCCGCACGGCATCACCCTCTTGACGCCCTGCCCGACTTTGCGTTAGAACTTCTAACGAACACAAGAACTCCTCACTGGAGGCTCCCATGCCGAGCATTCGTCCGTTACTGCGTGCTGCCATCGCCGTCACCGGCATCCTCGCGATCGCCGCCCCCGCCCAGGCCCAGACCGCGACCCCGAGCCCTTCGTCCACCTGCCGGGGCGAGGGCGTCGACCCCGGCGCGCTCATCCGCTACCGGACCGACACCGTGATCAAGGCGCCGCTCAGCACCGTCTGGAAGCTGCAGACCGACGTGGAGCGCTGGCCCGCCTGGCAGGCCCCGGTCCTCACGATGAAGCGCCTCGACCCGGGCCCCCTGCGGAAGGGTTCGCGCTTCCGCTGGACCACCCCGGCCCAGGCCACCCCGACGACCCCCGCCACGACCCTGACCATCACCTCCACCGTCCGCCAACTCCGGCCCGGCTCCTGCATCCTGTGGAAGGGTCCCGCGATCGGTGACGGGCTGCGGATCGACGAGGGCGTCCACCTGTGGACGTTCACCAAGGTCAAGGGCGGGGTGCGCGTGCACACCGAGGAGACGTGGACCGGCGACCAGGTCGAAGCCGATGTCCCCATGGCGACCGAAGCGCTCGGCGCGGGCCTCGAACAGTGGCTGCGCGACCTGAAGGCCACCGCCGAGGCCCAGTGAAGGCGAGATCAGACCGCTTCGAGGTACGTCATGAGTCGTCTTCTCCGTCGATCTCCAGCGCGGCGAGCAGCCGCCACACATCGGAGGACGGGTCACGCTTGAGGGGATCGCACCCACCGGCATGGCCGCTGTGCTTCGTCCATTCCTCGTACGACTGGGACTGCTCCAAATCGAGCGGGCCATTGTCGTCGGAGACCTTGGCCTTGCACTGCCCGTACGGGCAGGCGTTCACCAACTTGCGGGCATTGCGAATGGCGCTCTTCACCCGGCCCCGGCCCAGCAGTGACTCCGCCCGCTGTCCGTCGAGCCCCTTGCCCCGTTCACCGGAAGCCCGGTCGTAGTCCTCGAAGCCCTTGGCGTCCTTGTGCTGGCGGAGCTGCTTCTTGATCTCACCGTCGAGTCCGCTCTCCAAGCAGGTCCACGGCTTGAAGTGGAGCAGCAGCCACAGCTCGAACGACGGGTGGGACAGTGCCACCTGCACACCGTTCTCGCGGCCTTGCGCATGGCCCGCGGGATCTCGGCGTCACGGTTGTCCGCAGCGTCCCGGTCGAAGAGCACCCATTTCTCGTCGTGCGGCCCGGCCTCTTCCAGCACCCGGTCGACCGTGGCCATCGGCCGCAGGCCGCCCGCGTCCCCTACCAGCGCGAGCCTGAAGGGCGGCTTGCCCTCACGGGCGCGGTAGGCACGCTCCAGCATCTGAAGGTAGTCCTTCTCGGTCTTCTCGCCCTCGTAAGCGATGTAGACGACCCGCTGGGCTCTGTCCCATACGCACCGACCGGCCCACGAGGAGACCGAGGGGTTTCCCCCAGTTCACGCCTCCGCTTGCGCCGCCCCCCGCTCTCCTGCTGGCCTCTCCGCCCTCTGCTCACGCTGTCGCCTTCAGCTCTTTCTCCACCCGGGCCAGCTCATGCGCGATCTCTCCGGTGATCAGTTGAGGAATCCCCCCGTAGTGCCCCCGGAGATAACGGCGTTCAAGGGGCTCTTCCTTACGGGCCTTCGCCGCCGTCAGCGGATACAGCTCGGTCTCCCCGCCCCGGCTCTTGACCGTGATCCACACCTGATCCCGGTCGAGCGGGCGCTGGGCGGTCGCGTTGCCGAGCAGGGTCGCGTCATGGGTGGTGAAGATGAGCTGGGCGGCGCGTGGGTTGGCCTGCTCGTCGTGGAAAAGACGGATCACCTCGGTCGCGAGCAGCGGGTGCAGGCTGGAGTCCAGCTCATCGGCGAGGAGAGAGCCGCCCTGGCCCAGGATGTGGAAGAGCGGGCCGAGAAAGGCGAACCAGGCGTGGGTTCCCAGGGATTCCTGCTCCCAGAAGTCCAAGGGTGCCGTGCCGCCGTCCGGGGTCCGGTGCAGCAGGCGCACTTCACCACTCTCGGGGTCGCGGTCCATCCCGGTGATGCCAAGGTCCGCCACGGCGAGCAGTCTCGTCAGCCGTTCCCGCAACTTCTTCCCCTCCGCGTCAGGACGGCTGAGCTCTCTGCGCGTCCAGTGGGTGCGCACCGACACATCATCCTGAGGGGACACCAGCCACAGGTTGTCAACGAACCAGCGATGAACGGCGGAGAGCTGCGGATGGTTGAGGGTGGCCGCGACCGTAAGGAAGAGGGCATTGGGTCTGGTCAGTGCCGTGGCTTCATCCTTACGGCCACGGAGCCCGCTGCCGGGGAACTTGAATTCGCCGCCCTCATCCTCCGGCCTCCCGGCCTCCCGGTCGAACCAGACCTGACGACGCCCGGAGGGATAGGCGTGGAGCCATTCCGCTTCTACGCGCTCGTCGGACACCTCGAACCCATAGGTATAGCGGGTCGGGGTGCGACCCAGGAGCAGGTCAACCTCGAAGAGACTGGTTTCCTCGCGGGCCTCGGGGGCGAGCGCGAACGGTTCACGAGGAACGGCATCCGGCTCCTTGCCCCAGTCGGCGAAGGACTCGAGTACGGCGCTTCTCATGAATCGCAGAGCTTCCAGGGCGTTCGACTTGCCCGAGGCGTTGGCTCCGAAGATCCCGATCGCGGGCAACACGGATACGGGCTTGCCCTCAAACCGGGCGCTCGTCTCTCGGCCCGTACCGTCGTTGAACTCAGTCGCCACCAGCGACAGCTCTTGCTCGTCGCGGATCGACCGGTGATTGGCCACCCGGAAGCTGAGCAGCACAGCCATCCTCCTAGTGAGGCGGTGCCCAGATCGCCGCCTTACGCTCTCTGGTGCGGAAAACCTGCATGAGACAGCCTATGGCGCGACTACTGGATGTGCCAGATCAACGTCATTCGGGCTTGACGCACCTACCGGCGACAGCCGCGTCAGACGGCTTCCAGGTACGTCATCGCCTCCACGCCGTTCTCCGCGAAGTGAACGAGGTCGCTGAGCGGGCGCGGCAGGAAGCCCTCGGCCTCCATCCGCTGGAACTGCTGCTTCAGCCCGTCGTAAAACCCCGCCGTGTTCAGCAGCACGACCGGCTTGATGTGCAGCCCGTGCTTCTTCAGCTCCAGGATCTCCGTCGCCTCGTCCAGCGTCCCGGTCCCGCCCACCATGACCACGACCGCGTCGGCGCGGGCGAGCAGCTGCGCTTTGCGCTCGGCGAGGTCCTTGGAAACCACCATCTCGTCGGCGCCCTCCCGGGCCCGGTCCGCCAGGAACTCCACCGAGATCCCGACCAGCCGCCCGCCGTTCTGCTGCACCCCGTCGGCCATGACCTTCATCAGCCCGACGTCCGACCCGCCCCAGACGAGGGTGTGCCCGCCCTTACCGATCAGCTCGGCGAACTCGCGGGCGGGGGTGGTGTAGCGGTCGTCGAGGTCGGCGGCGGAGCAGAAGACGCAGATGTTCATGCCGGTCACTCTACGAGTCGGGCCGGACTCATTCCCGGCTCCGCGCCACGCGGATCGCGTCATACAGCGCCTCGGCGAGACGGGAGGAGAGAAAGCGGAACTCGCCGAGCGGGACCGTCGGATCGCCCAGCATCGCGCGGGCGTGGGCCAGCAGTTCGTCTCCGGTGGAGAGCTGCATGGCTTCCATCTCGTCCGCCAGGGCGGCCACGGGGCCATTGCCATCGGTGGAGAGATAGCAGGGCGGCGGCGATGCGGAGCCCGATGAGGAGCGCCCCGACGAGGCGCCCGTCGCCGAGCCGGGACCGGCGCCGACGCCGGGGCCCGAGCCGGGTGCCGGGCCCGAGCCCCGGGCCGCCGCCGTCCTCGGCTCCCTGCGCCACCGGGACGCCCGGCTCGTCCTGTCCGAGCGGGAGACCGCCACGCTGGCGCCCGCCGTCGCGGACTGGCTCGACCGTGGGGTCGGGCCGTACGAGATCGCCGAGGCGCTGACGTCCGGGCTCCCGGACCGCATCGACCGCCGTCCGGCCCGGCTGCTCGCGTACCGGCTGGCCGCCCTGCGGCCGCCCGTGCCAGCCGACGCGCCCACGCCGACCCGTCCGATCCCCTTCCAGGACTGCGACGGCTGCGACCGCCCCTTCCGCGCCCCCCCCACCCGGGCCGCTGCCGCGACTGCAGAAGAGAAGCGGCCGACTCGCCACCGCTTGCCGCGTGACCCTGAACGAACGCTTCAGCCCGAAAGAGGTACGACCGCATGCCACTCGAACCGGGCGACGCCCCGCGCTCTGCAACTGCGAACGCGGACAAGCATCCGCCGCGTACCATCGGCGAACTCCGCGAAGCCTTGCCAGCGCGTCAGCAGCGCCTTTTCGACGCAGAGTTGGCACGCACGGAGATCGAGGCTCTGCCTGCGACACTCAACCGATGCTCACCCTCGGGCTCGACGGATTCGCGGAATTCCTCCTGTCCGCACCATTCGAGGGGCTGGAATTCGGCTCACGCTCGTACGACGCCGAAACGCAACGCGACGACCTTCGCATGAGCAGCCAGCCAGTGGATCACGGCGAGCGGATCACGCCGATGCCAGCGCTCACGCTGCCTGCTTTGCGCTCCGCAGTCGCCGACTTGGCACCCAACAGACTGGCAGAACTGACCGCCGAGATGCAGCAGGCATTCGACCGCGCCGCAGCAACCGACAGCGCGGCGCCGATCCGCATGTTCTACCGCCGGTGGGGCACCGTCGTCGCCATCGAGCGAGTCCCTGAGCGAGCAGCTCGTATGCATGCAGCAGAGCAGGTCCTGCACACCAGCCGTAGGGCGGACGCTCGGCAAACCGTCCTCCACGAGATCGCGGCCATCGTGCAGGCCGCGCAACGTGAAGTCGAAGCGCTGGAGACCGATTTCGGCCAGCCGGTGCCGATCGGTGATCCGATCGACGCGACGCTCGACACCAAGGCCCTCTACACGTACTGAGGAACCACAGGCGGCGCGCACAGGGGATTCAACCGGGGATCCGGGGGCACCCGGAATGCATGACGGATCTCTTAGCCTACAAAGGGCTTGATTTCGTTCCTCTTTGGGTGTCGATCGGCATCGCCGTACTGTTTTTCATCGCCTTGGGCGTACAGGCCCGTAAGCGGAAATAACAGGCGGCCGGTGGCGGGTTGGGGCCGCCACCGGCCGTACCGGGTTACCGGAAGGTCCGGGTTACCGGGTGAAGTGGAAGATGCCCCACGTCACATGGTTCTTCCTGCCGCCCTCGACCCAGTTGGTGAGACCTTTCTTCATGTGGGCGAGGTAGTCGGCACTGACGTGTTCCGCCAGGCCTTCGGCCTCCTGGCGGCGGGTCTCCTCCAGGACCCGGGCGTAGTGCGTGATCAGGTGCTCGCGGTGCTCCTCGAAACCGGCGCCGACCTCGGTGAAGCCGAGGCGGGCCAGTTCGTGGCGGTAGAAGTCCGGGGAGCCCATGGTGTCGAGGTGGATGCGGTCCAGGATGGGCCGCAGGGCGTCCAGCGGGCAGCCGTTGGACGCCATGGGGTCGGTGAAGATGAGCTGACCGCCGGGGCGCAGGACGCGGGCGGCCTCCTCCAGGGGACGGCGGCGGTTGCCGCTGTGCAGGAACGCGTCCTGGGACCAGACGACGTCGACGCTGTTGTCCGGCAGCGGGATCCGCTCGAAGGAGCCGTCCAGCACGTCGATGATCTCGGTGAGCCCGCGCTCGGCGTTGATCGCGCGGTGCCGCTCGTTCTCCACCTCGCTGAGGTTGAGCGCGGTGACGCGGCAGCCGTAGGTCTCGGCGAGGTAGCGCGCCGAGCCGCCGAAGCCCGACCCGAGGTCGAGGACGGTGGACGCCGGGGTGAGGTCGAGGCCACCCGCCATGCGGGCGACGGTGCGCCTGCTGGCCTCGGAGATCGGCTCGTCCTCGCGCTCGTAGACACCGATGTGGATGTCTTCGCCGCCCCAGACGCGCCAGTAGAACTCGTCCGCGTCGGAGGAGTTGTAGTAGTCGCGGGCGGTTCCGACGGCCGGGGAGTATTCCCCGGACGGGTCGTCCGTCGCGATGTACTCCTTCTCCGCGACGTGGATGAAGAAGTCGGGCTGCTCCTCCCGGTAGGTGTGCTGGAAGTCGCCGTACGTCTCGATCTGCTGGAAGCCGACCTCCTGCATGAGCCGCCGCGTGTAGTCCTTGCGCAGCGGAAACATGTTGAGGTGGTAGACGGATTCGTCGGGGAAGCTGTAGCGCATACGGCACAGCCCCTCGTCGACGTGCTCCGGCTCGACTGCGACGTCCTCTCCGCAGTAGTAGTACACGTGCTTGCTGGTGTAGCCGTTATCGAGCATCGCGTCGTAGTTGCGATGGTCGAGGATGAGGACGCCGTCGTGCTTCAGCATCGCGTAGAACTCGGCGAGGGCCTTTCGGCGGTCACGCTCCGAGAAGAGGTGCGTGAAGGAGTTGCCGAGGCAGACGATGGCGTCGTACGGGCCGTGCAGATCGCGGTTGAGCCAGCGCCAGTCCGCCTGGACGACGCGGAGGATGTGTTCGCCGTGCTTGAGCCCGTTGTCGAACGCCTGGGCAAGCATTTCGGCGCTTCCATCGGCGCTCGCGGTCTCGAACCCGGCTTCAAGAAGCCGTACCGAATGAAAACCGGTCCCGGTGGCGACATCGAGGACCTTTTTTACGCCACGCTCCCGTAGGAGGTCAATGAAGAATGTTCCCTCACTTTCTGATCGCTTTTCCCAGTCGATGAGCGAGTCCCACTTTTCAACGAAGCTTGGTACATACTCCTCGGTGTAGTGATCGGTGTCCCTGACCTCGAATGGATTGTCTCCGAATTTCTGGACCGCTCGCGCAGAAATAACGAAACCTCCGGTGCTGAGACAGCGGACAACGGCACCCGTGTCCGAAGGTGCGCCTCCCCGAAGTCGCGTGATCTATGCCACCTGCGATGTCAAATTGTATGTAAATACAAAGTAACAGGGGCTGGCGAATCAGGAATACACGGCTTTATGCGAATTATGCGGGTTTTTGGCGCTTTGGCCCTGTTACGGCCGTCCTGTTACGCCTGCTGCACGGCCGGGCGGGAGCGCTCCGTCGCCGCGATCGTCGCCGAGCCCACGACGCGGGTGCCGTCGTAGAGCACGATCGCCTGGCCGGGGGCCACTCCACGGACCGGCTCGGCGAAGGAAACCCGCAGCTCACCGCCGACCGGCTCGGCCGTCACCTCGGTCTCGCCGCCGTGGGCGCGCAGCTGGGCGGTGTAGGCGCCGGGGCCGGTGGGGGCGGCGCCGCACCAGCGCGGCTTGACGGCGACCAGCGCCGAGACGTCCAGGGCCTCGACGGGTCCGACGGTGACCGTGTTGTCCACCGGGGAGATGTCCAGCACGTACCGCGGCTTGCCGTCGGCCGCCGGGTGGCCGATGCGCAGCCCCTTGCGCTGGCCGATGGTGAAGCCGTACGCGCCCTCGTGGGTGCCGAGCTTGTGGCCGCCCTCGTCCACGATGTCGCCCTCGGCGGTGCCGAGGTGACCGGCGAGGAAGCCCTGGGTGTCGCCGTCCGCGATGAAGCAGATGTCGTGGCTGTCGGGCTTCTTGGCGACGGCCAGGCCCCGCCGCTCGGCCTCGGCGCGGATCTCGTCCTTGGTGGTCAGGGTGTCGCCGAGGGGGAACATGGCGTGGGCGAGCTGGCGCTCGTCCAGCACGCCGAGGACGTACGACTGGTCCTTGGCCATGTCGCTGGCGCGGTGCAGCTCCAGCGCGCCGCTGTCGTCGCGCACGACCGTGGCGTAGTGGCCGGTGCACACGGCGTCGAAGCCGAGCGCGAGGGCCTTGTCCAGCAGCGCGGCGAACTTGATCTTCTCGTTGCAGCGCAGGCAGGGGTTGGGGGTGCGGCCAGCCTCGTACTCCGCGATGAAGTCCTCGACCACGTCCTCGCGGAACCGCTCGGCCAGGTCCCATACGTAGAACGGGATGCCGATCACGTCGGCGGCCCGGCGGGCGTCCCGCGAGTCCTCGATCGTGCAACAGCCGCGCGCGCCGGTGCGGAAGGATTGCGGGTTGGCGGAGAGCGCGAGGTGGACGCCGGTCACGTCGTGGCCCGCCTCGGCCGCCCGCGCGGCGGCGACCGCCGAGTCCACACCGCCGGACATGGCGGCGAGGACACGGAGGCGACGGCCGTCGCGGGGACCTGTGGGCGCACCGGGGAAGTCAGTCATAACGCACCCAGTTTAGTCGCCTCAATTGAGTCGGCTCAGCGGGTATTACTCAGCTCGCGCGGGCCCGCTCCAGTATGCGTTGTGCCAGGTCAAGGGCCTGCTCGACATCCTTCGCGAGATACGACAGCTCGACGAAGCAGTGGCTGAGGCCCGCCTCCCGCTCCGCCCGCGCGATCGTGGCCGCGATGTCCTCGACCGAGGCGTCGTCGTCGGGGTTGACCCGGAGGATCGCGTCGAAGCGGGCCGGATCCCGTCCCTCCCGCTCGACGGCCTCCCGCACTCCGACCAGGTTCCGGACGAGGGCGGCGATGGGGTCGCTCCCGGCGTACTTCCGGCCGACGGGCGCGATGGGCAGCCAGCCGTCGGCGCGCCGGGCGGCCCGGGTGAGCGCGGCGGGGGCGAAGGCGCCCAGGTAGACCGGCGGGTGGGGGCGGACGGCGGGCTTGAGGTCGATATGGCTGGCGGGCACGGTCCAGTGCTCGCCTCGGTACTCGACCGGATTCCGCGTCCACCAGGCGGTGAGGATGTCCAGGCATTCGTCCAGGCGGCGGCCGCGCTCGGCCATGGGGATGCCCGCCGCCTCGTACTCCTCGGGCGACCAGCCGGTGCCCAGGCCCACCAGCAGCCGCCCCGCGCTCAGCAGGTCGATGCTGGTGAGGGAGCGGGCGAGCACCGCTGGCGGGTACCAGGGCGCGTTGATGACGTTGCTGCCGAGCTGGACGCGTTCGGTGGCCGTGGCGGCGGCGGCCAGCAGGGCGAAGGGGTCCAGGGCGGAGCGGAATTCCGGAGGGATCACGTCCGTACCGGCGTAGCCGACCTTCGGGTCGACCGGGGCGAGCAGCCGGTCGCCGACCCACAGGCTGTCCGCGCCGAGGGCTTCGGCCTCCCGGGCGAACCGTGCGACGTGCTGCGGATGGTGGGCCAGCTCACCGAACTGGGGAAGGGTGAACCCGATGCGCATGGGGCGGCTCCTCGTGGGCTCGTCGTCCTCAAGGGTCTCGTGGCCCTCGGGATGCGGGCATCCTCGCCGTTAGTTCAATATTCAGCTACCCATCGGGATACGGTTCGCGCCATGATCCACGGCGGCGGAACCGAGGGCGTGGGCCCGCGCGTTGAGCCTTCCGTGAACGAGACCAACCGCGGCGTGCGCCGCCAGGTGAGCCGGCGCACGCTGCTGCTCGGCGGTACGGCGGCCGGGCTGGGCGCGGCCGGGATCGCCGGATACGCCGCGCGGGACGAGCTGAGGCATCTGTGGTGGCGGGCGCCCGGGGCGCAGCAGCCGCGCGAGGAGGGCGCGGTCGACTACCCGGGCGCGGACTGGGTGGCCGCCTCCACGGCCAACTACCGGCAGGCCGACCGGCCGTACGACTACACGGTGGACCGGGTGGTGATCCATGTCGTGCAGGGCTCGTACGAGGACGCGCTGAAGGTCTTCCGGGACCCCGGGCACCGCGCCGCGGCGCACTATGTGGTGCGCCGCGACGGGCATATAGCGCAGACGGTCCGCGAGCTGGACGTGGGGTTCCACGCGGGCAACCGCTCGTACAACGAGCGCAGCGTGGGCATCGAGCACGAGGGGTTCGTCGATCGTCCCCAGGACTTCACGGACGCCATGTACCGGTCCTCGGCCCGGCTGACCGCCGCGATCTGCGAGCGCTACGGGATGGAGCGGGACCGCGAGCACATCGTGGCCCACTCGGAGGTGCCGGGCACCGACCACACCGACCCCGGCCGCCACTGGGACTGGGACCGCTATCTGGAGCTGGTGCGGGCGGTGCGGGTCGCGAAGTGAGCGCGTTAGCGCTGCCGCTTACGCCGTGCCGAAGACGACCGCGAGCGGGCGGTCCTTGCTGTCGCTGGTGGGCCGCGTGGCCGTGTCGCTGCCGACGTAGAGCTTCTTGTCGGTGAAGAGCATCCGGGCGTCGCCGTAGGTCTCCATGTCCGACTCCACGTCCTTCATGGCGTCGGGGTTCTTCTGAACCTGCGTGACCTCGAAGGACTTGGGGTCGACGCGCACGACGCCGCCCGCCTCGCTGTACATGCTGCCCTGGTAGGCGATCAGCGAGCCGTCCTTCTCGGTGCTGATGGGGGTCAGCGACCTGCTCTCGGCCATCTTCGTGCGGCCGGTCTCCTTGCCGGTCTCGAAGTTCACGCCGGTGATCTTCTCGCCGGGGCCGCCGTCGTCCACGTCCACCTCGGAGGAGAGGTAGACCGTGCTGCTCTTCTTGTCGAGGGCCAGGTCCTTGCAGCCCTCCACGTTGACGGCGGGGCAGTCGGGCTGGAAGCCCTTGGCGAGGACGTCGATCGAGTTGATCAGCTTGCCCTGCTTGCCGCTGTCGTCGATGGTCAGGATGTCGGTGACGCCACTGCCGCCGTCGGAGTCGCCGGTGTCGGCGGCCACGACGAGGGGCGCGGTGGACAGGACGTGGGCACGCTCGAACTCCCCGTCGAGCTTGTAGGACGACAGCACCTTCCGCGTCGTCGGATCCACGGTCTGCAGCTCCAGCTTGTCGGTGCTGGATTCCAAGCTGCTGCAGCCGCGCAGCGCGACGAGCTTGCCGTCGCCGCCCGCGTAACCGTCGTCGTCGCAGTCCGCGATGTACTCCGGCTTCCACAGCGGCTTGCCGTCCAGCGACCAGGCGCCGCCGCCGCTGGTGCCTCCGGCGGCGATGGTGTTGCCGCTGATCGTGACCTCGTCGAAGTCGACGCCGTCGTTGCCCTCGGTGTCCGTGCCCTCCTTCTGCCAGACCAGCTCGCCCTTGTTCAGGTCGACCAGGCCGACCTGGGTGCATTCGGCGTCACTGCCCTTGCCGTCCTTGAACAGCACGGCGGTGCGGCCGTCCTTGGTGGTGTGCGGCGAGGCCCAGCAGATTTCCCCGTCGAGCTCTATCGTCCAGTCGGCTTTGGCACCGTCCGGAGAGTATCCGACGATTTTGTCGATATCGCCCTTCACAAAATTCTCGCCGGTCACCCACATACCCATGGAATTGGTGTCCTTGGTGACCTTCGGCATGCTGACCTTGCCAAGCGTCTTCGCCTGGGCGCCCTGGGAGGACGATCCGCCGTCCTTCCCCCCGTCGTCGCTTCCCCCACATGCGGAAAGGAATGCCAAACCGCTTACCACCACGGTCGCCAGGGCCATGCGGCCCGAACGCTGCGACATCATTGTCTCCCGTTTTCCCCGTTTTCCCCGTTTAAGAGGCCCGTGCACTTTCCGTGCATGCCGGGCCCGTTGACGGGGTAGATCCTTGCCGACCGCTCTTCACTATTTCAAGCGGAGCTTGATGTTCCGTGGGTTATGTGAAATGGCCGGGAGATCAGCGGGAATTCTGCGGTTAGTATCAGCTCAGGCCCGCGCTGCGTGCGCGCTCCACGGCCGGGCCGATCGCCTCCGCCACCGCTTCGATGTCGGCCTTGGTCGACGTATGGCCGAGCGAGAAGCGGAGCGTGCCGCGCGCCAGGTCCACGTCCGTGCCGGTGGCCAGCACGACGTGGCTGGGCTGGGCGACCCCGGCGGTGCAGGCCGAGCCCGTCGAGCACGCGATGCCGCGCGCGTCCAGCAGCAGGAGCAGCGAGTCGCCCTCGCAGCCGGGGAAGGAGAAGTGGGCGTTGGCCGGGAGGCGCCCGGCCGGATCGGGGTCGCCGCCGAGGACCGCGTCGGGGACGGCGGCGCGGACGGCGGTGATGAGCGCGTCGCGCAGGGCACCGATCTCGCGCGCGAACTCCTCGCGGTGGGTGGTGGCGTGCGTACCGGCCACGGCGAAGGCCGCTATGGCGGGGACATCGAGGGTGCCGGAGCGCACCTGGCGCTCCTGGCCGCCGCCGTGCAGGACGGGTACGGGGGCGTATTCGCGGCCCAGCAGCAGCGCGCCGATACCGTACGGGCCGCCTATCTTGTGGGCGCTGACGGTCATGGCGGACAGGCCCGAGGCGGCGAAACCGACGTCGAGCTGGCCGACCGCCTGGACGGCGTCGGCGTGCAGCGGAACGCCGTACTCCGCTGCCACGTCGGCGAGTTCGCGCACCGGCTGGATCGTGCCGATCTCGTTGTTGGCCCACATGACGGTCGCGAGGGCGACGTCCGACGGGTCGCGGGCGATCGCCTCGCGCAGCGCGTCGGGGTGGACGCGGCCGTACGGGTCGACCGGCAGCCACTCGACGCGGGCGCCCTCGTGCTCGGCGAGCCAGTCGACCGCGTCGAGCACGGCGTGGTGCTCGACGGGGCTGGCGAGCAGCCGGGTGCGGGCCGGGTCGGCGTCGCGGCGGGACCAGTAGAGCCCCTTGACGGCGAGGTTGTCGGCCTCGGTACCGCCCGAGGTGAAGACCACCTCGCTCGGGCGCGCGCCCAGGGAGTCGGCGAGGGATTCGCGCGACTCCTCGACGGTACGGCGGGCCCGCCGTCCTGCGGCGTGCAGCGAGGAGGCGTTGCCGGTGACGGCGAGCTGGGCGGTCATCGCCTGCACCGCCTCCGGGAGCATCGGGGTGGTGGCGGCGTGGTCGAGATAAACCATGGTGGGCCCGATTCTACGAGCCGTGGGGCGGGGGCGATGGCGGTGGTGGGTGGGCTTTTTTCTTCGGTAAGGAGCGTCTAGAGTTTTACTCATGACACGCTCTGACTGGGTCCTGGATCGCACCTATCGCAGCGCTTCCTCGGGCGAGGTCCGCTGGGCCGCCTTCGGCGCGGCGGACGCTCCGCCGGTGGTGCTGCTGCACGGCACGCCGTTCTCCTCGTATGTGTGGCGGGCCTTCGCGCGGGCGCTCGCCGATCGGTACCGGGTGTTCGTCTGGGACATGCCGGGCTATGGGGCCTCGGAGATGCGCGCTGGGCAGGACGTCTCGCTTGCCGCGCAGGGGCGGGTGTTCGCTGAGCTGCTCGACCACTGGGGGCTGGCGGAACCGGCCGTTGTGGCGCACGACTTCGGGGGGTGTGTCGCGCTGCGGGCGCATCTCTTGCATGGTGCGCGGTATCGGCGGCTGGCGCTGGTGGATCCGGTCGCGCTTCCGCCCTTCGGGTCCGCCGGGTATCGGCTGTTCGGCGGTCACGCCGAGGTCTTCGAGCAGCTGCCGGGGACGTTGCACCGGGCGCTGGTGCGGGAGTATGTCGGCTCGGTGGGTGGGCCCGGGCTCCACCCGGCGGTGTGGGAGCGGCTTGTCGAGCCGTGGTGTGGGGAGGTGGGGCAGCCCGCGTTCTACCGGCAGATCGCCCAGAACGATCAGCGGTTCACCGATGAGATCGAGGGGCGGTACGGGGAGATCGCGCTGCCGGTGCTGGTGTGCTGGGGCACGGATGACGCGTGGATTCCGGTTGCGCGCGGGCGTGAGTTGGCTGATCGGATTCCGGGCGCCCGGCTGCGGTTGATCGAGGGCGCCGGGCACTTGGTGCAGGAGGACGCTCCTGCGGAGCTGGCGGCGACGTTGGTCGCGTTCCTCGCCGAAGGCTGAGGGACGCCTGCGGCTCGCGACCGTCAGCCGCGCATGCGCAGGAGTTTGGCGGCTAGGAGGGTGATGTGGTGGCGCCAGGAGGTTAGGGCTGCGGCGCGGTCCGCCTCCGTGTTCGGGGGGCCGGTTTGGGTGAGGATCAGGCGGGCGCCGTGGCCCGTGCCCTCGGTCAGGTGCCAGTGGACCTGGCCTGCGGGGCGGCCCTCGTGTTTCCAGGTGTAGGACAGCTTCCTCGGCGCCTCAGACTCGGTGATCGGGCCCGCCTCTACGGCGTCCGTGCGGAATCCGAAGGGGACGGGGGCGCCTACCGTGAGGGCCGTCGCGGCCTGCTGGCCCGCCAGGGCCTGCCAGACCGTTTCGGCGGGGCGTACGAGCTGGCGCTCGAAGCGCAGTCGCCAGCCGCCGTCCTCGGTGGTCTCCACCGCGCCCTCGGCCAGGCCGAACGCCTCGACGTACGACTCGTGCAGCTCGGCCATGTCCCCCGGGGCCGCCTTCTCGCCGTCCAGCAGCGCGGCCAGGGCCGTGATACAGGCGTGCCAGCCGGAGGCGAAGCTCGCGGCGCCGAAGCGGTCGCCGAAGGTGTGGGTGAGGGTCAGCAGACAGCCCTCGCCGTCGGGGCGCAGCTCCCAGCGGAGCTGGTCCTCGCCCCAGGTGAAGGCGAAGACATGGGGCGGGTCCAGCTCGGTGATCACGCCCTCCATGTCGGGGGCCTCCCGGCCGGGGAAGACGAAGCCCATCCGGCCCCCGACCCTGAGGTCCACCCGGACCTCGGACGGGAACCAGTGGGCCAGCTCGGCCGGGTCGGTCAGGGCCTGCCAGACCTTCTCCGGGGAGTGGGCGATCCGGCGCTCCAGACGGAGGGCGGAGCGGCCGCCTCCGGGCTGGCTCAGGGTGTCCTTCATGGGGAGTCTCCGTCAGAGGCTTCGAGGTGGCGTTCCAGGGCGTCCAGGCTGTTCGTCCACAGCCGCCGGTACGGGGCGAGCCAGGCGTCGATCTCGGCCAGCGGCTCGGGGCACAGCTCGTACCACCGCCGCTGGGCGTCCCGGCGCACCCGCACCAGCCCCGCCTCGCGCAGCACCCGCAGGTGCTTGGAGGTGCCGGGCTGGGTCAGGCCCAGCTGGTCGGTCAGCTCGCCGACCAGGCGGGGGCGCTCCAGGAGGAGGTCCAGGATCTGCCGTCGGCTCGGCTCCGCCAGTACGTCGAACGGTATGGGCATGGGAGCTAATATAGCTTGATGGTTATATAGCCTCAAGGGGATGAATGGCTACGGCTCCTCCGTCGCCGTGCTGCGCCGGTTCCACGCCCTCGGCGCCCGCCACCCGTACCGCATCGCCGCCAGCCGCACGGCGAACGCCACCACCGCCGCGAGCGCGCTCGTCGCCCCGGTCAGCGCGTCGAGATGGAGGAGCAGCGCGGCTATGGACGCGCCCACGATGGCCGGTACGGCGTACAGGTCCCGGTCCCAGCGCAGCAGCGACGGCACCTCATGGGCGAGGACGTCGCGCAGCACGCCGCCGCCGACCGCCGTCGCCATGCCGAGGGTGACGGACGAGGTGAGGCCGAGCCCGTGCTGATGCGCCTTGACCGTCCCCTCGACGCAGAACAGCCCGAGCCCGGCCGCGTCGAAGACGCCCACCGCGCGGGTGATCCGCTCGACCTGCGGATGCAGGAAGAAGACGATGACGGTGGCGACGAGCGGGGTGAAGAAATAGGCGAGGTCGGTGAAGGCGGCGGGCGGCACCGCGCCGATCACCAGGTCCCGGAACACCCCGCCGCCCAGCGCGGTGGCCTCGGCGAGCACCGCCATACCGAAGACATCGAAGTTCTTGCGCACCGCGAGCAGCGCACCGGATATCGCGAAGACGAAGATCCCGATGACTTCGAACGCGTGCTGGACGGACGGGGTGACCAGTTCGATGAGCACCCGACATTGTTAGCAGCCGGGGCCACCGGCCCCGGCCCGTCTCAGCTCTCGGTCTTCTTCGTCGCGCTCCGCACCGGTCCGGCGACTTGACCGGGCACCTGACCAGGTGCGTTCTCCGGGTGGTGGCAGGCCACCTGGTGGCCGGTGGCGAGCGCCACCAGCGGCGGTTCCTCCCGCTTGCACACCTCGGTCGCCTTCCAGCACCGGGTGTGGAAGCGGCAGCCGGACGGCGGCGAGATCGGCGAGGGGACATCGCCCTTGAGCAGGATCCGCTCGCGCTGGGCGCGCCGCCGGGGGTCCGGCACGGGCACGGCGGAGAGCAGCGCCTTGGTGTACGGGTGCATCGGGGTCTCGTACAGGGCCCGGCGGTCGGCCAGTTCGACGATCTTCCCGAGGTACATCACCGCGATCCGGTCCGAGACGTGCCGGATGACGGACAGGTCGTGCGCGATGATCACGTACGTGAGCCCCAGCTCGTCCTGGAGGTCGTCCAGCAGGTTGACCACCTGGGCCTGGATGGAGACGTCCAGCGCGGAGACCGGCTCGTCGGCGACGACCAGCTTGGGCTTGAGGGCGAGCGCGCGGGCGATGCCGATGCGCTGCCGCTGGCCGCCGGAGAACTCGTGCGGATAGCGGTTGTAGTGCTCGGGGTTGAGGCCGACCAGCGCCAGTAGCCGCTGCACCTCCGCCTTGATGCCGCCCTCCGGGGTGACGCCCTGGAGCTTGAAGGGCGCGCTGACGATCGCGCCGACCGTGTGCCGGGGGTTCAGCGAGGAGTACGGATCCTGGAAGATCATCTGCACGTCGCGGCGCATCGGACGCATCGCGGCGGTGCCCAGATGCGTGATGTCCTCGCCCTGGAACTCGATCTTCCCGGAGGTGGGTTCGAGCAGCCGGGTGATCAGCCGTCCCATGGTGGACTTGCCGCAGCCCGACTCGCCGACCACGCCCAGGGTCTCCCCCTGGCGCACGTCGAAGTCGAGGCCGTCGACCGCCTGCACCGCGCCGCTCTGCCGCTGCAGCAGCCCCTTCTTGATGGGGAAGTGCTTGACCAGGCCGGACACCGTGAGCAGGGGCTCGGGCGTGGTGGTCGCCTGCTCCGGGACCGTCTGCTCCGGGACCGTCATCTTCGTGTCCTTCGTGGCCTTCGTGGCCTGCGTGCCCTGAGGGCCCTTCGTGTCCGTCACAGCTTCGGCGCAATCTCTTCGGTCCAGATCCGCGTACGGTCCTCCTGCGCCATATGGCAGGCGGAGAAGTGCCCGGCCGCGCCCGGAACCACCCGCAGCTCCGGCCGCTCGGTGCGGGTGATCCCGCCCTCGGGGACGTCGGCGTACGGGCAGCGCGGGTGGAAGGCGCAGCCGGACGGCACGTTGATCAGGCTGGGCGGGGAGCCCTTGACCGGGATCAGCCGTTCGGTCTGGTCGCGGTCGATACGGGGCATCGAGCCCAGCAGCCCCCAGGTGTACGGGTGCTGGGGCTCGTAGAAGACCTTCTCGGCCGGTCCCCGCTCGACGCACCGGCCGCCGTACATCACCAGCAGGTCGTCGGCGAGTTCGGCGACGACGCCCAGGTCGTGGGTGATGACGATGACCGCCGAGCCGAACTCCTTCTGCAGATCCCGGATGAGGTCGAGGATCTGCGCCTGGACGGTGACGTCGAGGGCGGTGGTCGGCTCGTCGGCGATCAGCAGCTCGGGGTTGTTGACCAGCGACATCGCGATCATCGCGCGCTGCCGCATGCCGCCGGAGAACTCGTGCGGATAGCTGTCCACCCGCTTGTCCGGCTGCGGGATGCCCACCCGGTCGAGCATCTCGACCGCGCGCTTGCGGGCGACGTCCTTGCTGACGTCGTGGTGGACCTGGTACGCCTCGGTGATCTGGCGGCCGATCGTGTAGTACGGGTGCAGCGCCGACAGCGGGTCCTGGAAGATCATCGACATCTCGCGGCCGCGCAGCTTGCGCACCTCGTCGGGGTCGGCGCCCAGCAGCTCCTGCCCGTTGAGCCAGATCTCGCCGGAGATCCGGGCCTTGCGGCGGCCGTACTGCCCGGCGGTGTGCAGCCCCATGATGCCGAGCGACGTCACGGACTTGCCGGAGCCGGACTCGCCGACGATGCCGAGGGTCTTGCCCTTCTCCAGCCGGAAGCTGAGCCCGTCCACGGACTTCACCAGACCGTCGTCGGTCGGGAAGTGGACCCGCAGGTCGCGCACTTCGAGGAAGGCCGTCGGGGCGGCCGAACCGGCCTCGGCCACCTCGCCGACCGCCGTGGCCGAGGGCTCCGCCACGGCGGTCTCGGGCTTGTTCAGATCGGTCATCCGAGCCTCACTCGTGGGTCGATGACGGCGTACAGGAGGTCCACGACGAGGTTGGCGAGCACGATGCACAACGCGGCGATCAGGGTGACGCCCAGGATGACCGGGAGGTCCTTGTCGCTGATCGCGTTCACCGCGAGCCGCCCGAGGCCGGGCAGGTTGTACGTGCTCTCGGTGAGCACCGCGCCGCCCAGCAGCGCGCCCAGGTCCAGGCCGAGCAGGGTGAGGATCGGGGTCCAGGTGGAACGCATCGCGTGCCGCCCGATGACCACCCGCTCCCGCAGCCCCTTGGCGCGGGCGGTGCGGATGTAGTCCTCGCCCATGATCTCCAGCATGGTGGCGCGGGTGAGCCGGGCGTACATGGCGGCGTAGAGGAACGCGAGCGTGATCCACGGCAGGATCAGGGACTCGAACCACTTGGCGGGGTCGTCGCCGAGCCCCTTGTAGTCCACGTCGACCCACTTCAGCTGGTAACTGAAGATCGCCAGCGAGAGCAGACCGGTGAAGTAGATCGGCAGCGAGACACCGGCGAGCGCGGTGGTCATCGCCGAGCGGTCCCACAGGGTGCCCCGGCGCAGCGCGGAGACGACGCCCGTGGTGATGCCGCCGACCAGCCACAGCAGGCAGGCGCCCGCGGCGAGCGAGAGGGTGACCGGCATGGCGTCGGTCAGCTGCGGCCAGACCGCCTGCTCGGTGCGGAAGGAGTAGCCGAAGCAGGGCCTCGCGCAGTGGGTGACATCGGCACCGTTGGCGTAGTCGCGGCCGACGAACAGACCCTCGACGAAGTGCCAGAACTGCAGCAGAAGCGGATCGCTGAGCCCCAGCTTCGTCCTGATGCCCTCGATGGCCTCGGGGTCGGCCTGTTTGCCGACGAAGAGCAGCGCCGGATCGGAACCGGCCCACTTCGGGATCACGAAGAAGATGGCGAAGGTCGTCAGCGTGACGACCAGCAGCATCATGACGACGGCGAACAAGCGCCGGATGACGTAAGCAAGCACTGTGCGCGGCCCGGTGGCGGTGCCGGAACCCCGGGGTTACGGGGTCCCGGCACCGCCACGCGTGGCCATCACCTGCCCTTCGGGCCTATCGGATGAAGCGACGGTGGGGGTGGGGTGGCTGGTGGCCGACCGTCACTTGACGACCCCGAGGGACACGTAGTCGTACCGGCCGTTGTAGGCCGCGGACGAGTAGGCGTTGGTCAGCCGCGAGCTGCGCCAGGTGATGTTCTTCTCGTACAGGAACGGCATCGACACGGCCAGGTCGGCGACCTTGTGGTTCATGTCCGCGTACAGCTCACCGGCCTTGGCGGGGTCGGTCTCCTTGAGCGCGTCGTCGAAGTCCTTGTTGATCGCCTCGTCGTTGGTCTCGGAGACGTTGTAGTTACCGGTCTGCTCGATGAAGCGGCCGTCGTACAGCGGGCGGGAGAAGCCCTGGCCGGTCGGGAAGTCGGGGCCCCAGCCGGTCATGCTCATGCCGTAGCCGCGCTTCTTCATCACGGACGGGGAGCCGGTGATGCTGGCGGACGAGGCGCCCTCGATCTCGTTGATGTCGAGCTTGATGCCGACCTTGTTCAGCGACTCCTGGAGCGCCTCGGCGGCGGCCGTCTCGTTGGGCTGGTCGACCCGGGAGACGATCTTGGCGGAGAAGCCGTTCGGCTTGCCGCACTCCTTCAGCTCGGACTTGGCCTTGGCCAGGTCCGCCTTGCCCTTGCGCTTCAGGACGCCGTACGGGTCGTAGTCGTCCGAGCCCTTGACGCTCTTGGGGAGCATGTTGGGGGCGAGGTCACCACCGGCCTGCGGGCCACCTCGGGTGGTCTGCAGCTGGGTGTAGTCGGTCGCGTAGAAGACCGCCTTGCGGCAGTGGACGTTGTCGAACGGCTTCACCTTGGTGACGAGGTCGACGTACCGGACGAAGCTCGTCTCGATGTTGTCGACGTTGCCCTTGTGCTCCTTGAGCGCGGCGGCGCGGCCGGACTGGCTCATGCCGGTGGCGCTGAGGAAGACGTCGTAGTCGCCCTTGATGAGCAGCTTGTCGATCGCCTCCAGGTTGGAGTTGAAGGTGACCGTGACCTGGTCCGGCAGGGCCGCGCGGATCGGGTCGGACGACTTCTTCCACTTGTCATTGCGCACCAGGGCCAGGCTCTTGCCCGGGGTGTACGACTTGAGCTTGTACGGACCGGAGGAGAACGGCCGGTTGGTGTACTGCGCGCCGGTGTCCTTCTCCTGCTTGACCGGGGAGCCGGTGGGCATCGCGAGCATCTGCTCGAAGTCACCGTTGGGCTGGTCGAGGCGGAAGACGATGGTCTTGTCGTCCGGCGTCTCGATCGTCTTCAGCCCGAGCTTGTCCTTGGACTTGTCCTTGTACGGGCCCTTGTACTCGCCCTTGGGGTCGAGGACCTGGCGCAGATAGCCGGGGCCGCCGGAGACGACGTCCTTGGCCCAGATGCGCTCGATGCCGTACTTGATGTCCTTGGAGGTGATGGCCGAGCCGTCCTCCCAGGTGATCCCGTCGCGCAGGGTGTACGTGTACGTCTTGCCGCCGTCGGTGATCTTGCCGGTGGAGGTGGCCAGGTCGGGGACCAGCTCGTTGGAGGCGTTGCCGGGCTTGGGCGCGTACGTGATGAGTTGACGCGAGTAGAAACGCGCGAAGTCCCAGGCGAAGCCGTAGTACTGGCGCTGCGGGTCGAGCGAGTCGAAGTTCTGCTTGTTGACGAACTTCAGCGTGCCGCCCTTCTTGGTGGACTCGTTGGCGACGCCCTTCATCCCCGCGTTGAATCCGGCACCCGAGCCTTTCTCGTCGTCGCTGCCGCCACCGCACCCGGCGACGGTGGCGAGCAGGGCGCAGACGACAGCCGTCGCGCCGACGATCCGGCTGCTTCTCGACGAACGTAGGGATTTCATGGGTCCTGCAACCTCCGGGATAGCGGTACGTGGCATGGCGCGGGAAAAGCTTCGGGGTGCCGCCTGAGCTGCGCGGCCGGGGCACCTCATCGGGTGCCCTTGGGGTCGAGGGCGTCGCGGACGCCGTCGCCGAACAGGTTGAAGGCCAGCACGGTGATGAAGATCGCCGCACCCGGGATGATCATGAACATGGGATCGTCCTCGTAGGTGCCCACCGCCTTGGAGAGCATCTGCCCCCAGGACGCGGTCGGCGGTTTCACGCCCGCCCCCAGGAAGCTGAGGGCCGCCTCGGTGAGGATGTTGGTGGGGATCATCAGCGTCGCGTAGACGGTGATCGGCGCCACCAGGTTGGGCAGCAGTTCCCGGAAGAGGATGTAGCGGCGGCCGGCGCCGAGGCTGCGCGCGGCCTCCACGTACTCCTTCTCGCGCAGCGACAGCGTCTGGCCGCGCACGATGCGGCCGACGTACGGCCAGCCGAAGAAGCCGATGACCGAGACCAGTACCGCGATGCGCACCCCGCTGCCGGTCAGACCCAGCAGGTCGTTGGGGAGCACCGAGACCAGGGAGATGATGAACAGCAGCTGCGGGAAGGCCAGCAGCATGTCCATCACCCGGCTGATCGCCGAGTCCACCCAGCCACCGAAATATCCGGCGATGATGCCGAAAATGGTCCCGAGGACGACGGCGACCAGGGCGGCGAGGAAGGCCACCAGCAGCGAGATCCGGGCGCCGTAGACGACCCGGCTGAAGACGTCACGGCCGTTGGAGGGCTCGACGCCGAAGAGGAAGTCCGAACTGATGCCGCCCAGGCTGCCCTTGGGGGTGCCGAACAGCGGGTCGATCTCCTCCTGGTGGAACTCGTTGGGCGGGTGGCCCAGCAGGCTCACGATCAGCGGCGCGAAGATCGCCACTAGCACGAGAAAGACGACCACGGCCCCGCCCGCAAGCGCCAACTTGTCGCGTTTGAGGCGTCTCCAGGCGATCTGTCGCAGCGATCTTCCCTCGACCGACGCCTTGACCACATCCGCCGCTACATCGGCAGTCGCGACCGGCTCTGCGTCGGCGCTCGTGCCGTGCAATGGTGCCGTCATCGTGGTGGGGACCCCTCTCGACCGGCGGTGACCGGTCCACGGCTCGCCGCTGTGGCGGCTTAAGTTCACAAGGTGAGCGAAAGGGGTCGTTATGCGGAACCGCGCCCCTTGGAGCGGGAGTCTTCATCGCGTTTGTGATCACCCGCCAGTACCCACGGGCAATGGATGCCTAACCGTGATGTGCGGTAAGCGGTTCCGGTATACGGACAGTTGTGACACGAGAACGCATCAGTAACAACCGCCCCACTGCGGGCAGTTCGCAGGTGGGGCGGTATAGGGCGGCTTCAGGCCACGGTGTCAGTACGCGTGACGCGCCAAGGGCTCAGTACGCGTGACGCGGCGGCGGATAGCCGTACCCGTACGACGGGGGCGGCGGGGCCGGGGGCGCGGCGGCGTGGGCGTCACGGTCGAAGAACGGGCGGGCGTGGGCCCGCATCCACATCGCCACCGGGTCGTGCACGTCCGACAGCTCGACCGTCGATACCGGCAGCCCGTCGGGCACCACGCCGACCGACTGCTGCATCATCAGCCGCACCGATTCCACGGCCTGCTGGCTGTTGTCGTACAGATCCAGCCCGATGGCCAGATACGGGGCGCCCAGCGCGGGCTGCACCCAGGCGCGGCGCAGCGAGCGCACCGCGGCGGTGCGGTGCGCGTTCTGCCCCAGCAGGGCGTAGAACTGGGGGATCTCGATGGCCGGTTCGGTCAGCCGCAGCGGACCGGCGGGCAGCCGGTCAAGACCGCCCGCGATGCGCCGCAGATCGAGC
Organism: Streptomyces sp. NPDC001700; assembly: GCF_053596435.1. NCBI lineage: Bacteria > Bacillati > Actinomycetota > Actinomycetes > Kitasatosporales > Streptomycetaceae > Streptomyces > Streptomyces sp. NPDC001700. Next base: position 279,197 of record NZ_JBSFGE010000007.1, read on the forward strand.
CAGGGGATGCCGACGCCGCCGCCGTGGGCGTGCGGGTTGAGCCACAGGCCGTAGTGGTCGCGGTAGAGCGAGTCGGCGATCCGCCGCGCGTCCACCACCTCATGCGCGCGATTCCAGCCACTGGCGGCGAGTTCCTGGGCGGAGGTCACACACGGCGCGTAGCCGTGGCCGTCCATGTCCATGTTCCCGTACTGGGCGTCGGGAGCGCCGGGAGCGCCGTTCCACAGCAGCATCCAGACCTGGCCCTCGGCGAGGGCGTGCAGCAGCGCCTCGTAGGCGTCGTACCGGCCGGGAGCTACCTGCTGCAGCATCCGCTCGACCTGACCGGCAGCCGCCCCCCAATCCGCGCCCGCGCTCACCTGGGTCCGCCCCTCTCTCGGCCTTGCCCGCACTCATCGGGACGCGCGCCGCCCCGTCTGGTCATCCAACCAGCTTACGGGCCCCGGTGGCCGTCCCCGGGGTGCGTCACAGGTCACGGTCGTAGAACGGCCGTACGCGCTCCAGCATCCAGGTGGCCACCGGGTCACCCTGCGCGACGTCCAGCGCGACGAGCTGAACGGTCCACGGGACCGGCACCGCGCCGAGCGCCCGGCCGAGCGCCTCCACCGCGAGGGCCTGCCCTTCGGGGCCCGGCGCGTCCAGTTGGACCCCGACGAACAGCGCAGGCTGATCACCCTCGACGCTGGCCAGCGCGCGCCGCGCGGTGCGTACCCCGGACTCCGCCCCGAACTCGATCCCGGCGGCGGCCAGGAAGTCGACCGGCTCCTGCTGCCAGTCGGGCTCGAACAGCCGCACCCTGCCGCCGCGCGCCGGGCCGTCCAGCTCGCTGCGCCCGGCCTTGCACAACTCCTCGACCGCGGCCGGCGGCAGCGGGACGCCGACCGGCCCGTCCGGGTTCACCGCGATGCCGAGCTGCGGCGGCAGCCCACGGGCGAACTCGACGGCCGGGGCGACCGTGAACGACATATGGCCGCCGACGATCTGCAGGAACTGCTGCTCGGAGCTGAAGACCGGCACATACGCCTGGCCCTCGATCTCCATGGTGGGCAGGTCGAGGTTGCGGCTGTCGGGGCCGCCGCCGTTCGGCAGCGGGATCCAGAGGTGGGCGCGGGCGAGCGTCTCGACGATCCGCGCTCCGGCTCCCGGAACCCCGATCGAGGCGGCGAGCACCTCTTCCAGCTCATTACCGGGGAACGCGGGATAAGCGCCGTCGGGAAATCCTCCGTGAGCGGGGGTTATGCCCTGGTGCTCCGGAATACTCATCTTCGTCCCAACCGCCATCTCGTCCGACCTGCACCAGCACCCTAACGGCTGTGCGGCGGAAGGCCATGGGCCGCCCGGGCATCTCCACAGCACTTCCTCACACAGCGGCGCGACAGCACTTCCTCACACGGCGGTGCGGTCACTCGAAGGAGATGCCCCGCAGCATGCTCGCGGTCGCCCGGTCGAGCAGCACGGCGGAAGCGCAGCCCTCGGGCGGCTGTCCGCCCTCCACCCGCGCCACCAGCCGCCCCATCGCCCGCAGGTGCCGCGCGAAGGCGAAGCCGGAGACCCCCCGGCCGCGCGCCGCCTGGCCCTCCAGGGCGACGGCGGGGTCCACGTCCAGCAGCACCAGATGCAGGCCACGGCCGGTGCGCCGGGCGTCCCGGGCCAGCCAGCGGCGCACCCAGGGCTGGGAGCCGCAGTCGTGGACGACGACGCTCGCGCCCGAGCCGAGCGCCCGGCGCAGCCCCGCGTAGTGGGCGCAGCGGACCAGCGGCCGGTAGACGGCGTACGGCAGCCAGCCGGGCATGCGTCTTTCCCAGGCCTCCCGGGTGCGCTGCGAGTCCACCCGCGCCACGGCCGTCCCGCTCGGGTCGTGGCCGGGGACCACCCGGTTGATCAGGGTCGACTTGCCGCTGCCGGGCAGTCCGGAGGCGATGATCAGGTCGCGCGCCGGGTAGTGCAGCTCGGCCTCCACTCCGCCCCGCAGGTCGTGCACAGGGGCGCGGCGGCCCGGTCTGACCGGGCCGCCGGACGTGCCGTCCGGCGCGCCGCCGTCCGGCGCGCCGTCTGACGGCGTCCGCTCCTGCCGCGCGGGCAGGGTTCCTTGGGTTGTCGCGTATGTTCCCTGCCCGTGCACCGTGATCGTCCTCCAAGGTCGGTCAAGCGGCTCCGTACCCCGAGAGTGTCAAGAAAAGGTAATGCCCATCAAGGAGGCCCGTGCGCGACGCCGCTCACAGATCGGGGGTTCCGTTCTGGAGCGGACGTGCGATGATGTCCGCGCCAACTGCATACCGGCCGCTTGAATCCGCGCGGGAGAGTTCTCGGGCACCGGCGAATCCGCCGGGTCTCGTCCGAGGCGCCGAAGGAGCAAGTCCTCCCTTGAATCTCTCAGGCCCCGATACCGCACGGATGAGGCAGATCTGAAAAGCGGGCCACTTCAGGTGGCCCCACCCAAGGTGCAAGCCGGACCAGCCCGCCGCGCGGGAAGGTCACGGCGAACCTCTCAGGTTCCGATGACAGATGGGGAGGACGCGTGTGCCGTCCTTGTCGTCCCCTCCGGCCCGCCCGTCCCGTCATCGCCGTGATCATGCCCCTGGGAGCTGAACCATGACCGACGCCCCGCCCACGCCCCGCCGCACCGCGCTGGACGCGGTCCACCGTGCGCTCGGCGCCACCATGACCGACTTCGCGGGCTGGGACATGCCGCTGCGGTACGCGAGCGAGCGCGACGAGCACACGGCGGTGCGCACCCGCGCCGGGCTCTTCGACCTCTCCCACATGGGTGAGATCGCTCTCACCGGGCCGCAGGCCGCGGACGCCCTCGATTACGCCCTGGTCGGCCAGCTCTCGGCGGTCGCCGTGGGCCGCGCCCGCTACACCATGATCTGCGACAGCGAGGGCGGCATCCTCGACGACCTGATCGTCTACCGGCTCGCCGAGCAGGAGTTCCTGGTCGTGGCCAACGCCTCGAACGCCCAGGTGGTGCTGGACGCGCTGACCGAGCGCGCCACCGGCTTCGACGCCGCCGTACGGGACGACCGCGACGCGTACGCGCTGATCGCCGTCCAGGGGCCGCAGTCCCCCGGGATCCTCAAGGGGCTGACCGACGCCGACCTGGACGGGCTGAAGTACTACGCCGGGCTGCCGGGCACCGTCGCGGGCGTGTCCGCCCTGATCGCCCGCACCGGCTACACCGGTGAGGACGGCTTCGAGCTGTTCGTCGCGCCGGACGACGCCGAGCGGGTCTGGCAGGCGCTGACCGAGGCGGGCGCCCCGGTGGGCCTGGTGGCGTGCGGGCTGTCCTGCCGGGACACGCTGCGCCTGGAGGCCGGGATGCCGCTGTACGGGAATGAGCTGACCACCGACACGACCCCGTTCGACGCGGGGCTCGGCCGGGTCGTGAAGTTCCAGAAGGCCGGTGACTTCGTCGGACGCGGACCCCTGGAGGCCGCGGCGCGCGAGGCCGAGGCCCGGCCGCCGCGCACCCTGGTCGGCCTGGTCGCCGAGGGCCGCCGGGTGCCGCGCGCCGGATACACCGTGCTGGGCCCGGGTGGCACCGAGATCGGCCGGGTCACCTCGGGCGCCCCGTCCCCGACGCTGGGGAAGCCGGTCGCCATGGCGTACGTCGACGCGGAGCACGCCGCGCCCGGCAGCCCGGGCGTGACGGTGGACATCCGCGGTACCCGGGAGCCGTACGAGGTCGTCGCGCTCCCCTTCTATCGCCGCGAGCGCTGAAACCTCCCGCGCGCCTTCCCGCCTCTCCCCAGTGATCCGTCCCACCGCTTAAGACCCGTTTCCCAAGCACTCCCCCCTATCCAGGAGAATCGGACCATGAGCAACCCCCAGCAGCTGCGCTACAGCAAGGAGCACGAGTGGCTGTCGGCCGCCCAGGACGGCGTGTCGACGATCGGCATCACCGAACACGCGGCCAACGCGCTCGGCGATGTCGTGTACGTCCAGCTCCCGGATGTCGGCTCCACCGTCGCCGCCGGTGAAACCTGCGGTGAGCTGGAATCCACGAAGTCGGTCAGCGACCTGTACGCGCCGGTCTCCGGCGAGGTCACCGAGATCAACGAGGACGTGGTGAACGACCCGGCGCTGGTGAATTCCGCCCCCTTCGAGGGCGGCTGGCTGTTCAAGGTGAAGGTGACGGACGAGCCGGACGACCTGCTCTCCGCCGAGGAATACGCCGCCTTCTCCGGAAACTGACCCTCTTCTTCGATCGGGACCCAGATGTCGCTTCTCAACAGCTCCCTGCACGAGCTCGACCCGGACGTCGCCGCTGCTGTCGACGCCGAACTCCACCGCCAGCAGTCCACCCTCGAAATGATCGCCTCGGAGAACTTCGCTCCGGCCGCCGTCATGGAGGCCCAGGGCTCGGTCCTGACCAACAAGTACGCCGAGGGCTACCCCGGCCGCCGCTACTACGGCGGCTGTGAGCACGTCGACGTGGTCGAGCAGATCGCCATCGACCGCGTCAAGGAGCTTTTCGGCGCCGAGGCCGCCAACGTCCAGCCGCACTCCGGTGCCCAGGCGAACGCGGCCGCGATGTTCGCGCTGCTCCAGCCCGGTGACACCATCCTGGGGCTGAACCTGGCGCACGGTGGCCACCTCACCCACGGCATGAAGATCAACTTCTCCGGCAAGCTCTACAACGTGGTGCCCTACCACGTGGACGCCGAGACCGGTCTGGTCGACATGGACGAGGTCGAGCGGCTCGCCAAGGAGCACCGCCCCAAGCTGGTCATCGCGGGCTGGTCGGCGTACCCGCGCCAGCTGGACTTCGCCGCGTTCCGCCGGATCGCGGACGAGGTCGGCGCGTACCTGATGGTCGACATGGCCCACTTCGCGGGCCTCGTCGCGGCCGGGCTCCACCCCTCCCCCGTGCCGCACGCCCACGTCGTGACCACCACCACCCACAAGACCCTGGGCGGTCCGCGCGGTGGCGTGATCCTCTCCACCGCCGAGCTGGCCAAGAAGATCAACTCCGCGGTCTTCCCGGGTCAGCAGGGTGGCCCGCTGGAGCACGTCATCGCCGCCAAGGCGGTGTCCTTCAAGGTCGCGGCCGGTGCCGCCTTCAAGGAGCGCCAGGAGCGCACGGTCGAGGGCGCCCGGATCCTCGCCGACCGGCTGACCCAGGCCGACGTCGGCGAGGTGGGCGTCTCCGTCCTCTCCGGCGGCACCGACGTGCACCTCGTCCTGGTCGACCTGCGCAACTCCGAGCTGGACGGCAAGCAGGCCGAGGACCGGCTCCACGAGGTCGGCATCACGGTCAACCGCAACGCCATCCCGAACGACCCGCGGCCCCCGATGGTCACCTCGGGTCTGCGCATCGGCACCCCGGCGCTGGCCACCCGCGGCTTCACCGCCGAGGACTTCCGCGAGGTCGCGGACGTCATCGCCGAGGCGCTCAAGCCGTCGTACGACGCCAAGGCGCTGGGCGCGCGGGTCACCGCCCTCGCCGACAAGCACCCGCTGTACCCGCACCTGTCGAAGTAACCCCCCGGTCCGGCCTCCAGGCCTCCTGGGACCCGGACCCCGGCCGGATCCAGCCGGACCCGGCCGGATCCTGGGCGGCGCGCTCACCCCGCGCGCCGCCCAGGGGGCGCACCCACCCCGCGCGCCCCCTGGAGGTGCGCCCACCCCGGCGCGCCGCCGCACCGCACCACCCCGCACGCGCCCCCCACGTGCAGACGAAGGAGTCCCCCGGTGGCCATCTCCGTATTCGATCTCTTCTCGATCGGCATCGGCCCGTCCAGCTCGCACACGGTCGGCCCGATGCGGGCGGCACGGATGTTCGTCCTCCGGTTGAAGAACGAGGGCCTGCTCGCCCCCACCGCCTCCGTACGCGCCGAACTCTTCGGCTCCCTCGGCGCCACCGGCCACGGCCACGGCACCCCCAAGGCCGTCCTGCTCGGCCTGGAGGGCCACTCGCCGCGCTCCGTCGACGTCGAGTCCGCCGACGGCGAGGTGGAGCGCATCCGCACCACCAAGCGGCTGCGGCTGCTCGCCGCCGAGATGGAGGGCGGCCACGGCCACGAGATCGACTTCGACGAGTCGGACGAGCTGATCCTGCACCGCCGCCGCTCCCTGCCGTACCACGCCAACGGCATGACCCTCTTCGCGTACGACGAGACCGGCCACCCGCTGCTGGAGAAGACCTACTACTCGGTCGGCGGCGGCTTCGTGGTCGACGAGGACGCGGTCGGCGAGGACCGCATCAAGCTGGACGACACCGCCCTGAAGTACTCCTTCCGCACCGGCGACGAACTCCTGCGGCTCTCCCGCGACACCGGCCTGTCCATCGCCGCCCTGATGCTGGAGAACGAGAAGGCCTGGCGCACGGAGGACGAGATCCGCGCGGGCCTGCTGGAGATCTGGCAGGTCATGGAGGGCTGCGTCGCCCGTGGCCTGGGCCAGGAGGGCATCCTGCCCGGCGGCCTCAAGGTCCGCCGCCGCGCCGCCAACGCCGCCCGCGCCCTGCGCTCCGAGGGCGACGCGGCCGCCCGCGCGATGGAGTGGACCACGCTGTACGCCATGGCGGTCAACGAGGAGAACGCGGCCGGGGGCCGGGTCGTCACCGCCCCGACGAACGGCGCCGCCGGGATCATCCCGGCCGTCCTCCACTACTACACCCGCTTCGTGCCGGGCGCCGACGAGGAAGGCATCATCCGCTTCCTCCTCGCGGCCGGTGCCATCGGCATGCTCTTCAAGGAGAACGCCTCCATCTCCGGCGCCGAGGTCGGCTGCCAGGGCGAGGTCGGCTCCGCCTGCTCCATGGCCGCCGGTGGCCTCGCCGAGGTGCTGGGCGGCAGCCCCGAGCAGGTCGAGAACGCCGCCGAGATCGGCATGGAACACAACCTCGGGCTGACCTGCGACCCCATCGGCGGCCTCGTCCAGATCCCCTGCATCGAGCGCAACGGCATGGCCGCCGTCAAGGCCGTCACCGCCGCGCGGATGGCGCTGCGCGGCGACGGCCGCCACCATGTCTCCCTCGACAAGGTCATCAAGACCATGAAGGACACCGGCGCCGACATGAAGGTCAAGTACAAGGAGACGGCGCGGGGCGGGCTCGCGGTCAACGTCATCGAGTGCTGACGCGGAGGGGGTGACCGGTGACGTCGGCTGATCCCCCGGCCCTACGGGTCCCGGTCGGGGAGGACGCGGAGCGCTGGACCAGCCGTGCGGCGGGCCGCCGCGTCCTGCTCGTCGTGCACAACGTCACCTCGGCCGGGCGGCTGCTGGACATACTGCCGCTGTTCCACGACGACTTCCGGGTGCAGCTCCTGGTCACCTCGACGGAGTCGTCCGCCTTCCAGGGCGGAGTGCGCGAGCTGTTCGCGGACCTGGGGCTGCCGGTGCTGCCGTGGGCGCAGGCGCTGGCGACACCGGTGGATCTGGCCGTCTCCGCCAGCTTCGGGGGCCAGCTCAGCGCTCTGCACGGCAAGCTGACCGTCCTGTCGCACGGCGTCGGCTACACGAAGCGGCTTTCCGCGCCCGGGGACGAGGGTGGCCAGCCGACCTTCGGCCTCTCACCGGAGTGGCTGCTTGAGGACGGGCGACCCTTCGTGGACGGGCTCGTCCTGTCCCACCCCGAGCAGCTGGAGCGACTGCGGCGGGTCTGCCCCGAGGCCGAGGCAGCGTCCGTACTGGCCGGGGACCCCTGCTTCGACCGCATGCTGGCCGCCGCACCGTATCGGGAGCGGTTCCGGCGCGCCCTGGGCGTACGCCGGGGTCAGCGCCTCGTCGTCCTCAACTCCACCTGGAACCCGGAGGGGTTCTTCGGCAACGGCGGCGACCAGGACGTCCTGCCCGGGCTGCTCCCCCGGCTCGCCGCCGAACTGCCCGCCGACGACTACCGGCTGGCGGCCGTGCTGCACCCCAACATCTGGTACGGCCACGGGCCCGGCCAGCTCCGCGTCTGGCTGGACCGCGCCCTGCGCAGCGGGCTCACCCTGGTCGACCCCGCGCACGCGTGGCGGCAGGCGCTGCTGGCCGCCGATGCGGTGGTGGGGGACTTCGGGGCGGTCTCGTACTACGCCGCTGCGCTGGGCACCCCGGTCCTGCTGGCCTCCGCCGAGCAGGACCGCCTGGATCCGGAGGCGCCTCTGGCAACGTTCGTCCGGAACGCCCCACGCCTAGATCCGCACGCCCCACTCCGAGACCAGGTGGAGGGCCTGTTGGCGCGCCACCGTCCGGCCCCGGGCCCCGCCTCCTTCACCACATCCGCCCCGGGCGCGTCGGCGGCGTTGCTGCGGCGCCACTTCTACGCCCTGATGGACCTCCCCGAGCCTCCGTCCCCCGCCCTCCTGGAGCCGTTGCCCCTGCCCCCGTACGTCCCGCCGCGTCGTACGGCACCCCTGAACGTCCGTACGCGCGTGAGCGGCGTCGACGTCTGGCTCGAACGGACCGTAGGCCACCCGTACAACGCTGTGGGCGACGCCCACCTGGCCGTCCACGAGGACACCCGCGACCCGGGTGATCTCGTGCGGGCCGACGTGATCGTGCGCGAGGGCCCGCCGGACGATCCGCGCCTGGGCGGCGCGGAGGGCTGGACGGCGGAGGTGCTGCGCCGGTACCCGCACTGCGCGATGGCGGCGTACGTGAGCGGCCCCCACACCTGCACGGTCCGCCTCCGGGACCACGCCCTCCTCCACCTATCGGGCGAGAACGCCGACCCGGCAGCGTACGCATCGTCCCTACACGCCCAGCTGGCGAGCGGCGTCCCGGTACCGCCGACCCTGAGGCTCCACGTGGCAGGCGAGGTACACGAGGTGCGGGTGGAACGGGCGTGAGGGTGGTGGGTACGGGGGCGGGGCCTCCGGGGCAGGGGCCTGGACGCGTATATTTTTGGCGCCACCACCGAAGAACGTGGAGTGGGCCGGGAGTAGGCGCCACAAATACACGTCGTCGTCCAGCCCCCCACCCCTCCGACCCCACCCCCTCCCGTTGTGGGCAATCGTCCCGCTGGGCGGGACGGGTGGGCACAACCCACCCACCGCCCCGCACCCGGCAGCGAAACCCCCGCCAGCGCAGGGCCCACCCACCGGCCCGCGCCCGGTCGCGCAACCCCCGCCCACCCCGGGGCCCGGGGTGTCCCCGGTTTCGGGAAGGGGCGGGTCAGGGGAGAGCCCCCACCCACCTGCCCGCACCCGGCAGCGAAACCCGACCGGGCAGGCAGCGGCCCCGCTACGCCTCGCACCGCTCCCGCAGACCAGCCAGGTAAGCCAGATGCGGAGCAGCCCGCTCCGGAGTGAGGAGCCGCTCCGCCTCAGCGATCTTCGTCAGGGCGGCGCCGTCATCCCCGGCGTCATGCAGCGTCTCGGCAAGGTCGGTGAGGGTACGGGCCAAGTTGTAGGCCTCGCCCTGCTCCGCGAAGAAGCCCCGCGCGGCTTCCAGCCGGTTGACGGACTCCGTCAGACCACCGGCACCGCGCAAGGCACGCCCCTGATGCCGTTGGATCAGAGCGAGGGCGCGCGGCAGGTCCCGCGCGCCCTCCTCGCCGGGACCGATGCGCCCATAGACCCGCTCCGCCTCGGCGAACCGCTCGTACGCCTCGTCCCACCGCCACTGGTACAGGCACAGCAGCCCCAGCATCTCCACGGACGAGGCCTCGCCCCGGACATGCCCCGCCGCACCCTCGCAGGAGACGGCAGCGCGCACCGCACGCTCAGCCTCCTCCCACTGCCGCAGCTCACCCAGACAGTGGCCGAGCTGGAAGTGCAGGGCGCCAGCGAGGCGAGTGCCGGGGTGGTGCTCGTCGGCGCAGCGGGCCGCGATGCGGAGGGCGGGCAGCGTGTCGTCCCAGTATCCGGCCTTCAACTGCAGGGGCCACAGCGCGCGGGCCAGCCACAGCACCGTGTCGACGTGCCCGTACTCCTCGGCCACGGAGACCGCCCGGACCAGGTTGCCCGCCTCGGCGAGCAGCGCCGTCATGCCCTCGGACTCGTTCGCGTACGGGCTCTCCCCGTCCAGTGCGCACTCGGTCCGCCAGCTCTGCGACAGGGCAGCGCGCGCGGCGTGCAGAGCCTGGTGCAGCAGCCCGTCGAGCACCCGGGACACGGCCGCAGCGCACTCCGCGATCCCGTGCTCCGGCCCGGCGGCGTCGGCCAGATGACGCCGTACCTCGGGCCGGAAGCGGTAGCGGCCATCCCCCAGCGGCTCCAGCAGCCGCACGTCCGCCGCCTCGGCGAGCATCCGGGCGGCGTCCTCCCGGGCGACGCCCGCGGCGTGCCCGGCGAGGCGGGAGTCGATCGCGGGCCAGCCGCCCAGCGCGGCCAACCGGCACAGCCGGGCCGCCTCGGGGCGGAGGCGGTGGCAGGCGTCCTGGGCCATGCCGCGCACCGGATGCGGATCCGTCGCGTCGGCGAGGGGCTGTTCGCCGGTCAGGAGGCGCACCGCCGCGGCCTTCAGGGCGAAGGCGTTGCCCGCGCAGCCGTCCAGCAGAGCGGACATCTGCGGCTTGGCCCGCGCGACCGGCTCCGGCCCCGCCACCTTGCGCAGCAGCTGCGTCGCGTCGCGGTCCTTGAGCGGGGGTACGGAAATCCGCTCCGCCTCCAGCAGGAACGCCGGGCCGGACGCGACGACCAGCAGGAACACCTCCGGGGTGGCCGGAATGAGGCCGCGCACCTGGGCGACGGAGGAGGCGTGGTCGATGACCACCAGCGCCCGGCGGCCCGCCGTGAGCCGCCGGTACGTCTCTTCGCGCCCCACCTCCGTGGGCGGCATGAGACCGGGCTCGACGCCCATCTGGCGCAGCAGGCGCTCCAGGACGGCGGCGGGTTCCAGTCCGTTGTCGGCGGCGGTGTCGCGGGCGTCGACGTAGAACTGCCCGTCGGGGTACTGCGCGATCCGGTCGGCGCCCCAGTGCAGCGCCACCGCGCTGGTGCCGATGCCGGGCGGCCCGTACAGCAGCGCGACCCGGGGCCGCCCGGCGGCGGCGCGGGTCGCCTCGCGCTTCAGCTGCTTCAGGACGGCCTGACGGTCGGTGAAGTCCCGCGTGGCGGGCGGCAGTCCCACGCTTGGCCGCAGCGCGGCCACCTCCGGCAGGCTCCGTACGAGCCGGGCGAACTCATCGCCATACCGTGGATCCTCGGCCAGCCGCGGCTGCATCTGACGCGCCAGCAGCTCCCACCCCTCCGGGGTGCTCGGCAGCGGCGCCTCCCGCCCCAGGGTCCGCCGCACCAGAGCGCCCGTCGAGACGAGCACCTGCTTGCCGACCTCTCCGGCGGCGCCGTTGCCCACCGCCGCGAGGAACGCGGTGAGCGCACTCACCGTCACGATCTCGAACACACCAGCCCCTCCCTGGCCCGGCCCGGTCCCTGGCAGGACTGTATCCCCGCGAGAGAGCGGCAAAGACATCATCAACACCCTATCGATGGGCGGTGACCTGCCACTTCATGGCTCGGCCCCGAGGTCAGGCCGGTTGACCACGCAGGTGTCGCTCGATGGCGTGTGCTACCTCGATGAGCCACTGCCGCAGCGGCACTCCGTCCGGAGGGCTGACGCCCATGCCCAGTGCCGTCATCGCCCGGCCAAGCTCCTGATCAGTTGCCGCCATGGCCAGCAACTGCTGGATCTCGTCAAACGCCTGCCTCAGATCACCTTCGGGATTTCCGCTTAGGTAGTCCGCCAGGGCCTCGCGATGCGAAGAGTATTCATATGAGAAGTCCTGGCCGAAGTAGCCGCCGATGAGCTGGTACAGCTCAGGAAAGAACTCCTCCCACTCCCAGCCCATGTGCGGAGTCTGTCCGGAATAACCTCCGGGGGCCTGCAGAGAAGCCCGGATATGAGCCCGTGCGATGCCAAGAGATTCCTCAATACCTCTGCCCTCCGCGGGGCGCACGTGAGGCATCAGGTCCACCTCGTCCGCGATCTCAGGAGAAAGCAGGCCAACGCTGAGAAGGTCGTCGAGTTCTTGGAGGACACGGAAACCGCGCTGGGGAAACCGCGAGATGATTCGCAGATATCCTTCCAAGGCCGGGCCCGGCCTGGCCGGGGTGTCGGTGAACTCATATCCCGTGTGGGTGTAGGCGCGAAGCAGGTTTTGGATCTCGTGAAATCGGTGGCCTGGCGCAGAAGGGTGGGACATGGGGATCCATTCGGGTGGAAGCGGCTCAGGGAACGGGGTAGGACGTCAGCACCCGGTATCCCGATGCTGCCGATGGGTCACGTTTGAGAATGACCTTCACCTTGTTGACCCAGCTTGGGGCATCGCCTCTCAGATAGCTCTCCCTGGTGAGGGTCAGTCCCGTGTTCTCGCTGAACGCCGTCTCGGGGAGGACGAGTTTCGGCTTGGAGCCGTTGAGCCAATCTGTGATCCTGCTCTGCTGTCGAGCCAACACCTCGTCCACGAATCGCTGAGCCCCTTTCTCATCCACAAAACGGGAGTCCGCTTCAAGGTTCGGCTGCGACCTCAGTCGACTTCGCATATCACGGGTTGTCTTCTCCACATGGCGTTCAATGGTGTGAGACCCATTCTTCCCCTCATCGCCCTTGATGTCGGCACGGTGTTCCGGCTTCGTCTTGCCCTTACGCTTTTCCCGGGGCCAGGCGTTCCAGCCGTCAGGGTTCCCTCCACCACCGCCGCCTGCCGCCGACATCAGGACGACGCCCAGCGTGCCGTAGACAGCGGCGTGGAGGGCGGCTTCCTGGGTTATGGCGTACGCGCCCGCCCTCGCGCCGCCCGCCAGGGCGAAGGCCAGGCCGCCGCCGGGTGGGAAGAGGGCGAGGAGGGAGAGCAGGAGGAGGGCGAAGCCCAGGTAGGTGGTGAAGTCGTGCAGCGCTTCCAGGAGGTGGAAGTTGCGGATCACCGAGGCATCCGGGGCCACGCCGTCCGCCAGCCTCAGCAGGAGCAGCGCGCCCACGACGCAGCCGCCCGCCGCCGTCCAGAGGCGGAAGCGGAGGATGGCCAGCACCTCGCCGTGGGGGAAGGCGCGGGTCGCCCGCCAGGCGCGGAGGAGGCGGGCGAGCTGCCAGGCCGTCCAGAGGAGGCCCGCGATGCCGAAGGCGATCAGGAGGGCGGCGGGCTGCCGCACCCCGGCCGCCAGGAAGAGCAGGGCCGGGGCGGCCAGGACGAGAGAGATGAGCACGGACCACTTGCGGCGCGGGTGCCGCATGGCGCGGGCGGCCCGCGCCACGGGCCGTAAGCCGACGCCCCGCCAAGCGCCTTCGCGGTCGGACGCGTCGATCTGCGCGGCGGACCAGACGACCGTCCGGTGCAGCGACTCGGCGCCGGGGTACGGCGGGCCGCCCGTCGCCCCGTACAGCAGAGCCCGCCGCAGCCGGGCGAACCGCAGCGCGATCAGCGTGGACCAGGGCACGCACCACGCCCCGTACGCCGCGAGCGCGCTCAGGCCGGAGCGTCCGGCCCGCTCGGCGGGCAGCAGGACACCCGGTACGTACGCCCTGCCGCGTCGCAGCCACCGCAGATCGGCGGCCATGGCGACCGCCAGGCACACCAGCGGTACGGCCCACAGCGCGCCCCCGATCGCGTCGACCCGCGACACGGCGTCCCGGTCGGCCGGGTGCGCGGCGGCGTAGTTGGTCAGCGCGTGGAGCACGCACGCCACGACCGGCGGCAGGACGCCGAGCACCCGCGTCCAGCCCTTCGCGCGCAGCAGCACGCCGACGCCGAGCGCCGCGAGGGCCGTGTAGACGAGGTGCGGGCTGGTGGCCGCGTCGGGGGTGCGGTCGCCCAGCTCCAACACCCCCTGCGGGGCAGGGAACCAGGCGGAGAAGACCTGCTCGGCGCCCGGAATGTACGGCGCCCGCAGGCTGTCGGGGACGGCCCAGCCGCCCGCCGGGTGCGGAATCGCCCGGTCCGCGTCCAGCCCGTACCGCGCCACCGCTTCGAGCAGCCCGAACCCGGCCCCGAGTGCCGCACCGAGGACGACGTAGTCCGTCAGACCCCACTGGCGACGGATCTTGACGTTCCACGCCACGAGCAGCAGCGGCGCGAGCTTCACCAGCTCTTCGATGACCGGGTCGACCTTATAGCTCGCGGTGCGTACGACCTTGACCAGCGACTCCCCGGTGTTCCCGGAGACCCCGCGCGTGTACGCCAACTCCAGCAGCGCCGCCGCGACCCCGCATCCGTAAACGCCGACGGCGACCGCCAGCAGCACCGAGGACATCCGCACCGACCGCGTCGGCGACGCCAGCACCAGCAGCTGCGCCACGCCGTACACGGTCGCCGCCACCATGAGCAGCGCCACGCCCAGCCCCCCAACGGATGTTCGATCCGGAGGGCGAGGCTATGGCGTGACCATGAGCGCGACAAGGGAATAAGAAAGAAGGGGTCGGTCTCGCTCCTGCGACTATGGGCTCATGGCCACTCCTCCCGCTCCCGGCGAAGGCCCCACCAGGCCGGTGTCCCTTTCCCTCCACGAGGGCACGATCTCGGCGCTCATAGAGCGCATCGGCAAGCGCGGCATGTCGACATACGTCGAAGCCCTCATCCAGCGCCAACTGGAGCGGGACCGGCTGCGCGAGTTGATCGAGGACGCCGAAGCCGCGCATGGGCCGGTCGATCAGGCCGCAGTCGAGGCGAAGCGGACCCTCCTGCGAGGAGACACCGACTCGGCAAACGGTGCATCAGGCGCGGTTCGACTACGCGGTCTCCCGGGTGAACGTCACCCCACCGACCGAGACAATCGCCCGCCACGCCAGCAAACTCCTCGCCGAAGCGGGCCTGCACGGGCACAAGTACGCACTCGACGCCATGGTGGCCGCCCACCGCACTTTCTCACCGGCACCCGTTCCCGAGGATCTCGTGATGCTCTGTGGGCCCGGCGTCCGCGTGCTCAGGATCTGATCCACAGCCCCCCGCGACCGCACGGCAGGAGCGCCTCGCGCGATGCGGACCCGTGGTCAGGGCCGCACTCGATCCGCAGGGCAACCCGGTGCGGATCACCGATCCGGGCGGCGCGGTGTGGCGGCAGACCTTCGACGCAGCGGGCAACCGGACTTCGCTCACCGACCCGCTGAGCACTGTGCCCCTCTACGAATATATGTCGTCACAGTGATGATCCCAAAGCAGGTAACTTTGCCGTGAACCCACGGGAATCGCTAATCAAACTGATCGACGTGTTTCTATCCGGCCAGGACAGATCGATGCAGATCGTGAGTCAGATCGAAGCGGTCACCATCGACTACTTCCTCGACTCGGACGTCTATGAGGTCCTCAGCGGTTCCGTCTCCCTGTACCGCCCAGGGGAAGGGCTCCCGTATATGGACGAAGAAGAGATGGCGGAGTCTCTGGAGGAAGCCCGGCAAGCATTGGTGGATGGCACTGGCGTAAGCGAATGATCCACAGCGGATCGGACCAGGCTCACCATCAGCCCCAAAAAATGCGAGGTGGCGATGACTGAGCAGGCGGCCAGGCTCAGCGAGCCGTGTGGCGGTTGCGGTCGGCCCTGCGAAGGGTGGGCGGTGCAACTGGTGAAGGAGGGCAGGCTCCGCTGGGAGCTTGAGTGGTCCTGTGACGTCGGTGGCGTTTCGCACGACACCTTTGCTCGGCCCCGCCGTTCTCGGGCGGGAGAACGGCGGGGCCGGGGGTGCTGGGGTCAGGGGGTGGGGAATTCCCCGCTACGCAGGGCGGTCGTGAACGAACCCCAGGCGCCCGCCGGGAAGACCAGGGCGGGGCCCATCGCGTTCTTGCTGTCCCGCACCGGGACAACACCCGCAGCGGCGGCAATGCCGGGAGCGAACTCCACGCACTCACCTCCGTTGCCGTTGCTATAGCTGGACTTGCCCCATACGGCACGCGACAAGTCGAGGGCGGTCCTCATCGGAACTCTCCGTCGCGCAGGGCGGTCGTGAACGAACCCCAGGCGCCCGCCGGGAAGACCAGGGCGGGGCCCATCGCGTTCTTGCTGTCCCGCACCGGGACAACACCCGCAGTGGCAGCTATGCCAGGCGCGAACTCCACGCACTGACCTCCGTTGCCGTTGCTGTAGCTGGACTTGACCCACGCAGCAGACGACAGATCGAGGGTGGTTCTCATCGGGCGTATTCCTCCATCACTCTACGGATCATTGCCAACGACTGATCGGGATGCAGAGCGGCAGCCCGCAGCCGGTCATAGGTGGCAGACGCGTACGCCACCGTTTCGGCCGAGTCGATCAGGTGGCCAGCCGTCACCGTATCCACGTAGGCGACGGGCGGCCCGTCCTCGAACGTCAGAAGGGTGAAGCTCTCAGGCGCCGGGGGCGCGCCCACCGCGAACGGTAGTACCTGCAGGGTGATGTGCGGAGACTCCGCCTCCTTCAGGAGGTGGGCCAGCTGGGCGGCCATGACCTTGGGGCCGCCCACTTCAGTCCGCAGGCAGGCCTCGTGCAGGACGCACCAGAGCAGCGGAGGTGCGTCCTTCTCCATCACCTCGTGCCTTCGCAGTCGCCCATCGATCAACTCGTCGATCTTCTTCGCGCTCTTCCGGGGATCTACGGCCTGGAAGACCTCCCGGGCGTACTCGGGCGTCTGCAGCATGCCCATGATGAGCGTCGCCGAGTAGTCCGAGATACCCGTCGCCTGGCGCTCCAACTGCACGTACGGGATGAACCAGTCCGGGTAGCCGTGCTGGCTCGCTCGCTTCCGCAGCCGCGCGAACGTACCCGGCGTGCAGAACACCCGGTCACACGCATCGGCGAACTCCGGGCTGGCCAGCCGTTCACCCGCCTCCACCTTGGCCACATATTGCTGCCCGTAGTTGGCCTGCAAGCCCAATTGCCGCTGGCTCAACTCCCGCAGCAAGCGCCAGGACCGGACCTCGGCCCCGAGGAACGCCGCCCCGGTGGAGGGCTCCTGCTCTTCCGTCGGCTCACTCACCTGTTCTTCTCCCCTCACCCCAAGCCTCCTGGTGTGTCCCCATCCCTGTTGCGCGCGGCCCCGCAGGGCAACGCTGGGAGTACACAGGGTGATTAAAGCCCGCAAGAGACATCCAAGTCAGGAAGAACCCCCCATGGTGTTTCCCCCCGAACACATCACCGAATCCAGCGGCGCGCCCCCTCCGAAGCCGGACGGCTGCGCCCTCTGCCGCCATTACGAGGCGCTGCGCGAACAGGCCACGCAAGACGGGGACTACAGCCGGGCCACCGACTACGAGGTGCTGCGCCGCCGACACCCCGACCACACCGTCCACATCCGCAGGACCCCGACGAACCCCGGAGAGCGAACCGCATGAACACGCAACGACCCGTACCCGGACAGATGGCGTACGACCCGGCCAGCGGCCGGACAGGGGTGGTGCAGGCGGTGCACAGCCCCGATGAATTGCTCTTCGACCATCAGGTGGACGGCGGCCGGGTGGCGTTCCTGCGGCCGGAGCGGGGCGGGGTGGAGTGGACGGCCGACGCCGCCACGCTCTGTCATCCCTCCCCGGGGAGTTCGTCCATCTGACCAGGTGAGAGACCTCGCCGAGGGGGAACCCTGTGCCGAATGAACGCTGCTGCTGATCGGCAAGAGCACCCTGGCCGCCACCCTCGCCTGGTTCATCGCGGCGGATCTGCTGCACGCCCAGTCGCCCGCGTTCGCGCAATTCTCCGCCGTGCTCATCTTGACTCCTCCCCCTCGTGAACGAGGGGGATTCCTAGCTCACGTCGCCTGGCCCCCGGCGGGGGCGCGGGTCTTACACGATCAGCACTAGCCGGGTACGAGACCAGCCCGGACCAGCATCACACGGGCTGAGTTCTTGTCTCTCGGAGAGACGGCTCCGCACGCAGTGCAGGCATACGTTCGTTCGGAAAGAGGTAGTGCGTGCTTGGTTCTCGCTCCGCACTGTGCACAGTCCATAGTGGTGTGCGCGGGATGGACCAGATGCACGGCGCGGCCGTGCTTGCGGCCCATCTCGATCAAGGCCCGCTTGGTCGCGCCGATCGCGGCGTCTGCGGCTTTGCGGGCCATGGTGGTCTTGGCGAGGAACTTCGGGCGGAAGTCCTCCACCGCGATGGCGCCGTGGTCGCGGACCACGGACTTGGCCCACTTGCGGCCGGTGTCCTGCCGCTGGTTCGCGATCTTCTTGTGCAGCTTCGCGGCCTGCCGCTTCGCCTCGCGGTAGCCGCCCGAGGCGGCCTGTCCCTTCTTCGGCTTCCTGCGGGCCATCATCCGCTGGTACTTGGCCAGCCGCTGAGCTGCGGCCTTCCCGTGCTGCGGATGGGGAAGGTCGTGGACGTCGGATGTCGTGGTCGCAGTCTCCCTGACGCCCCAGTCGATGCCGATCACACGCCCGGTGGCAGGAAGCCGGTCAGTCACCGTGCCCACGACGAACGACGCCCACCAGCGCCCCACCGCATCGCGGTACACGCGTACCGACGAGGGAGGCTTGGGCAGCTCCCGAGACCACACTGGCCGCACAACGATTCCGGCCGCCAAGTGCAGACGACCGTCCTTAAGCCGGAAACCGCGCTTGGTGTACTCAAGAGTGGGAAGCGCCTCGCGCTTCTTCTTGTACTTCGGCATCCCGGCACGCTGCCGCATCGGCAACCTGGCCTTGATGTCCTTGAGCGCCTTGGCACGGGACCTGCCGAAGTCACGTATCAACTGCTGCTGAGGAACACAGGCGCCCTCCCGCAGCCACGGCGTCCGGGCGCGGGCCTGCGTCAGCATCGCCGCGAGCTGCACCGGCCCGCACGTCGCCTTCTCCCCGGTCGCCCGGTTGCGCTGGTGGACAGCCTTGGACTTGGCAACGCACTCATTCCAGACCCAGCGGCACCGGTCCCACTCGGCTTCGAGCGACCGCCGCGCCGTGGACGACAGGCGCAGACGGTAGGTGTACCGGGCACGCCCACCCTCCGCAGCTACCCCCACGTGCGCCATCTCGCCCCCCTCACGGACCCGACCGGGGCGACATGCCGCCCCAATCACTCTGAAGGAGCATATGTACGACAGCAGCACACACGTCCCCCGTTCCCGCGCCCATCACCCCGACCAGCGAACACATGAACACGCGTTCGCATTACCTCGGCGGCGTCGACGGCGATACGGGCACTCCGCGCCCTGAACCGAATGCGGCGACGCTCCGCGCTACGACACCCGCATGCGATTCCTTCCTCAGCGCGAATGCCGAGGCCTCCTCGCGAGAAACGGGAGATTACGGGGCACGGCATAGCACGGCGGCGCTGGAGAAACATGAGTTTCCCTACCAAATCAGTCGCATGCGCAAATACCGTGCGTAACCCCGGCAGCGTTGCGTAGGGTCCTGGACCGGGCATGACAAGGGAGACCGCCCGTCCCCTTTTCAACTTCTGAGGCAGGAAACATGCTGCACGGCATCGACGTGAGTTCGCACCAATCCAGCTTCGACACGGACGGACTGGCCTTCGTCTTCATCAAGGCCACCGAGGGCCGGTCGTACATCAACCCGAAGCAGGTCTCCCAGGCGACGAAGGCGCGCAAGGCAGGGTGCGTCGTCGGCTTCTACCACTTCCTGTGGCCCGGGAACATCGCCGCGCAGGCCCGGTACTTCGTCGAGAAGTGCGCGTCCAAGCAGCACGATCTGCTCGCCGTGGACTGGGAGACCACCGGCTCGGGGACGTACGCCAGCAACGCGGAGAAGGACCGGTTCATCCGGGAGGTCAAGAAGCTGCGGCCCACCCACCGCGTGATGCTGTACTGCAACCGGAACTTCTGGCTCAACCACGACACCACCTCCTACGCCGGGGACGGGCTGTGGATCGCCGACTACGTCACGGCGGGCAAGCCCCGGATCAAGGCGAAGTGGCGGATCCACCAGTCCACCGACCGGCCGGTGGACAAGAACCTCGCGGACTTCTCCAGCAAGACGGCGCTGAAGACCTGGGCCACGGTCACCCGGGTGGCGAACGCCATCGAGGACCTGGTGGACGGCGACGACGAGGAAGAGGAGCGCAGCCAGGCATAAGGGGGGTCTCACCTGCGGGGACACCGCCCGTGGGGGCGTTGTCAGTGGGGGCGCCTACGCTTCCCGGTATGAGCTACGCAGACCTGCACGAACTCCGCAGCGCGCTCACGACCGCGTCCGACATCGCCTATTCGCTCGACGCCGCGCCCTCGGGCCAGGAGACCGAGCTGCTCACCGACGCCCTGCGCCGGGCGCTCGCCGCGGCCGGTGCGCTGACCGCCGAGCACGGGGCGACCGGCTGCTCCCAGCATCCGCGCGGGGCCGTCGACCCGCTGTACGGGGACCCGGACGATCCGCTGCCGCCCGGCTACGGCCGCTGTCTGCTGTGCAACGACCGGCGACGGCGGGCGAGCGCACAGCGGCGCGGCTGGCGCTGAGCGCGCCCGCGGCGCCGCCGTGCGCGCCGGGCCCGACGGGTCAGGCCTTGTTCTGCGCGGCCCAGAACTCGTCGAAGTTGAGCTGACCATCGCCGTTGCCGTCGTGGGAGTTGATCACGGCCTGGGCGACGGGCTCCGTGACATACGGGTCCCCCAGCTGCGCCATCACGCTCTTGTACTCGGCCGCCGTGATCAGTCCGTCCCCGTTGAGGTCGTACCGCTCGAACGCCTTGCGCGCCGCCTCGATGTCCGCCACCTGTTCCGCCCCTTTCAAGCGTGAGTCTGACCCGCACAGATTAGCGGCCCTGGCCAGAGGTCCGGCGCGCATGTGGTCAGGCCTGGTTGACCAACTCCAGATAGCGGTCCCAGTCCCACAGCGGACCGGGGTCGGTGTGGTCGGCGCCGGGGACCTCACTGTGGCCGATGATGTGCTCGCGGTCCTTGGGGATGGCGAAGCGGTCGCAGACGGCGGCGGTCAGGGCGGCGGACGCGGCGTACATCTCGTCGGTGAACCAGGCGGGGTCGTCCACCCATCCCTCGTGTTCGATGCCGATGCCGCGGTTGTTGTAGTCCTTGTTGCCCGCGTGCCACGCGACGTCCTTCTCGCGGACGAACTGCCCGATGTAGCCGTCGGCCGAGGCGACCATGTAGTGGGTGGAGACCTGGCGGGCCGGGTCCTGGAAGATCTTCACCGCGTCCTGGAAGGTCTCCTGCGTCACATGGATGACGACGAAGTCGATCGGGTAGGCGGTGGGGCGGCTGGAGACGCGGTAGTTGGAGGTGGAGGCCGGGATCCAGTGGGTGGGGGGATAGGCGGCCGCGCGGCGGCCGCGTCTGTCGGCGGCGTGGGCCGGGGCGGCGGTGGCGGCGGTGGCGAGTCCGAGGGCGGCGGCGCCGAGACCGGCGCCGGAGCGGAGGAGGGTGCGTCGGGTGGGGGCAGGGCCGTGCGCTTCCATGGGGGGCTCCCGAATGCAGTGCCAGGACAAGGGATCTGACGGGAAGTGACGCGCGTAGTGCGGTTCCATGGTGAAGCGTGGACAGGGCCATGCCAAGAACCGACAGGCGCCAGATGAACAACAAGGGAAATTCACACCTCTACCCGCCATTAACAAGGCAGGTGTCACAGCTCACCTTGGATTGGGTTGGTGGCGATCTGCCGGATCTGCAATAGTCAGGACCGCGACCCCCATTGACCCGGGCCTGGTCGTTCCCCGAATGCCGCGGAGCCACACCCCTTCCGCTCCTCGGCGGGGCGGACAGAGGTCCCCGGACCGTCACACGAGGACGGTCGGGACCTCTGCCCTCGGTCTTCTCACGCGCACCTCACGCGCACCTCACGCACTTTCCGGCACCCGCATCTCGAACCACGTCGTCTTGCCGCACGGCAGCAGGTCCACGCCCCAGCGCTGGGACAGCTGATCCACCAGCGTGAGGCCGCGCCCGCTGGTGTCGAGCGCCCCCACCGGCAGCAGACACGGCAGCCCGCGCGACGGATCGCGCACCTCGACCCGGATCCAGCCCCGGCGGCGCAGCAGCCGCAGCCCGAAGGTGCGGGCTCCGGTGTGCCGTACGGCGTTGCCCACCAGCTCGGAGACGAGCAGCACGGCGTTCTCGGCGAGCTGACTGGCGAGCCCCCAGTCGCGCAGCACCACGAATTCGGTCAACCGGCGGGCGGTGCGCGCCGATTCGGGACGGGACGGCAGCCGTACCTCTTTGTCCGCAGGATTCCCGAACAGTTCGAGCGCCCTGAGAGTCGGGTCCTCCTCGGCGGACGGCAGCCGCCGGACCGCAGCCGTACCAGTGCGCTGCTGCGGCTGCTCCATTCCCTCCAAGCCCGCCATGCCCCCCATGATGGCCGCCCGAAAGGCCGTCCGGGGCGGAACCAGGGGATTCCGAACACCGGAGCCCCAGGCTCCACAAACCGATCCCAGCTGTGCGATTGGCAGCGCAGGGTGTCAAAACACCCCACCTGACCAGCGATATCACCGCGCGTACGGGTGATCACCCAGCGTACCCGAACCGGCCATCGGGCGGTCGTGCGGCAAGCGAAGAAATTCGCTCGCACGGGTCAGGAAAATGTCGCCTTTCCGGGGCCGTCCTCGACGAAGCTCCGCATTCCGGTCTCCCGGTCCGCGGTGGCGAACAGCCCCGCGAACCAGTTGCGTTCGATGGCGAGCCCGGTGTCGAGGTCCGTCTCCAGCCCCGCGTCCACCGACTCCTTGGCGGCGCGCAGCGCCATCGCCGGGCCCTTGGCCAGCTTCGCCGCCCAGCGTTGCGCCTGCTCGTACACCTCCTCGGCCGGTACGACCCGGTCGACCAGCCCGATGACGAGTGCCTCGTCGGCCTTCACCTGACGGCCCGTGAAGATGAGGTCCTTGGCCCGGGACGGGCCCACCAGGCGGGACAGCCGCTGGGTGCCGCCCGCGCCCGGGATCAGCCCGAGCAGGATCTCGGGCTGCCCGAGCTTGGCGTTCTCGGCGGCGATCCGGAAGTCGGCGCAGAGCGCCAGCTCGCAGCCGCCGCCGAGCGCGTAGCCGGTGATGGCGGCGACCACGGGCTTGGGGATGCGGGCGACGGCGGTGAAGGCGTCCTGGAGGTCGCGGGAGCGGGCCACCATCGCGGCGTGGTCCATGTCCCGCATCTCCTTGATGTCCGCGCCCGCCGCGAACACCTTCTCGCCGCCCCAGACGACCACGGCCCGTACGTCGTCGCGGCGGGTCACCTCGGCGGCGAGTTCCCGCAGCCGGTCCTGGGTGGCGACGTCGAGCGCGTTCATCGGGGGGCGGTCGAGGCGGAAGGTGGCCACGCCGTCGGCGACTTCAAGATTCACAGTCATACGCCGCAGGTTAGTCCGCAGTGTTAGGCCTTCCAGTCCTCCCAGGACATGTTCCAGTCGCTGAGCCCGTTGCCCGGCTGGATCGTTTCGTCGTCCGAGTTCTTCACGATGACCACGTCCCCGATGAGCGACTGGCCGAAGAACCAGGCCGCCGGAGTGGACGGGTCGCCTCCGCCGCGCTGGTCGAAGAGGCCGACGCAGCCGTGGCTGACGTTGGCCGAGCCGAAGGTGGACCGGCCCGCCCAGTAGTTGCCGTGGAGGAAGGTGCCGGAGTCCGACAGCCGCATCGCGTGCGGCACGTCCTTGATGTCGTACTCGCCCTTGAAGCCGACCGTCGCGCCGTCCATCCGGGTCACGGCGAGCTTCTCGCTGATGACCATGGTGCCGTTGTACGTCTCGTTGCCGGGCGCGCCCGCGGTGATCGGGAGCTTCTTGATGGTCTTGCCGTCCCGCATGACCTTCATCGTGTGCGCCTTGGCGTCCACCACGGATATCTGGCTGCGGCCGATGGTGAACTTCACGGTCTTGGTCTGCTCCCCGTACACCCCGGGGCGGCCCTCGACGCCTTCGAGGTCCATCGTCAGCGTCACCTTGGTGCCGGGCTTCCAGTACTTCGCGGGCCGGAAGTCCAGCCGGTCGTTGCCGAACCAGTGGCCCTCGATCGGTACCGACGGGGAGGCGCTGACCTTGACGCTCTTCTCGACCGCGCCCGGGTCGGTGATGCCCCGGTTGAAGCGGAGCGAGACCGGCATGCCGACGCCGACCTTGGAGCCGTCCTCCGGGCTGTAGACGCCGACGAAGGTCTCTTCGGGCTTGAGCGTGGTGAACGTGGTGTGCTTGCGGGCCGCGCGGCCGTCCGCGTCCTTCGCGAGGGCGTCCACCGTGTACGTCGTACCGGCGCGCAGGCGGCCGTCCGGCTTCCAGCTCGTGCCGCCCCCGGTGGTCTTCCCAGCGACCGCGCGGCCCTTCTCGTCCTTGACCGTGACGGTGGTCAGCTCGCCCTTGGCGGAGGTGACCTTGAGCGCGCCGCCGCTGGTGCCGACGCCCTTCGCCCCGTCCCCCGGCTCGACCTTGACCACGGCCCGGGAGGGCCTCGGCTTGGCGGCCTCGGTGCCCTTGCCCTTCCCGCCGTCGTCGCCGGAGCCGCCTCCGCCGCACGCGGCGACCAGCGTCAGCAGCGCGCCGAGCGCCAGCGCGGACAGTCCCCTGCGGCCCCGCACCCTCGCCATCCCCGATATCCCCTGCACCCGCACCACAGCTCACTCCCCTCTGCGGAGCCGCGGCCCCCGCGGCAGCCCCGATCACGCACAAACGCGCACCGGCGCGCATGCGAAAAGGTAATCACATAGCACCGACAGCGGGATCATGTTCGAGGGTCACGGTTCTGTCCCAGGTGGGAGCGGTTCCCGTGACCGTCCTCGGGCGCGCCCGCCGGGGGCCGCCGCCGCGCCGGGGCGCGGAGCGTTGGGGCCGCCGGGTTTGCGGGCACAACAGGGCTACCGGGCACAGCCGGACGCGGTCGGGACGCCGCGCGGCGGGTGCCGCCCGGTCCGTCGGGCTCCGGACGGGAGGTGCGGAGCCCGGTCCCGTGCGAGCCGCCGGAGGCGCATGTGTCGAAAGCAGCCGAGCAGCACACCCTGGAGCCCTCCGACGGCTTACCCGCCCCGCCCGCCGCCGGACCGGCGCTCCGCCGCCCCGCCGCGCCCGCGCCGCTGCCCGCCCCGCGCGGCGGCGCCCCCGTGGCCGGACCCGCCGCGTGGCCGGGCACCCCGCAGCCGCTCGGCGCGCGCGTGCGCCCCGGGCCCGGCGGCGTGCCCGGCACCAACTTCGCGCTGTGGGCGGGCGGGGCGGAGGCCGTCGAGCTGTGCCTGTTCGACGACGATGGCACCGAGACCCGCCACCGGCTGGCCGAGCAGACCCACGAGGTCTGGCACGGCTTCGTCCCCGGGGTGCTGCCGGGGCGGCGCTACGGCTACCGCGTGCACGGCCGCTGGGACCCGTGGACCGGCGCCCGCTGGAACCCGGCCAAACTGCTGCTGGACCCGTACGCGCGCGCCGTGGACGGCGACTTCGGCCCGCCCGGCGGCCCGCTGCCCGCCGAGGTCTACGGCCACGTACGGGACTGGCCGCAGCAGCACGTCGCCGACACCGTGCGGGACGAGCGCGACTCGGCCCCGTACGTCCCCAAGGGCGTGGTCGTGGGCGACGACGCGGGCGGGCCGCCCGGCGGGTGGGCCCACGACCCGCGCCCCAGGACACCGCTGGCCGAGTCGGTGATCTACGAACTCCATGTGCGCGGCTTCACGATGCGCCACCCCGGCGTCCCGCCCGAGCTGCGCGGCACGTACGCCGGGCTCGCGCACCCCGCCGCGATCGAGCACCTGACCCGGCTCGGGGTGACGGCGGTGGAGCTGCTGCCGGTGCACCAGTTCGCGCACGAGGACCATCTGCTGCGGCGGAACCTGCGCAACTACTGGGGTTACAACTCCATCGGCTACTTCGCGCCGCACGCCGGATACGCCGCCACCGGCACCCGGGGCCAGCAGGTGGGCGAGTTCCGGCGGATGGTGCGCGCCCTGCACGCCGCCGGGATCGAGGTGATCCTCGACGTCGTCTACAACCACACCGCCGAGGCGGGCGAGCTGGGCCCGACGCTGTCGCTGCGCGGCATCGACAACCGGGGCTACTACCGGCTCCAGCAGGACCCGCGCCGCTACGCCGACTTCACCGGATGCGGCAACACCCTCCAGACCGGTCAGCCGCACGTACTCCGGCTGATCACCGACTCGCTGCGCTACTGGGTCACCGAGATGGGCGTGGACGGCTTCCGCTTCGACCTGGCAGCTGCGCTGGCCCGCTCCGCGCACGGCGGCGGCGCGGGGGTCGACATGCTCTCCCCGTTCCTCGCCGTGATCGCCCAGGATCCGGTGCTGCGGCGCGTCAAGCTGATCGCCGAGCCCTGGGACGTGGGATCCGGCGGCTATCAAGTGGGCGCGTTCCCGCCGCTGTGGGCCGAGTGGAACGACCGCTACCGCGATGCCGTACGGGACTTCTGGCGCGGCGCGCTGCCCGATGTGCGCGACCTCGGCTACCGGCTCTCCGGCTCCAGTGACCTGTACGGACACGGCGGGCGCGGACCGTGCGCCTCGGTCAACTTCATCACCGCGCACGACGGCTTCACCCTGCGCGACCTGGTGAGTTACGAGCGCAAGCACAACGAGGACAACGGCGAGGGCAACCGCGACGGCACCCAGGACAACCGCTCCTGGAACAGCGGCGCCGAGGGCGAGACCGACGACCCGGGCATCAGCGCCCTGCGCCGCCGCAGGCTGCGCGGGCTGCTCGCCACGCTGCTGCTGTCCACCGGCGTCCCGATGCTCGTCGCGGGCGACGAGATGGGCCGCACCCAGGGCGGCAACAACAACGCGTACTGCCAGGACAACGCGACCGGCTGGGTCGACTGGTCGCTGCTGGACGACCCCGGCTGGCAGGCGCTCACCGACCTCACCGCGCGGCTGATCCGGCTGCGCCGTGCCCATCCGGTACTGCGGCCGACCGCGTTCTTCTCCGGCCGCGCCCGGCCTCCGGACGGGGTGCGCGACCTCGCCTGGTTCACGCCGCGCGGCGAGGAGATGACGGAATCCGACTGGTACGCGCCGACGACCGCCCTCGGCGTCTACCTCTCCGGCCGCGACCTGCCGCAGCGGGACGCGCGGGGCGTGCCGGTCACCGACGACAGCTTCCTGACGCTGCTCCACGCGGGCGCCGGGCCGCTGCCGTTCGTCCTGCCCGGGCCGCCGTGGGCGGCGGGCTACGAACTCCTGCTGGACACCTCGCGCGAGGACCAGGAGGCTCCGCCGGGAGCGCGTTATCCGGCGGGCGCGCCGGTCGAGCTACCCGAGCGCTCCGTACTGCTGCTGCGCGCCCTGACCGCCGTAGACCTCCAAGCGGACCTACGACAAATATCCGAGTGAGCGCTGTCAGTGGCGGAACGTAGTCTCGCCACTGATGTCTGTGACAACGACGCCCCGGGACGCACCCCGGGAACAGGAGAGCGGAGCCGCCCCGCGGCACCGCTCCACCACGCGCTCCCTGCTGCGGCTGTGGCCCTACGTGCGCCCGGTGCGGGCCCGGTTCTTCACGGCGGCGGGGGTGACGGTCGTCGCCTCCTGCCTGGGTCTGGTCATCCCGCTGGTCCTCAAGTGGATGGTGGACGGGCCGGTCGCCGACCGCGACCCGTCCGGGGTGTGGCTGGGCGGTGCGCTGCTGCTCGCCCTCGGGGTGGCCGAGGCGGGGCTGTTCGGGCTGCGGCGGTGGCTGGTGGCGCGGCCGCTGGCGTCCGTCGAGGCGTCGATGCGCGCCTCTCTCTATCGCCATCTGCAGCGGCTGCCGGTCTCCTTCCACGACCGCTGGGCCTCGGGCCAGCTGCTGTCGCGGGCCACGACCGATCTGATGCTGCTGCGGCTGTTCCTGGCCTTCCCGCTGACCTTCCTGGTGGTCAACGGGGTCACCATCCTGGTCGGCTTCGCGATCCTGCTGGCGCAGCAGTGGACGCTGGGGCTGGTGCTGCTGATCCCGGCCGTGCCGCTGATGATCTTCTGCTCGCTGTTCGAGACGCGGTACGCGGGCGTGGCCCGCACGGTCCAGGACCAGACCGGGGATCTGACGACGGTCGTCGAGGAGGGCGTGCTCGGCATCCGTATCGTCAAGGGCTTCGGCCGCCACCGCAGCCAGGCCCGCGCGTTCCAGGCCCTGTCGGAGCGGGTACGGGCCACCGAGCTGCGCAAGGCGAAGCTGCTGGCCACCATCTGGGCGCTGATCATGACCCTGCCGGAGCTGGCGATCGGCGCGGCCCTGGTCCTCGGCACCATCCAGGTCGCCGACGGCGACCTCTCGGCGGGCACGCTCGTCGCCTTCCTGTCCACGGCCCTGGCGCTGCGCTGGCCGGTGGAGTCCCTGGGCTTTCTGCTGGCGCTCAGCCAGGACTCGGCGACGGCCACCGACCGGTTCTTCGAGGTCCTGGACGCCACTCCGGCGGACGCGGCGGACGCGGCGGACCGGCCCGCGTCCGTGCTGCCGGGGCAGCGCGGTGAGGGCGGACTGCGGTTCGAGGGGGTGGAGTTCCGGTACGGCGACACTCCCCCGGACGCCCCGCCCGTGCTGCGCGGGGTGGACCTGCACATCCGGCCCGGCGAGACCATGGCGCTCGTCGGGGCGACGGGCTCCGGGAAGACCACTCTGACCGCGCTCGTGCCACGGCTGCACGAGGTGACGCGCGGGCGGATCACCCTCGACGGGCGGGACATCACCGCACTCCCCCGCGACGAGGTGCGCGCCCTGGTGGCCGTCGCCTTCGAGGAGCCCACGCTGTTCTCGGCGACGGCCGGGGAGAACGTGCTCATGGGCGCGGACGGCGCGGACCGGGCCGCGCTGACACGGGCCCTGGAGGTGGCGCAGGCGGAGTTCGTACACGCCCTGCCGCACGGCACCGACACCGAGGTGGGCGAGCAGGGCCTGAGCCTGTCCGGCGGCCAGCGCCAACGCCTCGCCCTGGCCCGCGCCGTCGTCGGCGCCCCGCGCTTCCTGGTGCTGGACGACCCGCTGTCCGCGCTGGACGTGCACACCGAGGCGCGGGTGGAGGCCGCACTGCGGCAGGTCCTCGCGACGACGACCGCGCTGGTCGTCGCGCACCGGCCGTCGACCGTGCTGCTCGCCGACCGGGTGGCGCTGCTGGAGGACGGCCGCATCGCCGCCGTCGGCACCCACCACCAACTGCTGCGGGACAACCCGGCGTACCGGACGCTGATGTCGGGGCAGGAAGGCGACGACGACGTGAACAACGGGAAGGACGGCCCATGACGACGGCCGAGAACGCCCGGGATACCGAGGACGCCGGAGACGCGGGCGCCGCCGGGGAGCGCGCGGCCACCGGAGACGCGGGACGCACCGGGGCCGCTGGGGACGCCGGGCGGGTCCGGCGGGGGCCGGGGCGGAGCCCCGGGTACGGGAAGGGGCGGAGTGGGGAAAGCCCCGCCGCAGCCGAGGACGCCGGGGAGCGTGCGGCGGCCGAGGAGGAGCGCCCGGCCACCGACGACGCCGGACGAACCGGGGACGCCGAGGACGCCGGGGACGCCGGAGCCACCGGGCGCACTGGGGACGCAGGGGCTGCCGGAGCCACCGGGCGGGTCCGGCGGGGGCCGGGGCGGAGCCCCGGTTACGGGAAGGGGCGGGGTGGGGAAAAGCCCGCCGCAGCCGAGGACCCCTTCGACCACGACGTGCTGCCCGCCCCCAAGGGCGCCTCCCTCATCCTGCTGCGCTCACTGCTCGCCCCGCGCCACGCCCGCGTCTGGCTCGCGGGCGTCCTCCTGCTGCTGCAACAGGCCGCCGTGCAGGCGGGCCCGCTGCTCGTCGCGTTCGCCATCGACCGCGCGGTGCCCGCCTTCCGGGACGGCGACAACGGCCCGCTCATCGCCGTCGGGGCGAGCTACGCGGGCTGCGCGCTCGCCTCCGGCGCCCTCCAGTTCGCGTTCATCCGCGCCTCCGCCCGCATCAGCCAGGACGTGCTGCTGGACCTGCGGGGCCGGATCTACCGCCATGCCCAGGCCCTCAGCGTGGACTTCCACGAGCGGTACACCTCGGGGCGGCTCATCTCCCGCGCCACGACGGACGTCGAATCGCTGCGGGAGCTGCTCAGCGAGGGGCTGGAGGAGCTGCTCGGCATCGCGCTGTCCGTCGTCTACATCGCCGCGACCCTGCTGTACCTGGACTGGGGGCTCGGCGGCGCGGCCGTGCTCTCCTTCGTGCCGCTGTATCTGCTCATCCGCTCCTTCCAGCGCCGGTCGATGCGCGTCTACCGCAAGCGGTCGACGGCCACCGCCTCCGTCATCGTGGCGTTCACCGAGACGATGAACGGCATCCGCCCGGTGCAGGCCTTCCGCCGCGAGCGCGCCAACGACGCCCGCTTCGACGAGCTGAACGGCCGCCACCAGCAGATCAACGGGACCGCGATCCTGGAGATGGCCCGCTACGTGGTCGGCTCCCGGCTGACCGCGAACACGGCGGTCGCCGCCATCGTGCTGTGGGGCGCCTACCGGGTCGCCTCGGGCGATCTGGAGCTGGGCGTGCTGGCCGCGGCCGCGCTGTATCTGCGCAGGCTGTACGACCCGATCGACCGCATGGGGATGTTCCTCAACTCGTACCAGTCCGCGGCCGCCTCCCTGGAGAAGATCGCGGGCCTGCTGGCCCAGCGCCCGTCCGTCCCCGAACCGGCCGACCCGCGCCCCCTGCCGCCGCGCCCCACGCGGGAGCCCGGCCGCGAAGTCGTCTTCGACGGGGTGCGCTTCGCGTACCGCACCGGCGGCGAGGTGCTGCCCCGCTTCGACCTCACCCTGCCCGCCGGGCAGACGGTCGCGGTGGTCGGCGCGACCGGCGCGGGCAAGTCCACCCTCGCCAAGCTGCTCGCCCGCTTCTACGACCCCACCGAGGGCCGGGTGCTGCTCGACGGCGTCGACCTGCGCGACCTGGACACACCCGATCTGCGGCGCGGGGTGGTCATGGTGACCCAGGAGGCGTTCCTGTTCTCGGGCACGGTCGCCGACAACATATCCATCGGCCGCCCCGACGCCACCCGTACCGAGATCGAACAGGCCGCCAAGGCCATCGGCGCGCACGACTTCATCGCCGCCCTGCCCGACGGCTACGACACCGATGTCCGCAAGCGCGGCGGCCGCATCTCGGCGGGCCAGCGCCAACTGGTCGCCTTCGCCCGCGCCCTGCTCGCCGACCCGGCCGTCCTCATCCTCGACGAGGCCACGTCCTCCCTCGACATCCCGGGCGAACGCGCCGTCCAGCGCGCCATGGACACGGTCCTGCGCGGCCGCACCGCCGTCGTCATCGCCCACCGCCTCTCCACGGTGGAGATCGCCGACCGCGTCCTGGTCATGGCCGACGGCCGCATCGTCGAAGACGGCACCCCCGCCGCCCTCATAGCGGGCGAGGGCCGCTTCGCGGCACTGCACCAGGCATGGCGGGACAGCCTCGTATGACGCGACGCTGAGCTGCGCCGGGGGTGGCTCGGACTGAACTGCCGCATCCGGTATGCGGATACAGCACACGTGTCAACGGACGCTTTCCGGTCAACTTGTTGTCGCGCTCCTGACAGGTCGAGTCCAATGATGGCACTCTTCCCTCGACCGAGGTGCGGCAATTCCACAGCTCATCACCACCTCGGGCCACCCCCCACGCCGTACCACCTGCTCCGCCATGTCCTGCCCGGACGGTCGCGCCAGCGCGCGGCCAGCGCAGAAGGAGTCAGCGTGAAGACCTTCCCCCAACGGCATCTCAGACCCGGCAGATCCGACAGACCTCATCGGCGCGGCGCCGTGGCCGGTGCTCTGGTCGCTGCCGCCGCGATGATCGTCGTCGGTGTGCAGACCGGTCCCGCCACCGCCCGCGCGGGTGACGCGGCCGCCGGCGGCACGATGGCCGCCAAGGCCCGGCCCGGCGCGCTGCCCGCGCCGCTGTCGCCCGCCGCCCGTACCGCGCTGATCCGCGCCGCCGACACCGCCTCCGCCAAGGCCGCCACCGCGAAGACGCTGGGCCTGGGCGCGAAGGAGAAGCTGGTCGTCAGGGACGTCATCAAGGACGCCGACGGCTCGACCCACACCCGCTACGAGCGCACCTACGCCGGGCTGCCCGTCCTCGGCGGCGATCTGGTCGTGGACCGCGCCAAGGGCGGCGCGGTGGAGACCGTCGCGAAGGCCACCAAGGCCAAGCTGACGGTCGCGACGACCACCGCCGCCGTCAAGCCCGCCACCGCCGAGAAGGCCGCCGTGACGGCGGCGAAGGCGGAGGGCTCGCGGAAGACCGAGGCCGACCGGGCGCCGCGCAAGGTGATCTGGGCGGCGAACGGCACGCCGACGCTCGCGTACGAGACCGTCGTCGGCGGCCTCCAGGAGGACGGCACGCCCAACGAGCTGCACGTCATCAGCGACGCGGCCACCGGCAAGAAGCTGTTCCAGTACCAGGGCGTCAAGAACGGCACCGGCAACAGCCAGTACAGCGGGCAGGTCCCGCTCGGCACCTCGGGCAGCGCGGGCTCGTACAGCCTGACCGACACCGAGCGCGGCAGCCACAAGACGTACAACCTGAACCGCGGCACCTCGGGCACCGGCACCCTGTTCACCGACGCCGACGACGTGTGGGGCACCGGCGCCCCCGCCGACCTCGCCACCGCCGGGGTCGACGCCCACTACGGCGCCGCCGAGACCTGGGACTACTACAAGAACGTGCACGGCCGCAGCGGCATCCGGGGCGACGGCGTCGGCGCGTACTCCCGGGTCCACTACAGCAGCAACTACGTCAACGCCTTCTGGCAGGACTCCTGCTTCTGCATGACGTACGGCGACGGCTCGGGCAACGCCAAGCCGCTGACCTCGATCGACGTGGCGGCGCACGAGATGAGCCACGGCGTCACCGCGGCCACCGCCAAGCTGGTCTACAGCGGTGAGTCCGGCGGCCTCAACGAGGCCACCTCCGACATCTTCGCCGCGGCCGTCGAGTTCTACGCGGACAACGCGAACGACGTCGGCGACTACCTCGTCGGCGAGAAGATCGACATCAACGGCAACGGCACCCCGCTGCGCTACATGGACAAGCCCAGCAAGGACGGCGCGTCCAAGGACAACTGGTACTCGGGCGTCGGCAACGTGGACGTGCACTACTCGTCCGGGGTCGCCAACCACTTCTTCTACCTGCTCTCCGAGGGCAGCGGCGCCAAGGTCATCAACGGCGTCAGCTACAACAGCCCGACCTCCGACGGGCTGCCGGTCACCGGCATCGGCCGGGACGCCGCCGAGAAGGTGTGGTTCAAGGCGCTCAGCCAGCGCATGACGTCCAGCACCAACTACGCCGCCGCGCGCGAGGCGACGCTGTGGGCGGCGGGCGAGCTGTACGGCCAGGGCAGCGCCCAGTACAACGCGGTGGCGAACGCCTGGGCCGGGGTCAACGTCGGCGCCCGGATCGTCGACGGCGTCAGCGTCACCCCGCCCGGCGATCAGACCAGCATCGTCGGCCAGGCCACCAGCCTGCAGATCAAGGCCACCAGCTCCAACGCGGGCGCGCTGAGCTACGCGGCCACCGGGCTGCCCGATGGCCTGTCCCTCGACTCCGCCACCGGCGTCATCTCCGGCACCCCGACCACCGAGGGCTCCAGCGCGGTGACCGTGACGGTGACCGACGCGACGGGCGAGACCGGCACCGCGTCGTTCACCTGGACCGTCAACACCACCGGCGGCAACGTCTTCGAGAGCACCACGGACATCGCCATCCCGGACGGCGGCAGCGCGGTCAGCTCACCGATCACCGTGAGCCGCGCCGGGAACGCCCCGTCCGCCCTCCAGGTGACCGTGGACATCACCCACAGCTACCGCGGTGACCTGGTGATCGACCTCGTCGCCCCGGACGGTACGGCCTACCGGCTCAAGGGCTCCAGCATCTTCGACTCGGGCGACGACGTGAAGGCCACGTACACCGTGGACGCCTCGTCCGAGACGGCGGTCGGCACGTGGAACCTCAAGGTCCAGGACGTCTACGCGTCGGACTCCGGCACCATCAACGGCTGGAAGCTGACCTTCTGACGGTCCGTCAGCATCCTTAACAGCAACGCCATATAGAACCAGGCGCCGCCAGGGGTGACCCGACTCCTCCTGGCGGCGTCTCCCATGCGTTTCCATGAACAAATTCTCCTGGACCCGCCAGGAAACCCGTGACATGTCTGCGGCTTGTATGACAGTCTGCCCACGCATTACGCACCAGTACCTCTTGTTCAGTGCCGTGCCGCGCCTGCCGCTGCCCGGCACTGACCCCCCACAGCAACGAGGGAGTTAGCGTGAGCAAGACCTTCAGCATGCCCATATCCGGTGGCGGAAAGCGCCGTTCGGCGATCGCCGCCGGTGCCGCCGTCGCCACCGCGGCGCTGCTGGCCACCGGGCTGACCACCGGATCCGCCGGTGCCGCACCGGCCGACGCGGACGCCAGGGCGGGCGCGCTGCCCGCGAAGCTCACCGCGTCCGCCCGCGCCGAGCTGCTGCGCGACGCGAACGCCACCAAGGCCGAGACGGCGAAGTCCATCGGCCTCGGCGCCAAGGAGAAGCTGGTCGTCAAGGACGTCATCAAGGACGCCGACGGCACCACCCACACCCGCTACGAGCGCACCTACGACGGACTCCCCGTCCTCGGCGGCGACCTGGTGGTCCACCAGGCCAGAAGCGGCAAGGTGAACAGCGTCAGCAAGGCCACCAAGGCCACCGTCAAGGTCGCCACCACCAAGGCCGAGGCCGCCCCGAGCGGTGCGGCCCGGACCGCGGTGAAGGCCGCCCAGGCGGACGACAGCACGGACGCGAAGGCGCAGACCCCGCGCAAGGTGATCTGGGCCGCGGACGGCAAGCCGGTCCTGGCGTACGAGACCGTCGTCGGCGGCGTCCAGAAGGACGGCACCCCGAACGAGCTGCACGTCATCACCGACGCCGCCACCGGCAAGAAGCTCTACGAGCGCCAGGGCGTCGAAACCGGCAGCGGCGAGAGCCAGTACAGCGGCAAGGTGGAGCTGGGCACCTCCAAGGAGGGCAGCGGCTTCACCCTGACCGACGGCGACCGGGGCGGCCACAAGACCGTCAACCTGGAGAACAAGGAGGACGGCGAGGGCAAGGCGTTCACCGACGAGGACGACGCCTGGGGCAACGGCAAGGGCGACGACCCGCAGACCGCCGCCGTGGACGCCCACTACGGCGCCGCCACCACCTGGGACTACTACAAGAACGTGCACGGCCGCGACGGCATCGGCGGCGACGGCAAGGCCGCCACGTCCCGCGTCCACTACGGCGACAGCTACGTCAACGCGTTCTGGGAAGACTCCTGCTTCTGCATGACGTACGGGGACGGCGAGGGCAACAAGGCCCCGCTGACCGCCCTCGACGTCGCGGCGCACGAGATGACCCACGGCGTCACCTCCAAGACCGCGGGCCTGGAGTACAGCGGCGAGTCGGGCGGCCTCAACGAGGCCACCTCCGACATCTTCGGCAGCTCCGTCGAGTTCAACGCGAAGAACGCCGAGGACAAGGGCGACTACCTCGTCGGCGAAGAGATCGACATCAACGGCGACGGCACCCCGCTGCGCTACATGGACAAGCCCAGCAAGGACGGCCAGTCCGCGGACGAGTGGTCCGAGAAGGTCGGCGACCTCGACGTCCACTACTCCTCCGGCGTGGCCAACCACTTCTTCTACCTGCTGTCCGAGGGCAGCGGCGCGAAGGAGATCGACGGCGTCAAGTACGACAGCCCGACCTCCGACGGCAAGAAGGTCGAGGGCATCGGGCGGGACAAGGCCGAGAAGATCTGGTTCAAGGCCCTGACCACGTACATGACCTCCACCACGGACTACAAAGCGGCGCGTGAGGCAACCCTGAAGGCCTCGAACGACCTCTATGGGGACGACAGCGCCGAGTCCAAGGGCGTCGCCGCCGCCTGGGCCGGAGTCAACGTCAAGTAGCTCAACATCAGGCGGAAAAAGCGGCGTTACCGATGCGTAACGCACAACATGCGGCCGGTGCCCGGGGTTTGTCCCCGGGCACCGGTATGTTTTCTTCACAGCAAAGACACATCTTTGCCGGGTTGACCGATACGTCGGTCAACTTCCTTTCACAACAGGAGATACGCGTGGATTCACGCTCGACGTCTGCCATATCCGGCATAGCCCGTCACAGACGCTCGCGTACCGCCCTCGCCGCAGGAGCGGCGACCCTGGCCGCCTCCCTGCTCGCCGCCGGTGCCACCGCGGCCCCCGCGGGCGCGGCCACTCCCGAGTCCTCCGCTGCCACGTCCCTCGGGCTGGGCGGCAAGGAGAAGCTGATCGTCCGTGATGTCATCAAGGACGCCGACGGCTCGACCCACACCCGCTACGAGCGCACCTACGACGGGCTTCCCGTCCTCGGCGGCGACCTGATCGTCCACGAGGCGCCGAGCGGTGCCAAGGAGGGCGTCACCAAGGCGACGGACGCCGACATCAAGGTCGCCGACACCCGCGCCGCCTTCGCCGCCTCCGGCGCCCAGCGCACCGCCCTGGCCGCCGCGAAGGCCGCCGAGGTGACCGGCGCCGCCACCGAGCGCGCCCCGCGCAAGGTGATCTGGGCCGCCTCCGGCAAGCCCGTCCTCGCGTACGAGACCGTCGTCGGCGGCGTCCAGAAGGACGGCACGCCGAGCCGGATGCACGTCATCACGGACGCCGACAGCGGTAAGAAGCTGTACGAGTTCCAGGACATCAAGAACGGCACCGGCACCGGCCAGCACAACGGCAAGGTCACCGTCGGCTCGGTCAAGAGCGGCAAGCAGTGGCTGCTGAAGGACAAGGCGCGCGGCGGCCACCAGACGTACAACTCCAAGCGCTCGTGGGACGACACCAAGAAGGGGTCGGCGTTCTACGACCCCAACAACGTCTGGGGCAACGGCAAGCCCACCATCGCGCAGACCGCCGCCGTGGACGCCCACTACGGCGCCGCCGTGACCTGGGACTACTACAAGAAGGTCCTCGGCCGGAACGGCATCAAGAACAACGGCAAGGCCGCGTTCTCCCGCGTCCACTTCGGTGACGCGTTCCAGAACGCCTTCTGGGATGACGCCTGCTTCTGCATGACGTACGGCGACGGCGCGGGCAACAAGAAGCCGCTCACCTCGCTCGACGTCGCGGGCCACGAGATGAGCCACGGCCTCACCTCGGCCACCGCCAATCTGGAGTACAGCGGCGAGTCGGGCGGCCTCAACGAGGCCACCTCCGACATCTTCGGCACCGCCGTCGAGTTCTACGCCAAGAACGCCAAGGACAAGGGCGACTACCTCATCGGCGAGAAGATCGACATCAACGGCGACGGCACCCCGCTGCGCTACATGGACAAGCCCAGCAAGGACGGCCTGTCCTACGACTACTGGAAGAGCGGCGTCGGCGAGGACGACCCGCACTTCACCTCCGGCATCGCCAACCACTTCTTCTACCTGCTGGCCGAGGGCAGCGGCAAGAAGGTGATCAACGGTGTCACGTACAACAGCCCGACCAAGGACGGCCGGGTCGTCAAGGGCATCGGGCGGGCCAAGGCCGAGAAGATCTGGTACAAGGCCCTGACCACGTACATGACCTCGACCACCAACTACGCCAAGGCGCGCACCGCGACGCTCAACGCCGCGAAGAAGCTGTACGGCGCGAACAGCACCGAGTACAAGGCGGTCAACAACGCCTGGGGCGGCGTGAACGTCAAGTAGTCCCTGACTGATGCCCTGAGGTGATGAACGGCTGGGCGGGTCCCGTGACCCGCCCAGCCGATGCCGTGTCAGACGGCCGAAGGGCGCGTGACATCCAGCAGATTGGGCCGCTTCGCCCAGAAGCGCTCGAACAGCTCGTCGGCGTCCTCCTCCTCGACCAGGGCGGCCTCGGCGGCCGTCACCGGCATCAGGGTGATGATCTGCGCCGCGGGCTCCCCGGACGCGTTCCGGAACAGGTCGAAGTCGCTTCCGAAGTACGGACTCGGGTGCGCGAGCACGCCGTGCATCTCCGTGCCCTCCAGGACCGGCCGGTCGTTCACCACGACCGCCCCGTACTCCAGCCCGCGGCCCTGCTCCAGCAGCACACCGGCCATGCTGTCGACGAAGTAGCGGGCGATGTCCCGCTGCCCCTCCCACAGACTGCACACCAGCTCCTGCGGGCGCGTCGCGGTCAGGGACTGGAAGCGCAGCCCATTGGTGATCACCGTGCTGATCCCGGGATCCGGCTGATGGAACTCGACCAGGTCGTAGTGGCCCGATGCGATGTGCCGGATGGTTCCGAGGTGCTGTTCGAGATGGCCCAGAAACCCGTCGTCCGCTGTCATCCGTGTTCGCTTTCGTCGCACGTGTTGCGTCTCGGTGTGCAGGACGATACGGCTGACCGTGCGGTTGCACGACCTTCTGCACGTGCAGCGGGACTTATCGGGGCCCGGCGGCCAGTCGGCAGGCCTCCTGGTTCTCCGGGACGGAGCACGGCAGATGGCCATGGGTCTCGATCAGGTTCCGTCCGGTGTCACCCGCCAGATAGTCGAGGAACTTCGACGTCAGGGAGTTGGCGGGCGGCCGACCAAAGGTGTACGCGTACTCGGGCTCCCAGAAGGGGTACGTCCGCGTCCGCACCGATTCGATGGAGGGCGCCTGCCCGTCCAGCTTCAGCAGCTTGACGTCGCCCCCGGCGACGCTCCCCTCGGCGGACCGCAGTTCGGCGTAGCCGATCGCGCCCGGGATGCGGGCCACGGTCTTCAGGACCTCCTGGGTGCTGTCGAGTTCACAGCGCACCACCGTGTCCCGGGCGAAATTGGGGGTGCGGCAGTTGTCGGAGGTCCGGGAGATCTCGTTGTCGCCCAGCACCCGGCCCTCGAACACCCCGCGCGTCCCCGACTTCGCGTCCCGGCTCACCAGCCGCACCGGCAGATCGGGACCGCCGGGCAGCTGCTTCCAGTTGGTGATGCGGCCCGCGTAGAGCCCGCGCAGCTCCGCGAGCGAGAGATCCGGCAGCCGGACGTCCTTGTTCACCACCATGGTGAAGACGGACAGCGCCACCAGATGCTCCTTGAGCTTCGGATCGTCCTCCCCGTCCGGGCCGTCGGAGAAGGCGACGTACGGAGGGAACGCGCCCTTCGCCGTCTCGCCCGCCTCGCGCAGCGTGCCCGTACCGCGCCCGCTGCCCTCGGCCCGCACCTGGACCCGGGCGTCGCGGCAGTCGCTCCCGTACGCCCGGCCCAGGTCCCGGGCCACCGGGCTGAACGCGGTCGAGCCGACGATCGTCAGGTCCCCCTCGGCGCAGCCGCGCGGCAGCGGGTCGTCCTGCCACAGCTGGGTGCCGAACGACTGGAACATCAGCAGGGCCAGCAGGCTGCCGATGAGCCCCAGGACCCGGTTGCTGGGCCGCCGGAACTTCTCGTTGTTCCGGATACGGCCTTCCTTGATGCGCCCGCCCACATGCGGCGGCTTGTCGGTGCCGTCCCCGGTCAGCAGCACCAGCAGCTTGAAGTGGTCCCCCTTGTTCAGCGGCACCCTCGGCAGGGAGATCTCATTCCCCGCGCAGATCAGTCCGGGCCGCTCCTCGGTGCCGTTCTGCGGCAGATGGCGCAGCAGATCCGGATGGCTGGGCTCGGTCACCGCCACGTCCTGGACGATCCGGTTCGGGAACGTGGCGGTGAGCCCGCGGTGTTCTGTCGACGGCGCGGTGAAGTAGTCGTCCGCGTCGATGCTGCGGAAGCCGTCGTTCTCGATGCGCAGCAGCACCAGTGAGGCTCCGGCGAGATCCGGGTTGTTCTCCAGCATCCGCAGCCGCTGGTGGATCAGTCCGTCCTGGGCGCTGTCGTCTATCAGCGTGTCCATCTGCACGCGGTAGCCGATGCGCTTCCGCCCCGGGATCAGCCGTTCGTACGACAGCCCGCCGAGCGTGACGACGACGCCGAGGAGCGCCAGCAGGTTCTCCGGAGCCAGCAGTTGTTCCAGCCACTCCATGTCTTTTCCCCCGTCAGACACATGTCTTGGGGGGTGAATGTACGAGCCCAAAACGGACATCGGGCGGCCGTGGCCAAAACATCCCGCACTGTTCGTCGTCCGTTCAGCGAAGGGGCGGGGAACAGGGTGTTCAGCGCATCAGGACTCCCGCGACCTCGGAGGTGGATTCCGACGGCAGTGCGGTGAGGCCGAGTTCGGCCGGGGAGGCCAGCAGGGGGTGGGCGGGGAGGACGCGGACGGTGTAGCCGAAGGGGCCCGTGCGGTCGAGGGCGAGCGGGCCTTCGTAGAGGTGGCGGCCCTCGTCGTCGGGGCCCGAGGTGGGCTTGAGGGGGATGGCGGTGGTGTCGGTCAGCTGGTCGCCGTCGTCCACACGGCCCGCGACGGCCTGCACCTCGACGTCGGCGGTGTCGAGGCCGCCGAGGCGGACCTGGACGCGGAGGGAGAGCGCGGAGCCGAGTTCGGCGGCACCGCCGGGGGCGGGCGGGGTGATCCGGGTCTCGACGTGGTCGACGGCCACCTGTGTCCAGGCCTCGCGGACCTGGGCCTTCCAGGCGGACAGTTCATGAGCCACCGCGGGATTCAGCGCGCGGTGGGCGCGGGCGGCCGGGGCGTAGAGCCGCTCCACGTACTCGCGCACCATGCGTCCCGCGAGCACCTTGGGGGCGAGGGTGGTGAGGGTCTGGCGCACCATGTCGATCCAGTGGCCGGGGAGTCCGTCCGGGCCCCGGTCGTAGAACTGCGGTGCGACCCGGGTCTCCAGCAGCTCGTAGAGGGCGGTCGCCTCCAGGTCGTCGCGGCGGTCCTCGTCCACGGCGGAGCCGTCGGCGGTGGGGATGGCCCAGCCGAAGTCGGGCTCGTACCACTCGTCCCACCAGCCGTCGAGGACAGAGAGGTTGAGACAGCCGTTGAGCGCGGCCTTCATCCCGCTGGTGCCACACGCCTCCAGCGGGCGCAGCGGGTTGTTGAGCCAGACGTCGCAGCCGGGGTAGAGCTTCTGGGCCATGCCCATGCCGTAGTCGGGCAGGAAGACGAGGCGGTGCCGCACCCTGGCCTCGTCGGCGAACCGGACGAGTTCCTGGACGAGCCGCTTGCCGCCGTCGTCGGCCGGGTGCGCCTTGCCCGCGACGACGATCTGGATCGGCCGCTCGGGGTGCAGCAGCAGCTCGGTGAGCCGGTCGCGGTCGCGCAGCATCAGGGTGAGCCGCTTGTACGAGGGGACGCGGCGGGCGAAGCCGATGGTGAGCACGTCGGGGTCGAGGACGGAGTCGATCCAGCCCAGCTCGGCGGTGCCCGCGCCGCGCTGCCGCCACGACGCGTACAGCCGCTGGCGTACTTCGGCGACGAGCTGCTTGCGCAGGGTGCGGCGCAGCTCCCACAGCTCCCCGGCGGGGAGGTGGCCGAACTGGCGGGCGCCGAGCCGGGTCACCTCGGGGGCCCGCCAGGTGGGCGCGTGGACGCCGTTGGTGACGGAGGTGATGGGCACCTCGTCGGCGTCGAAGCCGGGCCAGAGCCCGGCGAACATCTCGCGGCTGACCTGGCCGTGGAGGGTGGAGACCCCGTTGGCGCGCTGGGCCAGCCGCAGCCCCATGACGGCCATGTTGAAGACGCCGGGGTCGCCGCCGGGGTAGGTCTCGCGGCCGAGGGCGAGGACGCGCTCGGTGCCGATGCCGGACAGTTCGCCGCCGTCCCCGAAGTGACGGGCGACCAGGTCGCGGTCGAACCGGTCGATCCCGGCGGGGACGGGGGTGTGGGTGGTGAAGACGGTCCCGGCGCGGACGGTCTCCCGGGCGGCCTCGAAGCCCGCCGCTCCTTCCTCTGCCTCCATGAGTTCGCGCATACGCTCCAGACCGAGGAACCCGGCGTGTCCCTCGTTGGTGTGGAACACCTCGGGCTCGGCGTGCCCGGTGATCCGGCAGTACGCGCGCACCGCGCGCACGCCGCCGATGCCGAGCAGCATCTCCTGCAGCAGCCGGTGTTCGCTGCCGCCGCCGTAGAGCCGGTCGGTGACCTCGCGCTCGCCGGGGCCGTTGCCCTCCACGTCCGAGTCGAGCAGCAGCAGCGGGACGCGGCCGACCTGGGCCTGCCAGATGTGGGCGTGCAGCGGGCGGCCCCCGGGGAGCGCGAGGGTGACCCGGGCGGGCTGGCCGATGCCCGCGCCGGGGCGGTGCTCGTGGAGCAGCGAGAGGGGCAGCTCGTTGGGGTCGAGGACGGGGTACTGCTCCTGCTGCCAGCCCTCGCGGGAGAGGGACTGCCGGAAGTAGCCGTGGCGGTAGAGCAGTCCGACACCGATGAGGGGGACGCCGAGGTCGCTGGCGGCCTTGAGGTGGTCACCGGCGAGGATGCCGAGACCGCCGGAGTACTGGGGCAGGGCGGCGGTGATGCCGAACTCGGGCGAGAAGTAGGCAACGGCGTCGGGCAGGGCGGGGTGGTCCGGGGCGTCCGTACGGCCCGGGTCGTCCGGGGACGCGGTGCGGCCCTGGTACCAGCGGGGGCCGGTCAGATAGTCGTCCAGGTCCTCGGCCACCGCGCCCAGGCGGCGCAGGAAGGCGCGGTCCGTGGCGAGTTCCGCCAGGCGGGCGACGGGGACGGCGCT
This sequence comes from Streptomyces sp. NPDC001700, assembly GCF_053596435.1. Taxonomy (NCBI): domain Bacteria; kingdom Bacillati; phylum Actinomycetota; class Actinomycetes; order Kitasatosporales; family Streptomycetaceae; genus Streptomyces; species Streptomyces sp. NPDC001700. The sequence goes on from NZ_JBSFGE010000007.1 coordinate 321,424, forward strand.
CAGCAGCCGCACCGGGTCGCCGCCGGACTCCCGCCAGCCCTCGGGGTCCATGGCCTCGAACAGCTCGCGGGTCTCGGGATGCCACGACCAGCGCAGATTGCGCGCCAGCCGGTGGAGCGGTCGTAGGGGTTCCGGGAGCACGGGACGCACGCTGAAGCGACGGATGGCCTTCACACCTTCGACCGTAGCGGCCGACGCGCCCCCGTTTCGGCTGTTTCGCCCGAGCCCCGCGAAGTTCGGTCGGGAGGCGGCAACCTTTCCGGCCAGGGCGACCACTAGGGGGCGTTCACATCCCCCCATGCCTTGGAGGCCCCGTGCGTATCCGGGACGAATCGCAGCCCGCACCCGGTCACCCGCCCAGACACGCGGCGCGCGGGCGGCTCGGCCGTCCCCGGACGCTGGTCGCGGCGTTCGCGGTGGGCGGGCTCGCCGTCACCGGTCTGGCGGGCATCTCGGGGGCCGCCGAAGAGGGCACGGATACGACGGCCAAGGCTGCGGCCGCTCAGCTGGAGAAGCTGGACCGGGGCCTGGTCAGCGTCCGCTCGGGCAGCGACAACCTGGTCAGCTGGCGCTGGCTGGCCACCGACCCGGCCAATGTCGCCTTCAACGTCTACCGAGGCTCCACCAAGGTCAACGCGTCCCCGATCACGGGCTCGACCAACTACCTGGACAAGGGCGCGGCGGCCACCGAGACGTACACGGTGCGCGCCGTGGTGAACGGGACGGAGCAGGCCGCCTCACCGGCCGCCCTCGCGTTCCGCTCGGGCTACCTCGATGTCCCGATCTCGCCCCCGGCCGCCGGTTCCGGCTTCACGTACGAGGCCAACGACGCCTCCGTGGGCGACCTGGACGGCGACGGCGACCTCGATCTCGTCCTCAAGTGGCAGCCGACGAACGCGAAGGACAACTCGCAGTCCGGCGTCACCGGCAACACGATCGTGGACGGGTACACCCTCCAGGGCAAGCGGCTGTGGCGCATCGACCTGGGCCGCAACATCCGCTCCGGCGCGCACTACACCCAGTTCCAGGTGTACGACTACGACGGCGACGGCAAGGCCGAGGTCGCGATGAAGACCGCGGACGGCACGGTCGACGGCGCGGGCAAGACGATCGGCAGCGCGTCCGCCGACTACCGCAACTCCGGCGGCTATGTGCTGAGCGGCCCCGAGTTCCTGACGATGTTCAGCGGCAGCACGGGCGCCGCGCTGGACACCGTGGACTACGTCCCGGCGCGCGGCACGGTCTCCTCGTGGGGCGATTCGTACGGCAACCGGGTGGACCGCTTCCTCGCCGGGACGGCGTACCTCAACGGCTCCACGCCCTCCCTGATCGCGGCGCGCGGCTACTACACCCGCTCCGTCATCGCCGCCTGGGACTTCAAGGGCGGCAAGCTGACCCGCAAGTGGACGTTCGACACGAACAGCTCCACCAACAGCGGCAAGGGCTACGACGGGCAGGGCAACCACGCGCTGACCATCGGCGATGTGGACGGCGACAGCAAGGACGAGATCGTCTACGGCTCGATGGCCGTGGACGACAACGGCTCCGGGCTGTGGACGACGAAGAACGGCCACGGCGACGCGGCCCACCTCGGCGACCTCGACCCGTCCCGGCCGGGCCTGGAGTACTTCAAGGTCGACGAGGACTCCTCGAAGCCGTCCTCGTACCTGGCCGACGCCAAGACCGGCCAGGTGCTCTGGACGACCGGGGCCAACGGCGACAACGGGCGCGGCGTGGCCGGTGACATCTGGGCGGGCAACGACGGCGCCGAGATGTGGTCCGCGAAGGACGACCAGATCCGCTCGGCCTCCGGGGCCACCAAGGGCCGCAAGCCCTCCTCCATGAACTTCCTGTCCTGGTGGGACGGCGACCCGGTGCGCGAGCTGCTGGACGGCACGCGCGTCGACAAGTACGGCACGTCGGGCGAGTCCCGGCAGCTCACCGCCTCCGGGGTGCACTCGAACAACGGCACCAAGGCGAACCCGTCGCTGGCGGGCGACATCCTCGGCGACTGGCGCGAGGAGGTCATCTGGCCGACCAGCGACAACACGGCGCTGCGGATCTACTCCACGCCGTACGAGACCGACCGGCGGATCACCACGCTGCTGCACGACCGGCAGTACCGCGAGGCGCTGGCCTGGCAGAACACCGGCTACAACCAGCCGCCGCACCCCAGCTTCTTCATCGGCAACAAGATGGCCACCCCGCCGAGGCCGTCCATCAAGACCCCCTGAACCCCCTTCCCGAATTCCCCATCACCCCCTTCCGCACAAGGAGCTGATATGGCAGAACGAAGCACCAGACGACTCGCGCTGGGCGGTGCCCTCGGCGCCATCGCCCTCACCGCGGGTGCGATCACCACCGGGCTGTCCCTGTCGGCCGCGTCGGCCGCCTCCTGGCCCACGCCCAGCGGCAGCCCGCAGGCGGTCACCAAGACGATCCCCGTCAGCGGGACCACCGACGGCGGCATGAAGCGCTACTACGGCGACGGCGACCTCGGCAGCGACAACCAGGACGAGGACCAGGGCCCGCTGTTCGAGCTGGCCGATGGCGCGACGCTCAAGAACGTCATCCTCGGCGCCCCGGCGGCCGACGGCGTGCACTGCAAGGGCAGCTGCACGCTGCAGAACGTCTGGTGGGAGGACGTCGGCGAGGACGCCGCCACGTTCCGCGGCACCGGGAAGACGTACAACGTCATCGGCGGCGGCGCCCGCAAGGCCTCGGACAAGATCTTCCAGTTCAACGGCGGCGGCACGCTCAACATCTCCAACTTCGCCGGGCAGGACTTCTCGACGTTCGTCCGCTCCTGCGGCAACTGCTCCAGCCAGTACAAGCGCACGATCAACGTGACCAACACCGAGATCACCGCCCCGGGCAAGGTCATCGGCGGGATCAACACCAACTACGGGGACTCGCTGACCCTGCGCAAGGTCACGATCGTCGGGGACAGCGGCAAGAAGATCGTCCCGTGTCAGAAGTACATCGGGAACAACACCGGCAAGGAGCCGACGAAGAACGGCAGCGACGCCGACGGCACGTACTGCAAGTACAGCAGCTCCGACCTCACCTACAAGTAGCCATCAGGCGTAAGCGAGGTCCACCGCCCGGTCCGTGATCTCTCGCGGGCCGGGCTCCCCCCACGGAATGGATACACATGGCACGGCAGCACCACAAACCGCGTCCCACCCGCAAGCGCGCCCTGATCGGCGGCCTCGGCGCCGCCGCCCTCACCATCGGCGCGATCACGGCCGGGACGATGCTCTCCTCGGCCTCGGCGTCCGCCGAGTGGCCCACCCCCGGTGACGACAAGCCGGTCAGCTCGACGCAGCAGATCTCCGGGGTCGTCGACGGCAAGATGCGGCGCTACATCGGCGAGGGCGAACTCGGCGACGGCGGCCAGGACGAGGGCCAGCCCGCGATGTTCGAACTCGCCGACGGCGCCACGCTGAAGAACGTCGTCATCGGCTCCCCCGCCGCCGACGGCATCCACTGCGAGGGCAGCTGCACCCTGCAGAACGTCTGGTGGGAGGACGTCGGCGAGGACGCCGCGACCTTCCTGGGCGGCGCCAACGCCAAGTACACGATCACGGGCGGCGGCGCGCGCAAGGCCGACGACAAGGTCTTCCAGCACAACGGCGGCGGCACGCTCACCATCCGCGACTTCGCCGTGCGGGACTTCGGCAAGCTCTACCGCTCGTGCGGCAACTGCTCGAAGCAGCAGAAGCGCGCGGTGGTGGTGGACGGCGTGGAGGTGACCGCACCGGGCAAGTCGCTCGTCGGCGTCAACGAGAACTTCGGGGACACCGCGAAGCTCAGCGACATCACGATCATCGGGGACGACAAGAAGAAGATCGACCCCTGCGTCCGCTTCAAGGGCAACGACACCGGCGACGAGCCCGAGGAGACCGGCTCGGGACCGGACAGCAAGACCTGCCTCTACAAGGAGTCCGACATCTCCTACAAGTAGGCGCCCAGCACCGGCCCACCGCGCGCCGCGCGCGCGGTGGGCCCCCTGATGCGCACTTGTCGGGGTTCCCCGCCCACGAGACCCTGGCCGCCTTCGCATCGGGGAGGGTGGGAGGGATCGTCCATGGCGCACAGGAGGAGCACGCGCAGAAGGAGTCCGCACAGCAGGAGCAGAGGCCGCCGCCGGACGGCCGGGGCGCTGGCCGCCGCCGCGATGGTGCTGACGGGCGCGGCACTGCCCGCCCAGGCCGCGGGCCCGGCCGCGCACCACACGTACATCGTGACGCTGCAACGGGGGATTTCGGCCTCGTCCGGGCCGGGCGAGGACGTCGTCGAGCGGTACGGGGCGACGGTGCGCCGCACGTACAGCAGGGCGCTGAACGGCTTCGCCGTACGGGCCGACGAGGCGCAGGCGAGACGGCTCGCGGCGGACCCGGGCGTCGCCTCGGTGACCCGGGACGCCGAGGTGTCCCTGCGCGCCACCGCCACCACCCAGCCGTACCCGCCGTCGTGGGGTCTGGACCGGATCGATCAGCCCGCCGGGGCCGCGCTGGACGGGGCGTACACGGCGCCGTCCGGCGGCGGGCGCGGGACGACGATCTACGTCATCGACTCCGGAGTGCGCACCAGCCACCGGGACTTCGGCGGCCGGGCCCGCTCCGGCTGGGACTTCGTGGACGACGACCCGGTGGCGCAGGACGGCAACGGCCATGGCACCCATGTGGCCGCGACCGCCGCGGGCGCGCAGTACGGCGTGGCGAAGAAGGCCGACGTCGTCGCCGTCCGGGTGCTGGACGACCGGGGCGAGGGCACCAGCGCCGAGGTGCTGGCCGGTCTGGACTGGGTGCTGCGGCACGCCCGGAAGCCGTCGGTGGTGAACCTGAGCCTGGGGTCGGCGATCGCGGGGCCGGTCCCGGAGTGGGACGAGGCGATACGCGCCGGAGCGCGCGCCGGTCTCACCTTCACCATCGCGGCGGGCAACGCGGGCCGGTCCGCGGGCGCGTACTCGCCGGGGCGGGTGCCCGAGGCGATCACGGTGGGTGCGACGGACCGGGCCGACCGGCGCTCACCGTTCTCCAACTACGGCCCGGCGGTGGACCTGTTCGCGCCCGGCGACCGGATCGTCTCGGCGTCCCGCGCGAGCGATACGGCGGCGGCGACGCTGTCGGGTACGTCGATGGCGGCGCCCCATGTCGCGGGCGCGGCGGCGCTCTACCTCGCCGCCCACCGCTCGGCGACCCCGGCCCGGGTGAGCGCGGCGCTCACGGCGGCGGCCGAGGGGGCCGTACGGAACCCGGGGCGCGGCGCGCCGAACCGCCTGCTGCGGGTGATCGGCTGACGCGGCGTCGGCCGCAGGCGGCTGAGACGGACCCTGCCGCCCCTCATGATTACGGTCATATCATCGGCCCCGCACGGATACGCGCGGGGCCGCTTCGTGTACCCCGCGTTACGAACCGGTAGTTAACGGGAACCCGGATTGTCTCCCGGTGTCCGGTGGGAAGGCTTCCCGAACGCGCCCCCCATGGCCGACCCCATCCGCCCACCAGAGTGAACGCGGACAGGAGCTGTCATGCCCGCAACCCATCGCCCGGCGGTAAAGCCTATACAAAGGACAGAAGCCGCCGCCGACCATCAAGCGCCCTCCGCACATCAGCCCGCGACGCCGTCAGGTGATCCTATGATCGGTCGTATTCCCATCCTGGATATCCGTCCGCTGATCGACTGCGGCCGCCGCCCCGCCAAGGCGGTCGTGGGCGAGACCTTCGAGGTCAGTGCCACCGTGTTCCGGGAGGGCCACGACGCGGTCAGCGCCAACGTCGTCCTCCGCGATCCGGCCGGACGCTCCGGGCCGTGGACCCCCCTGCGCGAACTCGCCCCCGGTACCGACCGCCGGGGCGCCGAGATCACCCCCACCGCTCCCGGCCGCTGGTCGTACACGGTCGAGGCGTGGAGCGACCCCGTCGCCACCTGGCGCCAGCACGCCCGTATCAAGATCCCGGCCGGGATCGACACCGACCTGGTGCTGGAGGAGGGCGCCCGGCTGCACGAGAGAGCGGCGGCCGGAGTGCCCAAGAGCGACGGCCGGGAGGCGGTGCTCGGCGCCGTCGACGGGCTGCGCGACGAGCGCCGCCCGGTCGCCGACCGGCTCGCCGCGGCCCTCGCCCCCGAGGTCACCGACGCGCTCGACCGGCATCCGCTGCGCGAACTGGTCACCTCCTCGCGCCCGATGCCGCTCCAGGTCGAGCGGGAGCGCGCGCTGTTCGGCTCCTGGTACGAACTGTTCCCGCGCTCCGAGGGCGCCAAGGTGGCGGAGGGGCGGCGTCCGGTCAGCGGGACGCTGCGCACCGCCGCCGAACGGCTGCCCGCCGTCGCCGCCGCCGGGTTCGACGTCGTCTATCTGCCGCCCGTCCACCCCATCGGCACCGCGTACCGCAAGGGCCCCAACAACACGCTCTCCGCGGGCCCCTTCGACGTCGGCTCCCCCTGGGCGATCGGCTCCCCGGACGGCGGCCACGACGCGATCCACCCCGACCTCGGCACCCTGGACGACTTCGACCACTTCGTGGCCCGGGCGCGCGAGCTGCGCATGGAGGTGGCGCTCGACTTCGCGCTCCAGTGCTCGCCCGACCACCCCTGGGTCACCGAGCACCCCGAGTGGTTCCACCGGCGCGCCGACGGGACGATCGCGTACGCCGAGAACCCGCCCAAGAAGTACCAGGACATCTACCCCATCGCCTTCGACGCCGACTTCCCCGGACTCGTCCGGGAGACCGAGCGGCTGCTGCGGTTCTGGATGTCCCACGGCGTGCGGATCTTCCGGGTCGACAATCCGCACACCAAGCCCGTGGTCTTCTGGGAGAAGGTGATCGGGGACATCAACCGCACCGACCCCGATGTGCTCTTCCTCGCCGAGGCGTTCACCCGGCCCGCGATGATGAACACGCTCGGCATGATCGGCTTCCAGCAGTCGTATACGTACTTCACCTGGCGCAACGACAAGCAGGAGCTGACCGACTACCTCACCGGGCTGGCCGGGGACGCGGCCGCCTGGATGCGGCCCAACTTCTTCGTCAACACCCCCGACATCCTCCACGCCTACCTCTCGGACGGCGGCCGCCCGGCCTTCGCGATCCGGGCCGTCCTCGCCGCCACCCTCTCCCCCACCTGGGGTGTCTACGCGGGCTACGAGCTGTGCGAGAACACCCCGCTGCGCGCCGGGAGCGAGGAGTACCTCGACTCCGAGAAGTACCAGCTGCGCCCGCGCGACTGGGCGGGCGCGGAGCGCACCGGAGCGTCGCTCACCCCGCTGCTCACCCGGCTCAACCGGCTGCGCCGGCGGCACCCCGCCCTGCGCCGGCTGCGCAACCTCCGATTCCACCACGCCGACAACGACTCCGTCATCGTCTACTCCAAGCGCACGGGCGACTCGTGCGTGCTCACCGTCGTCAACCTGGACCCCCACCACACCCAGGAGGCGACGGTCTCGTTGAACATGCCGGAACTCGGCCTCGACTGGCACGAGTCCGCCCCGGTGCGCGACGAGCTCACCGGCGAGACCTATCACTGGGGCAGGGACAACTACGTGCGCCTGGAGCCTGGGCGTGACATGGCCCCCGCGCACGTGCTCTCCCTGCGACCGTCCTCACCGATCGGAGGGTCACCCACATCATGATCGTCAACGAGCCTGTACCGGACAAGTTCGAAGACACCCCGGCCAAGGACCGCGACCCCGACTGGTTCAAACGCGCCGTCTTCTACGAGGTCCTGGTCCGCTCCTTCCAGGACAGCAACGGCGACGGCGTCGGCGACCTCAAGGGCATCACCGCCAAGCTCGACTATCTGCAGTGGCTCGGCGTCGACTGCCTCTGGCTGCCGCCCTTCTTCGCCTCCCCGCTGCGCGACGGCGGCTACGACGTCTCGGACTACACGGCCGTGCTGCCGGAGTTCGGGGACCTCGCCGACTTCGTCGAGTTCGTGGACGCCACGCACCAGCGCGGCATGCGCGTCATCATCGACTTTGTCATGAACCACACCAGTGATCAGCATCCGTGGTTCCAGGAGTCCCGTACCGATCCGGACGGACCGTACGGCGACTACTACGTCTGGGCGGACGACGACAAGCAGTACCAGGACGCCCGCATCATCTTCGTCGACACCGAGACGTCCAACTGGACCTTTGATCCGGTACGCAAGCAGTACTACTGGCACCGCTTCTTCTCGCATCAGCCGGACCTCAACTTCGAGAACCCGGCCGTCCAGGAGGAGGTACTGGCCGCCCTGCGCTTCTGGCTGGACCTCGGCATCGACGGATTCCGGCTGGACGCCGTGCCGTATCTGTACGCGGAGGAGGGCACCAACTGCGAGAACCTCCCCCGCACCCATGAACTCTTGAAGCGCGTCCGCGCCGAGATCGACGCCCACTACCCGGACACGGTGCTGCTGGCCGAGGCCAACCAGTGGCCGGAGGACGTCGTCGACTACTTCGGCGACTACGAGGCGGGCGGCGACGAATGCCACATGGCGTTCCACTTCCCCGTCATGCCGCGCATCTTCATGGCCGTGCGGCGCGAGTCCCGCTACCCGGTCTCCGAGATCCTCTCCAAGACCCCGGCCATCCCGTCCGGCTGCCAGTGGGGCATCTTCCTGCGCAACCACGACGAGCTGACGCTGGAAATGGTCACCGACGAAGAGCGCGACTATATGTACGCGGAGTACGCCAAGGATCCGCGCATGCGCGCCAACATCGGCATCCGGCGGCGGCTGGCCCCGCTGCTGGACAACGACCGCAACCAGATCGAGCTGTTCACGGCTCTGCTGCTGTCCCTGCCCGGCTCGCCGATCCTCTACTACGGGGACGAGATCGGCATGGGCGACAACATCTGGCTCGGCGACCGCGACGCCGTGCGCACCCCCATGCAGTGGACCCCCGACCGCAACGCGGGCTTCTCCTCCTGCGATCCGGGGCGGCTCTTCCTCCCCACGATCATGGACCCGGTCTACGGGTACCAGGTCACCAACGTCGAGGCCTCCATGTCCTCGCCGTCCTCCCTGCTCCACTGGACCCGGCGGATGATCGAGATCCGCAAGCAGAACCCGGCCTTCGGGCTGGGCTCCTTCACCGAGCTGCCCTCCTCGAACCCCGCCGTTCTGGCCTTTCTGCGCGAGGCCCCGCGGACTCCGGACGGGGAGGACGACCTGGTGCTGTGCGTGCACAACTTCTCGCGCTTCGCCCAGCCGACGGAGCTGGACCTGCAGTCCTTCGCGGGCCGCCACCCGGTCGAGCTGATCGGCGGCGTCCGCTTTCCGGCCATCGGCGAACTCCCGTACCTGCTCACCCTGGCGGGCCACGGCTTCTACTGGTTCCGCCTGCGCCGAGCCGACCCCGTGCCCCGGCCTATGGTCTAGCCCCCACCCCGCCCCTTCCCGAAACCGGTGCTCCGCCCCGGACCCCGACCCCCATTGCGGCTACCGCCGCAGGGCCGTCCCGGGGCCGCGCCCCAGCCCCCGCAGCGCTGCCTCGGCGGCCGCGCCTCCGGCCAGGCAGCCCGGAACCGCGCCACAGGCCCCGCGCCCAGAGGCGGGAGCGACCTCGTCCCCGATCCGGCCCGCCACCGGGGGACACCACCCCGGCCCGGCCCCGACACGGCGCCCCGAGGGCACAACCCGAGGGGCCTGGGGGCACAACCCCGAGGCCGGGGCCCGGGGGCGCAACCCCGTGACCGGGGCCGGGGGCGCAGCCCCGAAGCCGGGACCCGGAGCGCAACCCCCTGGGGGCCGGGGCGCAACCCCGAGGCCGGGACCAGGGGCACAACCCCAAAGCGGGTCCGGGGCGCAGCCCCGAAGCCGGGAGCCAGGGGCACAACCCCGAGGGGCCGGGGGCGCAACCCCGAGGCCGGGGACCGGGAGCGCAACCCCGAAGCGGGGGCCAGGGGCACAACCCCGTGGCCGGGACCCAGAGCGCAGCCCCGAAGCGGGCCCGGGAGCGCAACCCCGAAGCCGGGAGCCAGGGGCGCAACCCCGAAGTGGGGGCCGGGGCACAACCCCGAAGCGGGCCCGGGAGCGCAACCCCGAAGCGGGGGCCAGGGGCACAACCCCGTGGCCGGGACCCAGAGCGCAGCCCCGAAGCCGGGAGCCGGGGGCGCAGCCCCGAGGCCGGGGGCCGGGGGCGCAGCCCCGAGGCCGGGACCAGGGGCGCAGCCCCGTGGCCGGGGGCCGGGGGCGCAGCCCCGGGGCCGGGGGCGCGGCCCCGTGGCCGGGGGTCGGGGCGGAGCACCGTGGGGGGCGGGGCGGAGCACCGGTTCGGGGAGGGGCGGGGTGGGGAAAGCTGCGCCCTCCGGCCGACGCGGCGTTTCCGGGTGGGGTTCATGGGCACTCTGACTACGTACCGCCACCGGCGGAGCCGATCGCGTACTCCGTACTCGCCGTACGGACGATCCTCGCCCGACACGTCCCGCACCGTCGCACAGTCAATGCCGCAATCCGGGACACTTTGCCCTGATCTGTCGTGTGCCCGGGGAAAGGACGCGACGCCATGCCGGAAGCTTCGTTCTCCCGGGGGGCACACCACCCGCCGACCGCTTTACCGCCAGCCAGCCCGAACGCCGGTACCACCGGGCTGCTCGGGTCACTCGCGCCGCTGCTCGCCGAGTGGCTCCCCCGGCAGCGCTGGTTCGCGGGCAAGGGCCGTCCCGTGACCGGCTTCGCCCTCGTCTCCGCGACCGAGATACTGCCCTGCCCGCCCGGCGGCGCCGCCCCCGGGCTGCTCCATCTGCTCGTCCGCGCCCAGCAGCCGGAACCGCCCGGCCACCGGCACGGCTTCGGCTGCGGCCACCGCCGTGGCGCGGCCGCCAGCGACTGCTACCAGATCCTGCTCGGCGTCCGCTCGACCCTGCCGCCCTCCCTCGCCCCCGCCCTCGTCGGCCGCCCCAGCGGCGGCCCGCTGGACGGCCGTACCGTGTACGAGGCGCTGGCCGACCCGCGCCTCGCCTCGCTCCTCCTGGAGCGGCTGCGCGTCCCCGGCCGTCTCGGCCCGCTGCGCTTCGTCCGCGAACCGTCCAACGCCATCCCGTCCATCCTGCCGCCCCGCCTGGTCACGGCCGAGCAGTCCAACTCCTCGGTGGTGTATGGCGATACGTTCATTCTCAAGTTCTTCCGGCGCGTCAGCCCCGGCACCAACCCCGACCTCGAACTCCCCCTCGCCCTCGCCCGCACCGGCTGCACCCGGGTGCCCGCCCCCGCCGCCTGGTTCGAGGCCGCGCCCCCGCCGGAGGGGCCAGGACCGCGCCCGGAGCCGTTCACGCTCGGCGTCCTCCAGCCCTACCTCGCCGGGTCCACCGACGGCTGGCAGCTCGCCCTCGACGCCCTCGCCGTACGCGCCGACTTCACCGACGCCGCCCGCGCCCTCGGCCAGGCCACGGCCGAGGTGCACCTCGCGATGGCCCGTACGCTCCCCGTCTCCGTACTGCGCCGCCCGCAGATCGAACACCTCGCGGCCGCCATGAGCGAACGCCTCGACTCGGCCGCCGCCGCGGTGCCCGCGCTCCAGCCGTACCGGGCCGCGCTGCACGCCGCGTACGAGGACGTCGCCGCCCTCGGCCGCGCCGGGCGCACCTGGGCGGCCCAGCGCATCCACGGCGATCTGCACCTGGGACAGTCCCTGCTGACGGCGGAACGGCAGTGGTCGCTGATCGACTTCGAGGGCGAGCCGTCCCGTCCGCTCGCCGAACGCCGCCGCCCGCAGCCGCCGGTCCGCGACATCGCCGGAATGCTCCGTTCCTTCGACTACGCGGCGGCCGTGGGCGGCCAGGAGGCCGCGCAGGACTGGGCGGGGCGGATGCGTGACGCGTACTGCGCGGGGTACGCGGAGGCCTCCGGCACGGATCCGCGCGACGAACCGGAGCTGCTGCGCGCCCATGAGACCGACAAGGCGGTGTACGAGGTCCTCTACGAGGCCCGCCACCGCCCCGACTGGCTGCCGGTCCCGATGACCGCGATCCGCCGCCTGGCCGCCGCCGTCCGCTGACCCCCTCCTTCACACACCCGCCTCCAACACCCCCGGGAGGACCACCCCGTGACCGCACGACCGCCGTCCGGCCAGCACCCGTCCGACGCCGACCCGGCCACCACCGGCCCCAGGACGGGCCCAGCGGTCCCGCCCACGTTCCTCCCGGGCCGATCGGCGCGCCCGGACGCGGCCCGTGCCGCCGCACCGGACGTCGAGGCCGGGCTGCGGGAGGCCGCGTCTCCCCGCGAGGATCCCCGCTCACCGCAATCCGCGGGCATCAAGCCCAACCCGCGGTCGTCGTACGGGGCGGCGCCCGAGCCTCGGGCGCCGCGAGGGGAATGCGGTGCGCGGGGCGGGGTCGCCGTACCGCACGACCCCGCGCCCGCGCCCGAACCGGAGGCCGGGGCGTATGACTACCTCGGGGTGCGGGACGCCGAGGCCATCGGGGCGGAGGAGCGGGGGCGGCTGCTGAGCGGGGGGCATCACGATCCGCATGCGCTGCTCGGGGCGCACCCCGTCACCGGCGGGGTGCGGTTCCGGGCGCTGCGGCCGTACGCGCGGGCCGTCACCGTCGTGGCCGCCGGGGTGCGGGCGCGGCTCCGCGCGGAGGGGGACGGGGTGTTCTCGGGGGTCCTGCCGCTGGCGGACGTCCCCGAGTATCAGTTGCTCGTGGCGTACGACGACGCCGAGGTGCGGGTCCACGACCCGTATCGGTTCCTGCCCGCGCTCGGCGAACTCGATCTGCACCTCATCGGCGAGGGCCGCCACGAGGAGCTGTGGCGGGCGCTCGGCGCGCAGCCGATGACGCACCACGGGGTGGTCGGCACACGCTTCACCGTCTGGGCGCCGAACGCGCGCGGGGTCCGGGTCACCGGGGACTTCTGCCACTGGGACGGCACCGGCTTCCCGATGCGCTCGCTCGGCTCCAGCGGCGTATGGGAGCTGTTCATCCCCGGCGTCGGCGAGGGCGCGCTGTACAAGTTCGAGATCACCCGGCCCGACGGCAGCCGCACGGTCCGCGCGGATCCGATGGCGCGGCGTACCGAGTGCCCGCCCGCGACCGCCTCCGTCGTGCACGCCTCGCACCACCACTGGCGCGACGAGGACTGGATGGCGCGGCGGGGCGGCGGGCGGGTGCACGAGCTGCCGTTCTCGGTGTACGAGGTGCACCTGCCGTCGTGGCGCCCCGGGCTGACGTACCGGCAGCTGGCCGAGCAGTTGCCCGCGTACGTCAAGGACCTCGGCTTCACCCACGTCGAGCTGATGCCGGTGGCCGAGCATCCGTTCGGCGGCTCCTGGGGCTACCAGGTGACCGGGTTCTACGCGCCGACGGCCCGCCTCGGCACGCCGGACGACTTCAAGTACCTGGTCGACGCGCTGCACCGGGCGGGCATCGGGGTGCTGGTGGACTGGGTGCCCGCGCACTTCCCCCGGGACGCGTGGGCGCTCGCCGAGTTCGACGGGCGGCCGCTGTACGAACCCGCCGACCCGCAGCGGGCCGCACACCCCGACTGGGGCACGCTCGAATTCGACTACGGCCGCACGGAGGTGCGGAACTTCCTGGTCGCGAACGCGGTCTACTGGTGCGAGGAGTTCCACATCGACGGCCTGCGCGTCGACGCCGTGGCGTCCATGCTCTACCTCGACTACTCCCGCGAACCCGGCCAGTGGACGCCCAACGCGCACGGCGGCCGGGAGAACCTGGACGCGGTGGCGTTCCTCCAGGAGATGAACGCGACCGTCTACCGCCGCTGCCCCGGCGTCGTGACCATCGCCGAGGAGTCCACCGCCTGGGACGGCGTCACCCGGGCCACCCACCACGTGGGCCCGAGCGGCTTCGGCGGGCTCGGCTTCGGGCTGAAGTGGAACATGGGGTGGATGCACGATTCGCTCGGCTACGTGGCGCATGAGCCGGTGCACCGGAAGTACCACCACCACGAGATGACGTTCTCGATGGTGTACGCGTACAGCGAGAACTACGTGCTCCCCATCTCGCACGACGAGGTGGTGCACGGCAAGCGCGCGCTGGTGAGCAAGATGCCGGGCGACTGGTGGCAGCAGCGCGCCGACCACCGGGCGTACCTCGGCTTCATGTGGGCGCACCCGGGCAAGCAACTGCTCTTCATGGGGCAGGAGTTCGCGCAGGGCGCGGAGTGGTCGGAGCGGCACGGCCCCGACTGGTGGCTGCTGGACCCCTCGTACTCCGCCGAACCCGACCACCGGGGCGTGCGCGACCTGGTCCGCGACCTCAACCGGACCTACGCGGCGACACCGCCGCTGTGGCAGCGGGACACGGTGCCGGAGGGGTTCGCGTGGGTGGAGGGGGACGGACACGAGGACAACGTCTTCGCCTTCCTCCGCTTCGACGCGGACGGCTCCCCGCTGCTCGCGGTCAGCAACTTCTCGCCGGTGGTGCGGCACGCGTACCGGGTGGGCGTACCGGACGCGGCCCCGCTGTGGCGGGAGGTGCTGAACACCGACGACGAGCGGTACGGCGGCAGCGGCGTCCGCAATCCGGAACCACTGAAGGCCGAGCCGACCGCCGCCCACGGCCGCCCGGCCAGCCTCCTGCCGGTACTGCCGCCACTGGCCACGATCTGGCTGCGCCCGGCCTGAGCCTTCGTTCAAGAGGTGACGACCAAAAGGTTGACGAGTGACGTGGACACGCCTAAAGAGAGGGGTGAGAGCGCTCTCACCCCCTTCAGGAGGTACGTCCATGCGTCGTCCCCACAGAGCCCGATCCGCCCTCAGATCGGCGTTAGCCGCCCTCGCCGCCACCGCCGCCGCCACCGCCGTCGCCCTCCTCGGCGCCACGTCCGTACAGGCCGACGTGCCGCCCGCGCCCGGCTGGACCCTCCAGTGGAGCGATGACTTCACCGGGTCGGCGGGCACCCTCCCCTCCGCCGCCAACTGGCAGATCGACACCGGCCACAGCTACCCCGGCGGCCCCGGCAACTGGGGCACCGGCGAGATCCAGAACTACACCAACTCCACCAGCAACCTCAGCCTCGACGGCTCCGGCAACCTCCGCATCACCCCGCTCCGCGACGGCGCGGGCAACTGGACCTCGGCCCGCATCGAGACCAAGCGCGCCGACTTCAAGGCCCCGGCGGGCGGTGTGCTGCGCATGGAGGGCCGGATTCAGATGCCGAACGTCACCGGCACCGCCGCCCTCGGCTACTGGCCCGCCTTCTGGGCGCTCGGCAGCCCGTACCGGGGCAACTACCAGAACTGGCCCGGCATCGGCGAGTTCGACATCATGGAGAACGTCAACGGGATCAACTCGGTGTGGGGCGTGCTCCACTGCGGCGTGAACCCGGGCGGCGCCTGCAACGAGTCCACCGGACTCGGCGCCAGCCGCGCCTGCCCCGGCTCGACCTGCCAGTCCGCGTTCCACACCTACCGCTTCGAATGGGACCGCTCGGCCACCCCGAACCAGCTGCGCTGGTACGTGGACGGCCAGCAGTTCCACAGCATCAGCCAGAGCCAGGTCGACGCCACCACCTGGTCCAACATGACCGACCACGCGGGCTACTTCATGCTGCTGAACGTGGCGATGGGCGGCGCCTTCCCCAACGGCGTCCACGGCTCGGCCACGCCCACCTCGGCCACCGTCCCCGGCCACCCCATGCTCGTCGACTACGTCGGGGTCTGGACCCGGGGCGGCGGCGGAACCGACCCCGGCACCGGCTCCGCCACCCTCTACCCGGGCTCGGGCGGCGCGCTCGGCGCGGCCTCCTCGTCCGCGACCGCCACGACCCTGGCCTCGGCGGGCGGCGCCAACCACGACGGGACGCCGTACCAGCCGCAGACGTTCACCTCGTCCGGCATCACGCGCACGTACAACGGCGGTTCGACGGCCTTCGACCTGTTCGTGGACGCGGGCACGACGATCGCCAACGGGCAGCAGGTGAGGGTGAGTTACGACCTCACCGGCGACGGCAGCTGGGACCGCACCGAGACCTACCAGTACTTCGCCACCGATCCGTCCCCGGGCTACGAGCACTACACCCAGGCCCGGGGCCTGAAGTCCACGACCGGCTCGGCGCTGGGCAACCTCAGCAACGGCAAGGTCCGCGTCGAGGTGTGGAACGCCATCGGCAACGGCACCAGCACCCTCGGCACCGGCAACCAGTCCACCGTCCGCATCCCCTTCAGCTAGCGCTACCCGGTTCGGGCTCGTCCAGCCGGGCGAGCCCGTCCCGGACCTGGTCCGCGTCCGGGTGGCCGAGGGCGTCGAAGCGGCTCAGCGCCGCGCGCCAGCTGTCCCGCGCCCCGGCCACGTCCCCGGCGGTCCGCTGGGCGTCGCCCAGCCGGTACAGCGACTCGGCCTCCCGCACCCGCTCGTCCAGACCGCGCCGCAGCTCGACCGCGCGCCGGTAGCAGGCGATGGCCTGCTGGTGGTCGCCGAGCTGGTGGTGGGCGTACCCGAGGCTGTCCCACGCGGCCGACTCCCCGCGCCCGTCGCCCGCCTCCCGCAGCAGGGCGAGCGCCTTCGCGCAGTGCACCAGGGTCTGGCTGCAGTCGCCGAGCATGGCGTACGCCCAGCCCATGTTGTTGAGCGCGTACGCCTCTCCCCTGCGGTGACCGGCCACCTGGTACAGCTCCATCGAGCGCCGGGCGTGGTACAGCAGCTCCTCGTCGCGGCCCTGCCGCTCGGCCGTCATGTTGAGCGCGACATGGATACGGGCCTGGCCGATGTGGTTGGCGGTCTCGCCGTGCAGGTCGAGCGAGCGCAGCAGATGGCCACGGGCCCGGTCGTACCGCCCCATCCGCAGATCGGCGAGGCCGAGCCCGTGGCGGGCGTGGGCCTGACCGGCCGGATCGGCGATGCGGTGGGCGGCGCCCAGGGCGATGCGGTGGATGGTGCGCTGGTCGTGCCAGTGGCCGAGCTGGTCCAGGAACTCCGCCAGCGACCAGGACAGCTGCCACGCGTGGGTCTCGAACCCGGCGTCCGCGGCCCGCTGGAGGGCCGCGATCAGCACCGGGTGTTCCAGGGTGAACCAGGTGAGCGCCTGGGCGTGTTCGCCGAACGTCTCGACGGCGACACCGGGCCGCGCCGGGCCGAGCGCGATCGGCTCCCGGTACGGGGTGAAGGCGCGCCCGGCGGCGAAGGCGGAGTGCAGATAGTGGTCCAGCACCCGGTGCAGCGCCGACCGGCGCTCGTCCGCCGAGTCGTGCTCCTGGGTCAGCTCCATGGCGTACGCGCGCAGCAGATCGTGGAACGCGTACCGGCCCGGGCTGCGCTCGGCGAGCAGCTGGGCCCGGGTGAGCCTGCTCAGCAGCCTGCGCGCCTGCGCCACGTCCACCCCGGCGAGGGACGCGGCGGCGGGGGCCGCGATATACGGGCCGGGGTGGACGCCGAGCAGCCGGAACAGCCGGGCGGCGTCGGCGCCGAGGGAGTGGTACGACCACGAGAACACGGCCCGGACGTCGGTGGTGGCGTCCCCGCCCTCGAACGCGTCGAGGCTGCCGCGCGCGTCGTGCAGCTCACCGGCGAGCGCCGCGATGCTGAACCGGGGGTGGGTGGCGGCGCGGGCGGCCACGATGGCGAGCGCGAGGGGCAGCCCCGCGCACACCGTGACCACGTCCTCCACGGCCTGGGGCTCGGCGGCGGCGCGCTCGGCGCCGATCCGGCCGATGAGCAGCTCGCGCGCCTCGGCGCGGCCGAGCAGATCCAGCGGCAGCGGCCTGGCCTGCTCCGCGACGACCAGCCCGGTGAGTTCGTTACGGCTGGTCAGCACCACCAGACAGCCGGGCGACCCGGGCAGCAGCGGACGTACCTGCTCGGCGTCGCGCGCGTTGTCGAGGAGGACCAGCACCCGGCGGTCGGCCAGCAGACTGCGGTAGAGGGCGGTCTGCGCCTCCACGGTGGCGGGGATGCGGTGCGCGGGCACCTGGAACGCGTCGAGGAACCCGCGGACCGCCTCGGCCACGGTCATCGCCGACCCGGTGGGGCCGAAGCCGCGCAGGTTGACGTACAGCTGCCCATCGGGGAACCGCTCCCGCACCCGGTGCGCCCAGTGCACCGCGAGCGTGGTCTTGCCGAGCCCGCCGCTCCCCGCGATCACCCCGATCGCGGCGGCGGTGGCGGTGGCGCGCAGCAGCGAGTCCAGCCCGCCGAGTTCGCGCTCACGGCCGGTGAAGTGGGCGACATCGGGGGGCAGTTGCGCGGGCACGGCGGTTCCGGCGGCGGTGGCGGTGTGCGGGCCCGGAGCGGCGGTGGCGTCATCCTCGCCTCCGGACACCCCGGCGGCTCCGGTAGGCCCGGACGCCCCGGCGGTGCCTGTGGCCTCCGCGAGCGCCTGGTGGTGGAGGCGTTGCAGCTCCTCGCCCGGTTCTATGCCCAGCTCCTCGGCGTACCGCTGCCGGGTGGCGCGGAACAGCGCGAGGGCGTCGGCGCGCCGCCCCGACCGGCGCAGCGCCTCCATCAGCAGGGCCACCGAGCCCTCGCGCAGCGGGTGTTCGGCGACCAGGGCGGACAGTTGCGCGGCGGCCTCGTGGTGGCGCCCGGCGCGTACGTCGAGCGCGGCGCACTCCTCCACCGCGGCCCGCCGCTCCTCCTCCAGACCGGCCCCGACGGTGTCGGACAGCCAGCCGCCCGCCACGTCGGCGAGGGCGGGTCCGCGCCACAACTGCAGGGCGGCGCGCAGCAGTCCGGCGGCCCGGTCGTCGTTCACCGTACGGGCCTCGCGCACCAGGTCACGGAAGCGGTGCAGGTCGACGGCCGTGCGCGGGGTGGTGAGGCAGTAGCCCTTGGCGGAGGTGGTCAGTTCGGTGTCGGGCAGTGCGGCCAGGATGCGGCGCAGCTTGGATATCTGGACCTGTACGGCGTTGCGCGCGGAGCCCGGCGGGTCCTCGCCCCAGACGGCCATCACCAGCCGGTCGACGGAGACCACCCGGCCCGGTTCCATCACCAGCATCGCCAGAACGGAACGCTGCTGCGCGGCGGTCGGGCCCAGCAGCTGGTCGTCCCGCCAGATCCCCACGGGTCCCAAGAGGCGTAAGCCGGTCCCGTCCACGCGCTGCCCCCGTCGGTACCAGAGAATCAGTGTGCCAATCCCGCAGCCTACCCACCGGGCCAGGTCAGCGAGGCATCAGCCGTACATCAGCGGCTTCCGGGACGCTGGGCTCCATGACCACGGCCGGACGCACCCGCCGCAGACCCCGGATAGGGGATCTCGTCTACGACATCGAGCGCGAGGCCATCGGCCGCGTCGCCTACATCGACGCCGGTGGCAACATCGCGTGGGTCAAGCCGCGCCACGGCGGGCCCGAATGGACGGCGCTCCCCGAACAGTTGCGTCCGGTGGCGGACGGAGAGGGCTGACCCGCCCCCCCCCTGTACCGGTGTCTCGTGTCTTGCCACGGGGGGAAGACGCGGGGCACCACCTCTCACCGCCGCCCGGACGGGAACACGACCGCGGCCCTGCCCCGATTCAGGAGGGCAGGGCCGCAGGGGCGTGGGGTGTCAGGCGGGCACGTGCTCCTTGGCCGTGTCACCATCACGCTGCTCGGGGAGCGACTTGGTGTCGGCGCCCCCGTCGGAGTCGTCGGCGGACGGGCCGTGGCCGCCGCCGTTCGCCGCGAAGGCCTCGGTGTCGAACGGGAGCCGCCCGGCGAGGACCTCGTTCATCCGGTCCTTGTCGATCTCCTTGGTCCACGTGCCGACCAGGACGGTGGCGACCGCGTTGCCCGCGAAGTTGGTGAGGGCGCGGGCCTCGCTCATGAAGCGGTCGACGCCGACGACCAGGCCGACACCGCCGACCAGGTCGGGCCGGTGCGACTGGAGGCCGCCCGCGAGGGTGGCCATGCCCGCGCCGGTGACACCGGCGGCGCCCTTGGAGGCGACGATCATGAACAGCAGCAGGGATATCTGCTCGCCGATCGCGAGCGGCTTGCCCATGGCGTCGGCGATGAACAGCGACGTCATGGTCAGGTAGATCGCGGTGCCGTCCAGGTTGAAGGAGTAGCCGGTCGGCACGGTGATGCCGACGACGGGACGGCTGACGCCCGCGTGCTCCATCTTGGCGATGAGCAGCGGCAGCGCGGACTCCGAGGAGGACGTCGAGAGGATCAGCAGGAACTCCCGCGCCAGGTACTTCAGCAGCAGGAACAGGTTCACGCCCGCCACCAGGCGCAGGATCGCACCGAGCACGACGAACACGAAGAGGAAGCAGGTGGTGTAGAAGCCGATCATGATGACGGCGAGCGCCTTGAGCGCGTCCAGACCGGTCTCGCCGACCACCGCGGCGATCGCGCCGAAGGCGCCCACCGGGGCCAGCCACATGACCATCGACAGCAGCTTGAAGACGAGCTGCTGTATGTGGCCTATGCCGCGCAGCACCGGCTCACCGGACTTGCCCATGGCCTGGAGGCCGAAGCCCACGAGGAGGGCGACGAACAGGGTCTGGAGCACCTGCTCGGAGGTGAACGCGGAGAGCAGGGTGGTGGGAATGATGCTCAGCACAAACCCGTCCAGGCCCTCGCTCGCGGCGCTGTCGACCTGGCCCTGTCCGGCCTTCGTCACTTCCTCCGTGATGTGGAGCCCGCTGCCGGGGTCCAGGAGGTTGCCGACGATCAGGCCGATGCCGAGCGCGACGGTCGACATCACCATGAAGTAGCCGAGGGCGAGCCCGCCGACCTTGCCGACCTTGGCGGCCTTCCGTACCGAACCGACGCCGAGCACGATCGTGCAGAAGATGATCGGCGAGATCAGCATCTTGATCAGATTGACGAAGCCTTCACCGATGGGCTTCAGCTCCACCGCCGTGTCGGGGGCGGCGAAGCCCACGAGGATCCCCAGCGCCACCGCGCCGATCACAGCGAGGTAGAGGTAGTGGATCTTTTCCTTCTTCTTCGCCTTCGGCCGCTCCGGCTCTGTACGTCCCGATGCGGGCGGCGTGATCTCCGCAGCCACGGTGCTGCCTCCTTCTCTTCGGCCGTCCAACTGTCCCGGCGCTGTATCCGTGTGCGGCTCGCACACCGCCTTGAACGGTTCCGGCGACTATGCCCCACGGCTGTGACGGGGGTCACCCTTCCGTTCATTTCGTTCACACAAAGATTCGTGTGCAGACTGATGGACATGCGCATCCCCCACCCGCGGAGCCTGGCCGGGCAGCTCTTCGCGATGCAGGTCGTGCTGGTCGCCGCGCTGGTGGCGGGATGCGCCGTCTTCGCGTACATCACCGACCGCGACCAGGCCACGGCGGCCGCGCGCAGCCAGGCCACGGCCGCCGCCGCTGCCGTCGCCGACTCCCCCTCGGTGGCCGACGCCGTGCGGTCGAAGAACCCCACCGCCCGGCTCCAGCCGTATGCGGAGAAGGTGCGCCGGGACACCGGCGTCACCTTCGTGACCATCATGAACCCGCGCGGTATCCGTTGGACACACCCTGATCCGGACAGGATCGGGGAGCGCTACCTCGGCCACATCGAGCCCGCGCTGAAGGGCCAGATCTTCCCCGAGACGTACACCGGCACCCTCGGCCCGTCCGTGCGGGTGGTCGCCCCGGTGCGCGACGCGCGGGCCGGGGACCGGATCACCGCGCTGGTCAGCGCCGGGATCACGGTCGAGACCATCAGCGCCCAGGTGCGGCGCCAACTGCTCGCGCTGCTCGGCGTCGCCGCCGGGGCGCTCGCCGTCGGCGGCCTGTGCGCGTACGTCATCAACGCCCGGCTGCGCCGCCACACCCACGGCATGAACGCCACCGAGCTGAGCCGGATGCACGACTACCACGAGGCGGCGCTGCACGCGGTGCGCGAGGGGCTGCTGATGCTGGACGGACAGCGGCGGATCGCGCTCATCAACGACGGCGGCCGGGAGCTGCTCGGGCTGTCCGACGACGCGGTCGGCGCTTACGTCTCCGAGCTGGGCCTGCCCAGCCCCCTCACCGGCGCCCTGCTGGCCGCCGAGCCGCGCGTGGACGAACTGCATCTGACCGCGGAGCGGGTCGTGGTCGTCAACACCTCCCCGGTGAGCAGCGGCGAACAGCGCGGCACGGTCGTCACGCTGCGCGACCATACGGAACTCCAGGCGCTCTCCGGCGAGCTGGACTCGGTACGCGGCTTCGCCGAGGCGCTGCGCTCCCAGGCCCACGAGGCCGCCAACCGGCTGCACGCCGTCGTCTCGCTGATCGAGCTGGGCCGGGAGGACGAGGCGGTCGAGTTCGCGACGGCCGAGCTGGAGCTGGCCCAGGCCCTCACCGACCAGGTCGTGGCGGCCGTCGCCGAGCCCGTGCTGGCCGCGCTGCTGCTGGGCAAGGCGGCCCAGGCCAGCGAGCGCGGCGTCGAACTCGTCCTCACCCCCGACAGCCGCATCGACGACGGTCTGCTGCCGCCCGGTCTCGCCGCCCGCGACCTGGTGACCATCGTCGGCAACCTCATCGACAACGCGATCGACGCCGCCGCCGAGGGCGTCGGCAGCGGCGCCGCCCGCAGCGCCCGGGTCACGGTCACCGTCCACGCCGAGGACGGCGAGCTGACCCTGTGCGTCGCGGACACCGGCGCCGGGCTCGACCCGGCGGCGGCCGAGGACGCGTTCCGGCGCGGCTGGTCGACCAAGTCGGCGGGGCGCGGCCTGGGGCTGGCCCTCGTCCAACAGGCCGTACGCCGCAACGCGGGCAGCGTGGACGTGGCCGGGGCGCCCGGCTCCGGCGCCGAGTTCACCGTACGGCTGCCGCTGACTGGCCAGCGACGGGCTGCCGCCACGTCGTGAGCGGCGGTCGGGCGGCGCGCGATGAGCACGTCCGGCGGATTCACAGGCCCGTAACCCTGGCCACTCTTCATTACGCTCCGTAAATTGGGGCCCCGAGCTTCTTGCCCAGCCCCGTCATGCCCCCGAGATCATGCCCCGAGAGGAACCCCGACCCATGAGCCCGCCGCAGGCGAACTCGACGACCCCGACCCCGGACCCGATCCGGGTGCTCGTCGTCGAGGACGACCTCGTCGCGGCGGACGCGCACCGGATGTACGTCGAGCGCGTCCCCGGATTCGCCGTCGTCGGCACCGCGCACACCGGCGGTGACGCCCAGCGGCTGCTGGAGCGCACCCCCGCCGACCTCATCCTGCTCGACCTCTACCTGCCGGACGGGCACGGCCTGCAGCTGGTGCGGGCGCTGCGGGCGGCCGGGCACGCGGCGGACGTCATCGCCGTCACCTCGGCCCGGGACCTGGCCGTGGTCCGGGACGGGGTCTCGCTCGGGGTGGTCCAGTACGTACTGAAGCCGTTCACCTTCTCCACGCTCCGCGACCGGCTCCAGCGGTACGCCGAGTTCCGGTCGACGGCGGGCGAGGCCAGCGGGCAGGACGAGGTGGACCGGGCGCTGGCCGCCCTGCGCGCGCCGCAGCCCGCCTCGATGCCCAAGGGGCTCACCCAGGCCACCCTGCACGCGGTCACCGAGGCGCTGCGCAGCGCCCAGGACGGCGTCTCGGCGGCGGCGACGGCGGAGGCGGTGGGGATCTCACGGATCACCGCGCGCCGCTACCTGGAGCACCTGGTGGAGGCGGGCCGCGCCGTCCGTACGCCGCATTACGGCGCGATCGGGCGCCCGGAGCTGGTCTACCGCTGGCAGAGCGAGCACTGAGCACCGCGCACTGAGCACTGAGCACCGCGCTGTGGCTCGGCCCGGGCGACCATGGGAAAAGACCATTAGGAAAGTTTCCTATCCACCATCTTGTCGCCGCCATGACGGCTCGCTAGCGTTCAGCCGCACCCTCCCCGACCCCCAGGAGGACCGCCCGTCATGCCTCAGCTCCCCCGCCGCCACCACAGACGCGCCCTCGCCGCCGCCACCGGATTAGTCGCCCTGATCACCACGGGCGCGGCCACCGCCGCCCAGGCCACCACCCCCGCGCCGCAGGCCACGGCGGCCGCGGCCATCGGCCAGACCGGTCCGTACCTCTACCTCGGCTGGGGCAGTCCGCCCAAGGCCACGGACGTGATGTCGGCGACCGGCACGAAGCAGTTCACGATGGCGTTCATGCTCTCCGACGGCGGCTGCACCCCCAAGTGGGACGGCTCCCGGGCGCTCACCGGCGGCACCGACCAGTCGACCATCAACGCCATCCGCGCGGCCGGTGGCGATGTCACGGTCTCCTTCGGCGGCTGGAGCGGCAACAAGCTCGGCGAGAAGTGCTCGTCCGCCTCCGCGCTCGCCGCCGCGTACCAGAAGGTCATCGACGCGTACGGGCTCAAGGCGATCGACATCGACATCGAGGCGAGCGAATTCGAGAACGCGACGGTCCGGCAGCGGGTGATCGACGCGCTGAAGACCGTCAAGCAGAAGAACAGCGGCATCAAGGTCTACGTCACCTTCGGCACCACCACGACCGGACCCGACTCCAACGGCACGGACCTGGTCAAGCGCGGCGCCAGGGCCGGGCTCGACGTGGACGGCTGGGCGGTCATGCCGTTCGACTTCGGGCAGGGCTCCGTCGACATGGCGGCGGCCACCAGGACGGCCGTCGACGGCCTCAAGAACACCGTCGCCAGCGCCTACGGGCTCTCCTCCGACGCCGCCTACCGCAAGGTCGGCTTCTCCTCCATGAACGGGAAGACGGACGTCGCGGGCGAGACGGTGACCCTGGCGAACTTCAACTCCATGCTCGCGTACGCCAAGAGCCACCATCTGGCGCGGGTCAGCTTCTGGTCCCTCAACCGCGACCGCAAGTGCGGCTCCGGCACGGACGCGGACGCGTGCAGCGGCATCAACCAGGGGACGTACGACTTCACCAAGGCGCTCGCGGGCTACACGGGCTGAACTGCCGCCCACCGCATCCGAGTTCGACCGGGACCATCCCGTACACGGGGATTGACCTTGCGTTGAGGGCCACCTTACGGTCGGCCCGCAGCCCACCCAGGGCAGCAAGGAGGTCGTGCCGTGCGCCCCACCACCACTCCACTGATCCTCACCGCCGCCGCCCTCGTCGCCACCGCCGGGCTCACCGCCTGCGGTGGCGGCTCGGGCAGCGACCCGGACACCGTCAAGGTCGCGTACAACCGCAGCACCGACAACAAGATCCGCTTCAAGGACAACCATCTCGCCGACGTGAAGAAGCAGTTCGAGAAGGCGAACCCCGGCAAGAAGGTCAAGCTGGTCCCGATCCAGGCGCAGGACAACGACTACGCCACCAAGGTCCAGCAGATGATGCGGTCCCCGAAGACCGCCCCCGACCTGGTCTACGAGGACACCTTCCGGATCAACGCGGACATCAAGGCGGGCTATCTGCGGCCGCTGGACGACTATCTGGCCAAGTGGAAGGACTGGGGCCAGTTCGTCGACACGGCGAAGACGGCGGCCAAGGCCGAGGACGGCAAGACGTACGGCGTCCCGGACGGCACCGACACCCGTGGGCTGTGGTTCAACAAGGACCTCTTCGCGAAGGCCGGGCTGCCCGCCGACTGGGCGCCGAAGAACTGGAACGAGATCCTGGAAGCCGCCCGGACCATCAAGAAGAAGGTCCCCGGCATCACCCCGCTCAACGTCTACACCGGCAAGGCCCCCGGCGAGACCTCCGTCATGCAGAGCTTCGAGATGCTGCTGTACGGCACGGGCGAGGCGGGCGGCCAGCCGCTCTACGACCCGAAGACGAAGAAGTGGGTGACGGGCGGCAAGGGCTTCCGCGACTCGCTCGCGTTCCTGAAGACCGTCTACGACGAGAAGCTCGGGCCCGACATCTCCGACGCCCTCGACCCCAACGTCGGCACCACCGTCTTCAGCGAATGGCTCCCCGAGGGCAAGCTCGCCATCGCCCTCGACGGCTCCTGGCTCGGCCAGAACTGGCTGAAGACCGGCGGCAAGCCGTGGCCCGAGTGGTCGAAGACCCTCGGCCAGGCCCCGATGCCCACCCAGCACGGACAGGCGCCCGGCAAGGTCAGCATGTCCGGCGGCTGGACCTGGGCGATCAGCGCGAAGTCCAAGAACCCCGATCTGGCCTGGAAGTTCATCGAGCAGTTCCAGACCAAGAAGAACGCGGTCCGGTGGGACATCGTCAACGCCCAGATCGCCGTCCGCGAGGACGTCGCGAAGGACCCGGAATACCTCTCCTCCATGCCCGGCATCCGCTTCTTCACCGGCCTGGTGCGCTACACCCACTACCGCCCGGCGCTCCCCGTCTATCCGCAGGTCTCCTCGGCCATCGGCGAGGCCATGGAGGCGGCGACCACGGGTGACTCCTCGCCGAGCGGCGCGGCGAAAGCGTACGACGAGCAGCTGAAATCCCTCACCGGATGACCACCGCGACCGCTTCGTCGGCCAAGGCGCCGCCCGCTGTGGGCGTGGTGCGCAGGGGGCGGCGGCTGCGGTGGCTGCCGCTCGCGCCGGCCACCGTCCTGCTGCTGCTCTTCCTCGGCGGGCCCATCGGCTACTGCTGCTACATCGCCTTCACCAATATGCAGCTGACCGGCACGTCCACCACGGAGTTCACCGGCCTCGCCAACTTCCGCCGCGCCTTCGGGGACGACGACTTCCGCAACGCGGTCGTCCTCACCCTCGTCTTCACCGTCGTCTCCTCCCTCCTCGGCCAGAACACCCTGGGCCTGGCCCTGGCCGCCCTGATGCGACGCGCCTCCAAGCCGGTGCGCACGCTCATCGGGTCGGTCGTGGTGGCGGCCTGGGTGCTCCCCGAGATCGTCGCGGGCTTCCTGCTGTACGCGTTCTTCCGCCGCGAGGGCACGCTCAACGCGGTCCTGGACGGGCTGGGCCTGCCGTCCCAGAACTGGCTCTACACCCTGCCCATCCTGGCCGTCTCCTTCGCCAACGTCTGGCGTGGTACGGCCTTCTCGATGCTCGTCTACTCCGCCGCCCTGTCGGAGATCCCGCAGGAGATCACCGAAGCGGCGGAGGTCGACGGCGCGGGCGGCCTCCGCCGCTTCTGGCATGTCACGCTGCCGGTGATCCGCCGCTCGATCGGCACCAATCTGATGCTGAACACCTTGCAGACGCTGTCGGTGTTCGGCCTCATCTGGGCCATGACCCGAGGCGGACCCGGCAACCGCAGCCAGACGCTGCCGGTGTTCATGTACGACCAGGCGTTCAACAAGTCCCTGATCGGCTATGGCACGGCGGTGGCGCTGCTTCTGCTGCTGGTGGGGGCGGCGTTCTCGGTGGTGTATCTGCGTCTGATGCGCGAGGAGGTCTGAGCCCGCTGTCGGTGGTGGCAGGGCCCTCCGTCCGTACGCCCGAGCCGGACCCGGGGGCCGCGAGCGCGGCCCCCGTCAGCACCACGGAGATCAGCAGGGTGCACACCGCCGCCGTGGCGGTCTTCGACGGCATCGTCAGCCCGCCTGTTGTCCCGCGGGCAGCTGCTTGTTGCCGTCGACCACCGCGCGCTGGGTGATCGCGCTGGTGTGGACCACGGTGCCGGGCTTGATCGGGTCGTTCTTGTCCGGGCTCGGCTTGACCTGGACGGTGCGCTCGCCGAGGAACTTCAGGCTCTTCTTGTCGAAGATCCACTCCTCGCGCTGGCCGCTCTGGTCCTCCATCCGTGCCACCGCGATCCCATGACGGCCGGTGGCGTCGGTCGCGTCGTCCACCGCGACCACCCCGGGGATCTTCGCGGCGGCCTGGTAGAGGGCGGGGACCAGCTTGGCGGGCGGGTAGCTCTCGGTCAGCAGATCGCCGATGGCGACGAAGGCCGCCTGGTCGAGGGGGACCTCCTTGTCCTTGTTCGCGCGGGCGTCCTGGTAGATCTTCTTCAGCAGGGCGTCGGGGTCGGTGGGCAGCTTGACGAGGTTGTCGTACGCCGAGCTGGACGCGTGCGGACCGGCCAGCGTCATGCCCTCGTCGCTGGTCTGACCCGCTTCGATCAGCCAGCCGTCCTTCCCGTCCTGGGACTCCCAGACCTGACGGTCGTGCAGCTCCTCGCTGACCACCGTGGTCTTGTCGTCCACCGTCCTGGGATAGGTGCTGGCCACCTTCGAGGCGACGTAGAGGAACTGGCCGTCGCGCACCACGGGCCCGTCGGTGTCGCCGGAGCCCGCCGCCAGCGAGACGCGGTCCAGCAGCTGCGGGCCGCCCTTGGCGTCGACTGAGCCGAGCTGGGTGGTCAGCGCGGGGCCGGTGGCCAGGGGCGTCGTACCGTCGCCGTCGCCGCCGCTCCCGCCGTACAGGGCGACGCCGCCCACGACCGCACCGGCCAGGGCGCAGGCCACGGCGGGCAGCAGGATCGGCTTGCGGAGGAACGGGCTGCGCTGCCTCGCGGGGGCCTTCGGGGCGGTGGTCCCGGCGCTGCGGATGTCGTCACGGATCTGGGCCATCAGGTGCTCCTTGTGAAACGCGTGGCGGCCCGCCGGGAGACCCCGCTCCCCGGTGTCCCGGAGCTGCTGAGTCTCCGGCCACTCAGCCGGATGCGGCTGGGAGGGGCTGGCGTTCATCGGTTTCCTTTCTCTGCGGACCGGATCGCGTAGCTGCGATCACCTCTTATCTGCCGGGTGGGAGAGGCGAGTTCCCGTTTTTTCTTGACGAGTTCGGCATCGGCGAGTTTGCGTAGCTTCGTCCGGGCGCGGGACAGCCTGGAGCGGACGGTTCCGAGGGGGATGGCGAGGGTGCGGGCGACGTCGGCGTACTCCATGCCCTCCCACAGGCACAGCACCAGCACCTCGCGCTCGGCCCGCTTCAGCGAACCGAGCGCGGTCACCGTGGCGTTGATCCGCCGCCGGTCGTCCACCCGGCCCGCCGTCTCCTCGGCGTGGTCGGGGATCCGTACGGACTCCTCCCCCGCCCCGGCGGCAGCGGCGGCCGCGGCCCGGTAGCGCCGGTTGCCGCGGCAGTGCGAGCGGGCCACGTTGGTGGCGATCCCCAGCAACCAGGGCCGCAGCGAACCCCCTTCGGCCTCGACCGACGCATGGCGCCGCCACGCCTCCATGAACGTGGCCGACATGACGTCCTCGGCCACGGACCAGTCGGCGGTCAGCCGGAAGGCGTGGTTGTACACCGCGCGCGCGTACTCGTCGAAGAGTTCCGCGAAGGCGTCGGGATCCCCGGCCCGTACCCGGGTTCGCGTATCTGTGGTCACGTCCTTAACTGACCAGCGCGGACAGAGGAGTTCCGGTGACGTGCGTCACAGCCGGGTATTAGCGGGCCCGGGCTGCGATCCGGTCGAGCCATTCCCGCATGAGGGCGCTCTCGGACGCGGTCAGGGCGTCGCTCCGCGACAGTACGGCACGGAGGGTGACGGCGGCGCTCCCTGGCCCGGGCTCGCATTCCGGGGCGGCGGGGGCGGCGGCGGTGGTGATCGCCGCGAGGACGGCCTCGCGGGCGGCGTGGGACAGCCCGGGGTCGCGGCGCTCCTCGGGCGTGGCGATGAGCGCGAGCGTCGCACCGGATCCGGCGGCGTGCACGAGGGCGGCGGCCCGCTCCTCGGGCACGCGCAGCCTGCCCGCCTCGGCGATGCGCCGGATGTGCCCGGCGAGTACGTCGAAGGCGGCGAGGGCCGCGGGCGACGACGCACCGGGGGGCTGCTGACCGTACATCAGCAGGTACAGCGCGGGGTTGGCCAGGCCGAGACCGACGTGGAGATCCCACCCGGCGCGTAGATCCTCGACCGGGTCATCGGTGGGCTGCGCGGCGGTCTTGTCGGCCAAGTAGGCCGCGAAGCCATGGGCGACGACGGCGTCGAGCAAGCCCTGCTTGTCACCGAAGAGCCGGTAGATGGTCGGCGGCTGCACCCCGGCGGCGGCGCTCACCGCGCGGGTCGACACCGCGTCGGTGCCGCCCTCCGCCAGCAGTCGGGCGGCCGCCGCGACGATGCGTTCCCGGTGCCCGTCCGTGGTGGTGACTTCGTCGCTCTCCATGTTTCCAACGATAACAGGATCGCGTTAGCGCCTCTTCGTTTCCGGTGATACGCTCTGCTCGTTATCACTGGAAACACCAGGTCATCAACGGGAGGCCTCCATGATCATCGTCACCGGAGCAGGCGGCAGGCTCGGCCGGGCGGTCACCGAGCGGCTGCTGGCGCGCGTCCCCGCCGAGGAGATCGGCGTCAGCGTGCGCGACACGGAGAAGGCGCGCGACCTCGGCGAGCAGGGCATACGCGTCCGCCGGGGCGACTTCACCGACCCGTCGAGCCTCGCCCACGCCTTCGAGGGCGCCTCGCAGGTCCTGATCGTCTCCACGGACGCCACCGGCGAGGCGGCCTTACGCGCGCACCGCGCGGCCGTCGACGCCGCGGCGGCGGCCGGAGCGGGCCGCATCCTCTACACCAGCCACATGGGCGCCGACCCCACCTCCCCCTTCGCTCCGATGCCCGACCACGCCGCCACCGAAGCCGCGCTGCGCGCGTCCGGCGTCCCCTTCACCTCGCTGCGCAACGGCTTCTACGCCTCGACGGCCGTGATGCTGCTCGGCGCCGCGCTCGACACCGGCGAACTCGTCGCGCCCGAGGACGGGCCGGTCGCCTGGACCGACCACGCCGACCTCGCCGACGCGGCGGCGCTCGCCCTCACCGAGGGCGGCGACGACCTCTCCCCCTCCCTCTCCCTCTCCCTCTCCCTCGACGGAACGACGCCCCCGCTCACCGGCCCCGAGGCGATCGACCTGGCCGGTATCGCGGCGCTCGCAAACCGGCTGACGGGCCGTCCGGTCCGCAGGGTCGTCGTCTCCGACGCCGACTACCGCGCGCACCTGATGAAACACGGCCTGCCCGAGTCCCGGGCCGACCTGCTCGTAGGCCTGTTCGCGGCAAGCCACCGGGGCGACTTCGCCCCGACCGACCCCACGCTCGCCCACCTGCTCGGACGGCCGACGGCGACGCTGACGGACGTACTGACGTCGACGATCCTGAAGGCGACGGCCTGAAGGCGACGGTTACGCCGACTGGTTTGCGCGTCGGCGCGCACCTGCGAGGGTTCCCGCCACGACGGCGGACACGAACAGGGCCAGCCCCAGGAACACCACGGGGTTCACCCACCCCGGCACCAACTCGGATTCCAGCCCGCCCGGCGTCACACACCGCGCACTGACCGGCAGCGTCCACCGCGTCACGATGTGGTCGCCCGGCAGGCCCTGCACCGTACACATCTGATCCGGGTCGAGGACGAAGAACCCCGACATCACCCCCCACGCGTACGCCCCGTACGCCGCCGCCCCGGCCATGACCGCGACCAGCACGCACGACGAGACGCTCGGCAGCTGCCACCCACCACCCGGCAGCCGCCGGTAGGCGCAGGCCCGCAGAACGAGCACCACGGCGACGACCACGACCACCCAGGGCGCGACGAGCGGCGCGAAGACCAGGGTCGGGAACAGAAACTCTGCCATGCCTGCCAGGACATCCCAGCGGGAACGCCGGTTCCTCCGTCAGGGCTGGCCGTTCACTGCCCTCTGTCGCCGCTCATGCGCCCGGCGGCATGCTCGTCCTGAGTACGCATGCACCTGATACGGGGCGGGTTGAGATGGAGACCGTATTCGACAGTGACGGACTGTCCGTGAACGAGCGCACCGAGGCGTGGACCGAGGCCGTGGCGGCGTCGCTGGCCCCCTGCCGCATCACGTTCCCCGAGCCGACTGCCTTCGGCGCGCGGCTACAGACCATGGAGCTGGGGGCGGCTCAACTTGTCGGCATATCGACTGCCGCGCTGCACTCGTACCGCGCCCCGTCCCTCATCAGGCAGTCCGATCCCGAGTGCTACCAGATCTGTCTGATCAGAACTGGGCAGCAGGGCCTCGACCAGGTGCGTCGACGCAGTCTGATCGAGGTCGGCGACCTCACGCTGTACGACAGCTCACGCCCCTTCGACGCGATGGTGCCCGTATCCCGGCGGCGGGCCGAGTCCTTGGTGCTGCAGCTTCCCAAGAGGCTGCTGCCGCTGCGGGAGCGGCAGGTCGCAGAGCTGCTTGCCGTGCCGATCCCGGGGCAGAGCGGCGTCGGTCGGCTGCTGGCTCAGTTTCTGCAGACAGTGGCCGACGAGGAGTCGGCGTGTACCGGCCGTGACCGGATTCGGCTGGCCGGTACCGCGATCGACCTGGTCGCGGCAACGCTCGCCCATCACCTCGACCGGAGCCGCGACCTGCCGCCGGAATCCCGCCAGCAGGTCCTGTTCCTGCAGATCGGCTCCTACGTCCAGCAGCACCTGGCTGACGCGGACCTTGGCCCGGCCCGTATCGCGGCGGTCCATCACATCTCCGTCCGCTCGCTGCACCGGCTGTTCCAGCAGCACGGCGTGAGCGTCCACTCCTGGATTCGCGGCCAGCGCCTGGCGTCCTGCCGCCGTGACCTGGAAGACCCTCTGCAGCGTCACGTGCCGATCCGGGCCGTGGCGGCCCGCTGGGGATTTCCCCGGCCCGCCGACTTCACCCGCGCTTTCCGCGCGCGGTTCGGCATGCCGCCCAGCGACTACCGCCACCACCATGCGCACCAGCACGGAACCGGGCCCGGCGCGCAGAAGGGCCGGGGCCGCACGGAGTCTGGCACGTAGCGCTAAGCGGTTGGCGCGCGCTGCTGACGACGGCCCGGCGCGGCGTCCGTAGTTTCGTCGGCGAGCACCAGGGCGAAGGGACCCAACGGGGGGACCCGGCCCGCGTGCGGGAAAGAGGACGCAACCCATGTCATTGCGTACGAAGGCCGCGGCCTTAACGGTCACCGCAGTCCTCGGTGGCGGACTCGCCGTCCCCGCCGGATCGGCGATGGCCGCATCCGCCGAGCAGGCGACCAGCACGAGCGTCCGGGGCACGGCCCCGGCGTGCGTCAAGCGGGATGTCATCAAGCAGAAGAAGCAGGTGACCGTCAGGAACAACTGCGGCAAGACCATGCACCTGAAGGTGGTCATCAACAACGGCCCCGACAAACGGTGCTGGACCTATTCGCGCGGTGAGGGCCGGGTGTGGAGTTGGAGCATCGGGTCGTACGGCAAGGTCGTCACCTGCTGACGGCTGCTTCCGTTCCGGTACGCGTGAAGCTCCGGCCGAGGGCATCTGCCCGGCCGGAGCTTCCCGCGTACCGGAGGCACGTTTTTGGCGTATTGCGCCCTATCGCACCGGTTGGGAAGTGAGGGACGCTTGGCTCCGGGGGATTCTTGTGGAGGTTGTGTTCGACAGCGACGACTTCCCCGCGCGGGATGTTCTTGACGCGTGGACGGACGCCATGCGGGACGCCGTGATGCCGACGCACTTCCGGCTCGTCGACATCGACGTCTTTCGCGGCTGGTTCAGGGCAATGCCGTTGGGGCCGGTGCAGGTGTCGGCAGCGGCGTACTCCTCGTTCTGCACGATCCGGACCCCCAAGCTGATCCGCACCGCGGACCCGGAGTGCATCCAGATCTCCCTCCTACGTGCGGGCACCCATGTGTTACAGCAGAACCGGCAGAAAATCGGGGGGCGCCCACGCGAGTTCTTGATCTGGAACAGCTCAAGGCCCTTCACCTCCTACGGTGACGGTGAGTCGCTCCTCCTCCAGTTCCCCCGCGCGCTGATTCCCCTGGCCGCCGAACAACTCGATCAGATCATGGCCTGTCCGCTCCCGGGAGATCAGGGAATGGGCCGGTTGCTGGCGGATTTCCTCACCCACCTGGCGAAATACGGCGCTGGCTATACGCCACAGGACGCCGCGCGGCTCGGCACTGTCGGCCTTGACCTGGCCGCCGCCTTCCTGGCGCATCACCTGGACCGCGAGGGCGATATTCCAGCCGACTCCCGGCAACGTGCCCTGTATCTGCGGATCATCTCGTTCATCCAGCACCGCCTGGGCGATGCGACCCTCACCGCAGGCGCGATAGCGGCGGCCCACCACATATCCGTCCGCTCGCTGCACCGGTTGTTCCAGCAGCACGGTGTGAGCGTCCGCTCCTGGATGCGCGGTCAGCGTCTTGAACACTGCCGCCGCGACCTGGCCGACCCTGTGAGGCGCCACGTGCCCATCCGGGGCATCGCCGCCCGCTGGGGATTCCCCCGGCCCGCCGACTTCACCCGCGCGTTCCGCGCCACGTACGGCATCTCGCCCAGCGAATACCGGGACCAGCAACGGCCGACATAACTCCTCAAACGCCTGCGGGTCCGTCTCGTCGCCCGAATAGTCCGCGATACCGAGCAGGAAATCCGCGCTCGCCGCCGCGAATCCTCCCAGCAGAGGCGGCGCACGCCAGCCCGCCGTGCCAGGGCAACCACTTCCCGTGCCGTTTCGGCGACCGGAAAGAGATACGTGCGGTCGACGCCCTTCTCTCCCGCCGAACCCCTTTCGAACGGTCATCGCCGGGGAGTCTCCGTCGCGGGGGCTGGGGCGACCCCCGACAGCCCCGTAACGAGAAGAACGTACGCGGCGAGGGCCAGGACCGGCATGTGCCCGCCCACGCGGTCGATCTCGTCGCTGAAGTACCCGGAGACCCCCACCCATACCAACCCCCCGACGACCACCAGCACAGCGCTGCGGGCCTCCCCCATCACCCGCATACCGGCCCACAGCAGAAACGGCATCAGAGCCCAGGAAGCGGCCGTAGTGAGCAGGAACTCAAAGGCCCCGGAGAACATCGTGTCCCCGCCCGCGTCCCTGCTGTCGCGGGCCCACGCATAGCCGCCGGACATGAGGGCGTGGCAGGCCGCGGTGGCGACGGTGGCGGTCAGGGCCCCTTTGACAAGTCGTACGTATCGCACGGCGGGGATCCTCCATAGGTGATCCGTCCTTCAGGTCTGAACAACGGCTGACGCGATGAGGTGCAATCTTCCCCTATCGCCCTGTCTGGGCGAGGAGTTGAGCGTTCGGACCGGTGTGTTCCGACCGGTGTGGGGACGGGTCCGGCGCCGCGCGGGGCGGGACCGGTCCCGGGGGAGTCGCGGTATACCCCGGATTGTCGCTGGATGAGCGATCCACACAACCGGAAGGACGTCAGACATGCGCACTCGCAGGACTCTCCTCGGCACCATCGCCGCCGTGGGCCTCACCGGAGCCATGCTCGCCGCGGTGACCCCGGCTCCGGCTCAGGCCGCCGAGGGCTGCAACACCACCAACGCCCGGACCGTCGCGTCCGCCTCGACCCACTCGCGCGGCATCGAGCTGCGCTACAACGGCACCTGCGCCTGGGGCCGGATCTTCGGCTCGCCCGGCGACCTGGTGTGGGTGGACCGCAGCCTCGATCGCGGCCGGACCTGGAAGCAGCTCAGCGTCACCAAGATCAGCACCGGCGGCAGCAACCACACCGACGCGTTCAACAACAAGGGCAACCTGATGCGGGCCTGCGGCAAGGCCAGCAACTATCCGGATGTCGCCTGCACCAGGTGGTGGTGACCTGACGGCCACTCCTGCGGCCCGTGGTGTCCGCTGGTGCGGACGCCACGGGCCCGGCCGTCATGTCGGCGGCGTATCGGGGGCTGTCGGCTCGATGTCGGTGGGGTCCGGCACCTTTCGAGAGGTCCCTCACCACGTTCCAGGAGCGCATATGACGATCACCCTCCGACCGGGAAGCACCGTGATGTTCACCGGCGACTCGATCACCGACTGCCAACGACAGGAGAGCGAAGACGGCCTCGGGTTCGGCTACCCGCTGCGCGTCGCGGGCGAATGGGGGCTCCGGCACCCGGACCGGCCCGTGACCTGGCTGAACACCGGGATCGGCGGCCACAAGGTGAGGGACCTCGAAGCCCGCTGGCGGACAGACGTACTCGACGCGCGCCCGGACGTGGTGTCGATCCTCGTCGGGGTCAACGACATGGGCTGGCACACGCTGGACCCGAAGGGGTACGTGATCGGCGCGGACGAGTTCGAGGCGGGTTACGACCGCCTGCTCGCGCCCCTCGCCGAGGCGGGCACGCGGCTGATCCTCATCGAGCCGTTCCTCCTCCCGATCCACGGCGTCGTGGAGGCCGGTGCCGGTACCGCGCTCATCGGCGAGAAGGAGCGGAACGAGTGGCGCACCGACCTGGACCCGAAGATCCAGGTCGTGCGCCAGCTCGCCCGCACGTACGGTGCGCAACTGCTCGCCGCCGACGGCATGTTCGCCCAGCTCGCCGCGGCGACCGGGCCGGAGTACTGGGCCGCGGACGGCGTCCACCCGACACCGGCCGGTCACGCCGCACTCGCGGCGGCCTGGCTGCGGCTGGTCGCGTAACCGGCCTCGCTCGACGGGCGCCTCGTCGGGGTCTGGGCTGACCATGCCGCCCCTCCTAAGCTCTGGCTCATGGCCACCACACACACGTACGACGTCACCGTCGAGTGGACGGGCAACCTCGGCACGGGCACGGCGAGCTACCCGTCCTACGGTCACGATCACGAGGTCCTGGCAGACGGCAAGGCCGGAATCGCCGCCTCCTCGGACCCCGCCTTCCGCGGCGACCCCGCCCGCTGGAACCCCGAGGAACTGCTCGTGGCCTCCGTCGCCCAGTGCCACATGCTCTGGTACCTCCACCTCTGCGCGGAGGGCGGGGTCACCGTCACCGAGTACGAGGACCACGCCCATGGGGTCATGACCATGGACGAGGTCGGCCGGGGCGGGCAGATCACCGAGGTCATCCTGCGCCCCGAGGTGACCGTCACCGACGCGTCGATGACGGAGAAGGCCCGCGCGCTGCACGGCGACGTGCACGCCCTGTGCTTCATCGCCCGCTCGGTGAACTTCCCCATCACCCACGCCCCCGTGATCCGCGTCCGGAAGAACTGAGCGGCGCGGCGATCACTCCGGGAAGACGGGCGTCCCGTCCGCCTCGGTCAGGTAGGGGCGTACGGGAGGCTCGACGCCCAGCGCGTCCCAGAG
Organism: Streptomyces sp. NPDC001700; assembly: GCF_053596435.1. Classification (NCBI taxonomy): domain Bacteria; kingdom Bacillati; phylum Actinomycetota; class Actinomycetes; order Kitasatosporales; family Streptomycetaceae; genus Streptomyces; species Streptomyces sp. NPDC001700. The sequence continues at coordinate 358,068 of NZ_JBSFGE010000007.1, forward strand.
CGCGTAGGCCGCCGCGTACTTCACGTCGCCGGGCCCGGTGTCCACGAGGCGGTCCATGATCTCGGTGACGACCACCCGCACCGCCGGGGCCGGGTCGAGCCGTTCCAGGGCGTACCGGACCCCGTCGACCGCCTCCTGGCGAAGCCCGCCGTCGTTGGTGTACGGCCGGGCGTCCGGCCCGTGGACGGTCCGCAGCCAGCCGTACGGATCGTCCCCGATCTCGACGGTCGTCTCCCCCGCCGCCGCCGGTACGACCCGAACGGTCACCCGCGCGAAGCGGAGCCACCGGGCGGTGTGGCGCCGGAGCCAGTGGGTCCCCTCGGCGGTGTGGACGCGCAGGTCCCGCACGTACCAGTCGAGCCGCGTCCCGTCCCCGCCGCGTGTGCGCCCACCGGGGGTGAACCCCGCCCGCTGGGCGACCGCGGCAGACGCGGTGTTCTCCGGCTCCACCCGGATCACCGCCTCCTTCCCTCCGGCGATTCTCAACGCCCGGGCGGCGTCCCGCCATCGGATTGTGCGGGCGGGACCGGTCCCGGCGGGCGCCCCGCGCCATATCGATGCGCTGCGGAGGCCGGGGCGGCGGTCACTGGACGATGTGGCGCAGGTAGGCGGTCGGGTTGCTCATGTAGCGGCGCCAGTGGTCGACCAGTTCCAGGTCCTCCCATGCCACCCGGCGGAAGCCGTCGTCGCCGACTTCGATGATGTCCGCGCCGGGGGTGCTGGCGAGGATCGGCGAGTGGGTGGCGCAGACGACCTGGGCACCGCACTCGCCCAGCTCGTGTATGACCCCGACGAGCTGGAGGCAGGAGGTGAAGGACAAAGCGGCCTCCGGCTCGTCCATGACGTAGAAACCGGGCGCGGCGAACATGGCGCGGAACATGGCGAGGAAGCCCTCGCCATGGCTCATGCGGCTGGTGTCCTCTTCCCAGTACCCCGGTACGCCGCCGAGGTTCTCGGTCATGTCGAACGCGGTCTCGGCCCGGAGGAAGAAGCCCTTCTTGTTCTTACGGGGCCCGGCGAGCATCCGCGCCCCGGCCCGGGTGGTGTCCGCCCGCAGGACTTCGCCCAGCGCGGTCTTCGTCAGGTCGGGCCGACCGTGGACCCGGGCCAGACGGCCACCGTAGGCATCCAGCTTGAAGCTCTCCGCGATCGCCTCGACCAGGGTCGACTTGCCTGAACCGTTGTCCCCTACCAGGAAGGTCACCGGCCGGGTGAACGCGAGATCCTCTTCGAGGAGCTGTGCCACGGCGGGCACGGTGAACGGCCACCGCTCGCGTTCGCCACGCCCGGGCATCAGACCCTCCGGTACGCGCACCCGGTCGACGAACACGCCGCTCCTCGTCGTAGTTCGGCTGGCAGCCCCTCCGCACGCACCCGCTGGGCCGCAGGGCTGCCCAGAATATCGGCGCTCTTCCCGCGCGACCCGCGCGAGAGGAATACGCGATGACCGAACTGACCTTCGGCATGGCGTGGCTATGCCGCTGCCCGGTCACCACGCCGTGCTCAACCCGATCTCCTGTGACCGCGCACGCACCTGGTCGGGCTCCGCCACCCTCCCGTGCGAATGCCCCCGCTCACGCCTGAGGCGCCCCCGCGATCCGCCCACCGGCGACGGCGGCCCGGAAGTCCGCCCAGGCGGCGGGGGTCAGGTGGAGCATCGGCCCGTCCGGGCGCTTGGAGTCACGTATCGCCACGGCACCGGGCACGTTCGTAGCCACCTCGACGCATTCTTCCTGCCCGTTGCTGTAGCTCGACTTACGGAAGAAGAACGTTGCCACAGCTCAAAGTCCTTTGCAGAGTGTCCCGATGAACGCTCGGGAATCGGTTTCGGATAGCGCGGCCCGCGCAGTCTCCTCGAACAGTTCTACGTGCTGCGCCGCGCCTTCACCACCCTCGACCCATGTCGTGGAGAACGCCAATTCCTGGTACACCACGTCCATGGCACCCGGCTCGGCGAACGAGAGGACGTTGAACGAACCGGCGAGCCCTGGCATCATCCCCGCGCCGAAGGGGAGCACCTGAATCGTGACGTTGGGGCGCTCGCTCCAATCGAGCAGGCTCGACAACTGCTCCCGCATCATCTTGGGCTCTGCCGCAGGGATGCGCAGCGCCGCCTCCGCGATGACGGCCCAGAGGGAGAGCGGCTTGTCCTCGGTGAGCCTCTGTTGACGGGCAACCCGGGAGGCGACGAACGCCTCGATCTGACCGAGGCTCTCACCTGGAGCCGACGCGCGACGCGCCGACCGCACGTAGTCAGCGGTCTGAAGCAGCCCGGGAATGAACGACACCTGCCACGCTTTGACAGCCGTGGCCGCGCTCTCAAGCGGTACGTACTCCCTCATGGTCTTGGTGAGCGGGACGTCGTTCCACCAGCCCTTGGCCTTGCGGCGTTCGCGGTCGATGCGCGCCAGCTCAAGGAGCCCGCCGACGGTCGCCGGGTCGTTGACGCCGTACAGCGTGCACAAGGCGCGGATGTCCGGGTCGCGGATGGGAACCCAGCCGCCCTCCATCTTGGCGACCTTGCCCGTCGAAGCGCTGAGCGCCTTCGCCGCTTGCGTCTGCGTCAAGCCCGCTCCGGTCCGGAGCCCCATCAGCTCGCCGCCCAGCCTCCGTCCCAAGACGCTTGATGTGCTGTTCGCTTGGGTGGACTGACCCTCTGTCACCAGACACCTCTCCTCAGCGAGATGCCGCCAGTTTGATGCGTCTGGACACATCCCCGCAAGCGAGATCGGTTGAATTTTCCTCAGTTGAGTTGAACCGATCACACTCACAGGGCTACCTTCCGCAATGAACCGCTTACACAGGGACGCCAGTTGGCGGATCCGCTCCGCCCTGCCCGCACGGAGGTACGCGATGGCGATCGCACCCCAAGACCCCGTCATCCACAAGGACCGCGTCGACTACGTCCCGACACGGCGAAACGTGACCCGCGCCCGGCGGCACGCCGCGCGGATGGTCGCGGAGTGGGGCCACCCCGCCCTGGTCGACGACGCCGAACTCATCGTCGCCGAGCTGGCGGGCAACGCCGTGCGTCATGGCCGCGTACCCGGGCGACTGTTCCTTCTCGACCTCACTCTCACCGCGACGAGCCTGCGCATCGCCGTCGCCGACCCGAAGGGCGAACGGCTCCCCGAGCCCCGTCAGCCGTCCCCCGACGCCACACACGGCCGCGGCCTGCTCATCGTCACCACCCTCGCCGCCCGCTGGGGCATCTGCGAGCGCACGGTAGGCAAGGAAATCTGGGCCGAGCTGGACCTGGCCACGCCATAACCACTGTGATCGTGGGCCCGTTCGCCGTCGAGACAACCCTCTTCGAGCCGCTCGCATCTGGTGAACGGGCCCCTAGCTGCCCTCAAGGTCTTCGCCGAAGGTGATGTCCAGCTCGGCGGTAAGGGCTTCGGCCAGTTGCAGTGTCTGCGCTTGGTCGATGACAATCCGCTGGAGGCAGGCGAGGCCGCGAAGCTGGGAGAGGTCGTTGCCCCGGAGGTCGAGGCCGCCGTACGTACCGCCGTCGAACTCGGTCAGCCGCAGGTCGCAGTCGTCGGCCAGGGCGGCGCCCAGGTCGGCGGCGGCGAAGGTGGTCTCGCGCAGTGAGCACCTGGAGAAGATCACCGGGCCGACGGCCCGGACACGGGTGAAGGTGCTGTAGTCGAGCTTGCAGTCCTCGAACAGCACATGGTCGAGCGTGACGCCTTCGAGCGCGGCGCCCATCAGCTTGCAGTCGCGGAACACGGCCCGGGACACCTTGCTGTCGGCCCACCGCAGAGAGGCCAAGTCACAGCCAGCGAACTCCACGGAGTCGACGCGGACGCTCTCCAGCCGGGCCCGCTGGACCTTCACGCCGCTGATCCGCCCGTCCATCAGGTGGGTGTCGGCCAGGTCGAGGTCCCGCAGATCGGCGTCGGCGAAGTGGAACTCCGCCATCCGGCCGCGGCCGCCCTCCAGCGATGTGACGGCTGAGAGGTAGCGGCCCGGCTCATCGAGGGCGGGAAGGGTGACGCTCGTGCGGCGGATCGTGCGGGTGTCCATCAACAGCCTTTCAGCGCGGTGGTTCGGCCATGGCGCTGCTGACACCCTCTGGCGGGTGTCAGCAGCGGCGCGGCTACTTCCTCTTGTTCCAGTTGTCCCAGGTCGGACGGTTATCGAAGGGAGCCGGGGTCTTCGCCCAGTTGTCCCACGTGGGCCGGTTGTCCCACATCGCTTCAACGATCACCGGAGACAGGACGTCGTGGAGGGCTATCAACTCCACCACGACGGGAGCATCGGACGTGGCCAGCCTGTCGAGGACCGTCATGCGGCTGTCTCCTTCATCGCGAGAGTGGACAGGGCCGTGACCAAGGCCTGTCGAGTGACCCGGCAGTAGTTGGTCTCGGTGGACTGGAGGCTGCCGTTCTCGAAGTAGCGGTTGGCAGCCTGAGCGCCACGACAGAAGGCGAAGAACTCACATTCGGCCTGGCAGCGGTCCAGGCCGGTGAGGAAGTCGCGGACGTAACGCAGCCGGTGAGCGTCTCCAAGAATCTCTGCCAGGGGCCGGTCGAGGACGTTGCCAGCCAGGAAGTCGCCGTACTCTGGCGCCTCGGTATCGGCTAGTTCTGGGGAGAGCAGAACCACATCGCCATTCCACGAGACGGTCGGGATCGGGTCGAGGCGGCGCTGGTCCCACTCGGCCCTCCGACCTGAACGAATCAGCTGGAGGTACTCGGCGAGGCGTTCGACTTCCCTTACCGACGGGGCGCCGGGGTGCTCGCGGGCCCAGGTGAGGACGCGGCACCAGAACTCCTGGGCCTGGACCTCGGTGGGTGGCTGCCGGTCGATATTGGCCCCTTCAATCTCCTCGATGTTGAAGCCCACCGAGTGACTTCCCAACGTGTCCAGGTACGCCAGCAGCTCCTCCGGCATCGCAACGCCCTCGGTGCCGACCACTGAGATCACGGAGAACGGAATGCCGCGCTCGCGCAGCCGTGTGATGCCACGCAAGATCCGGTCGAAGGCAGGCTTGCCCTGAAGGTCGACGCGCTCGGCATTCAAAGCGGCAGGCCCGTCGATGCTCACCCCGACGCGAACGTCGTACGCGATCAACAGGTCACACCACGTCTCGGTAAGGAGCGTCGCGTTGGTCTGAACGTAGTGATGGACCCGGCCCTCTTGGCGCAGGGCCTCGAACGGCGTGAGCAGACCCTGGAGCTTCTGCTGGCCCACGGCGAGCGGTTCCCCGCCATGCCAGACGATGCCGATGGGATGGCCGCTGTCCTCGAACTGGGCCACCGACTTCGCCAGAGCCCCTGCCACCTCCCGAGGCATCTGATGCTTGAGCTTGCGGAACGGGAGGTAGCAGTACCGGCAGTCCAGATTGCACCAGGTCGTGGGCTGGGCCACAACGGTTTGCGGGTCCGCGAACCGCTGCTGGTACCGGGCACGCCAGGGGGACGAACGAGAGTGCATCGTGATCCTCTCCTCAACGGGGAGGGTCGTCGCCGACCGCGAACGGGGGCCGCAAGAGCGGGATACGACCACCATCCGGCCCACCGGGACGGGGTCGTGATGACATCGCGCTGTCATCACCGATGACATGTCATCCATGCGGGAGGCACTCGAACTCTGGCCATTTGCACAGCAGTTCGGATCACGTTCGCTGGGCTATCGTGACGGACGTGCCTCGCTCGATTCTGATCCACGACGGCCAGACCTCCCGCGATGTCGGTCTGGTGTACTGCTGCTCGGGTTACCTGGTCGAGCACGGCAAAGTGCTGCTCGTCCATCACAACCGCTTCGACAAGTGGGTTCCGCCGGGCGGCCACATCGAGCCCGGGGAGTCCTTTGCCGGAACCGCGGTGCGTGAGTTCTTGGAGGAGACAGGGCTGCTGGTGGAGGCGATGTCCAGCCAGCCTGCCGTCCACCCCGCCGACCACAACGCCACTCCCGAAGCCGTCCCGTTCTACGTGGACATCGAGCGCGAAGGGTTCCCGACCCCGGCGCTGGTGCAGTTCTTCTACGTCCAACGGCAGCGAGGCATCCGCGAGCAGGCCGTAGAGGCCCAGCTCGAAGAGGTTCACGGGGCGGCCTGGTTCGGCATGGCAGAACTCGACGACCTCAAGACCTTCGACCAGGTGCGTTCCTTGGCCCGCTTTGCCCTGCTGAACTACCCGCTGGTCGCTGAACGCGCCATGTCCTAGGCGGCTGCTCTATCGCCCTGCGAGGCGATAGCCGCTGGCCCCGTCAATCGTGGCGGCCAGCAGCAACCGGGTCGGGGCGCCGCCGAAGGCGGCGGAGATCGCCCGGTTCAGGCGCTGGACGTATTTGGGCACCGAGGACGGCGCGATGTAGAGCGCACCCGCGATCTGGTCGGTCGAGAGGCCGCCCTCGGGCGCCTCGTACACGACCTTTAGGAGGTCGAATAAGCGTTCCGACAGTGCGCACACCACCTCCCCTGCGCTGTCCCGTGCGCCGACGACGATCCGGCGGCCCGAATCGAGCGCGACGTGCTCGATGATCAGCTCGGCCGAGCCCTCGTCCACGTCCTTCGGAGCGTTGCCTTCAAGGCTCAGCCGCGTCAGGCGTCGCATCGCTTCCTCATGGACCGACACTGTGTAGTACGCGGCCCGGATAGTGGCCCGCTCACCCGAGGCTCCCGGTTCGTTCCACAGTCCGGCCTCCGGGTCCCACAGATCGTTCATCAAACGCCACGCCTTGGCGAGCCGGGGATCGCGCGGGCTGGCCCCGGCCCGGATGGCGGCCTGGGCGCACAGCGCATACGCCATATGCTCCCACGCGGTGCCCTGCACGTCCTTGTCATCCTCGACGAACGTCTCCCAGCGGTGGTGGTTGCGCAGCAGCCACTGACCGGCCTCGGAAACCACCTCGGAAACTCGCTTCATCTGCACCATTGCGTGCACGCCACCCGCCTCCTGCGGGACGTCCCGGTACGCTGGCCCGCCGTCGGATCCGGTGCCCGCGCACACAACGGACAGCGCCAGCAGGCACAGGGCGGTCTTGCTCGGGCTCGGGTCGGTGTCGACGTACGTACGCCATCCCCAGGCCCCACTGGGGCGCCGGTGATAGAGCAGCCCGTGCACGCCGTGGTCGATCAACGGCTCGACCCGTTCCAACAGGCTGCTGGTCTCCACCCCGCCCGGAAGGAGGAGCCCGGGGCCGACCTCATTGAGGGCGTCCCGGAGTCGGGCGAGCGCGTGAACGGTCAGGGCAGTCTGGTGCAGCGAGGTGTCGTCGAGCCCGAGGACTTCGGGCCAGCCATGGTCGACCTGATGGTCCTCGAACCAGCCGACGCACCAGGCCGCCGCTTCCCCGACACCGTCGTGGTGGAAGAAGCGCGGGTGGGAGAGCAGCCCGGCCAAGCCGAAGGCGATGAACCGGGTGTGCTCGCCACGGCCCCCCTTGTGCCGGGGCTGGCAGTGCTCCACGATGGCGCGGGCCAGGAAGCCGAGCGCCTGACGTACCGGTTGGCCGCCGATACCGGCGACCCGCAGAATCGGCAGGACCTCACTGGTGTTGACGATCGACGACACCGAGGTGAGCGTCAGGCCCCACCCACCGTCGTAGCCCTGGTTGTGCAGCAAAGTCCGGGCGGCCTCACCCACTCTCGCCTCGAACGCCGCGAGCCCCGCACACGAACTCTTCATGCTTCGCCTCCGCCCCCGGCACCGATGCCCCGATCGGAAAGGTACCCAACTCGCCCTTAATGGACGCGCGTTCTCATTTCCAGGGGTGACAACCGGCCCCTGTGGCGTACGGGGGCGCACCGTCGGCAAGGAGATCTGGGCCGAACTCGACCTGACCGGTTCCCGGACGAGCGATGGCCCGAATGGGTGAGTGACCGTCACATCGCGTTTTGCAGTGCGACGTTGGCTTCCGGAACTATGGCCACATGGCCTCCATGAAACAGTTCGACCCCGCGTCCGGGACCCGCGATTTCCTCGCCGCCGAGTACGAGCGACGCGAGCGCGCCTTCTCGACCATCCGGACGGTGTTTGCCCGGTACGGCTTCCAGCCGCTCCAGACGCCCGCGTTCGAGCGGCTGGATGTCCTTACCGGCAAGTACGGGGACGAGGGGGACAAGCTGATCTTCAAGATCCTCCGACGAGGGGAACATGAGGCCACCGGCGAGGCCGACCTAGCACTCCGCTACGACCTCACCGTCCCGCTCGCCCGCGCCGCAGCGGCCTACGGCAGTCAGCTCCCGTCGCCGTACAAGCGGTACGCCATCGCCCCCGTATGGCGGGCCGACCGGCCCGGCAAGGGGCGCTTCCGTGAGTTCGTCCAGTGCGACCTGGACATCGTGGGCTCCTCCTCCCCGCTGTCGGACGCCGAGGTCGTTCTCGCGCTCCACGACGCCCTTGAAGCGCTCGGAGTCCCCGAGTTCCGCTTCCTGGTGAACTCGCGCCACGCGCTGTTCGGTCTGCTGGAGGCGTACGGCGTCCCGGACGATCTTGGCTCTGGTGCGCTGATCACGCTCGACAAGCTCGACAAGCTCGCGCCGGAAGCGGTCGTGACCGAGCTGGTGTCCGGCCGTGGCCTCTCGCAGGAGGTGGCGCAAGGCTTGGTCGATGACCTCACCGCCCCGGATGCGGTCGAACGCGTCAGGGATCAGTTGAAGTCCAGCGACACCGGCCAGGCCGGACTGGCCGAGGTGGACCGGTTGCTCGACCTCACCAAGGACACGATCCCTGCCGAGCGCATCGGCTTCACGCCAAACCTCGTACGCGGCCTCGATTACTACACCGGGATCATCTTCGAGGTGGCCGCCCCCGGCATGCCCGGATCGATCGCTTCCGGGGGCCGCTACGACGGGTTGATCGGCCGACTCGGCGGCAAGGACTCCCCCGCGTGCGGCGGTTCCCTGGGCATTGAACGCATCCTGCCCCTGCTCTCGCAGGAGGACGACGCCGCCTATGCGCAGATCGACGTGGCCGTCACCGTCATGGGCGAGGAGCAGGCCGCCGACAGCTTCCGCCTGGCGGCCGATATTCGCCGCGCGGGAATCCGCACAGGTATCTATCTCGGATCGAGCGGGAAGTTCGCCAAGCAGATGAAGTGGGCCAGTGATCAAGGCGCCCGCTTCTGCCTGATCTACGGGGCGGCCGAACGCGAAGCCGGAACGGTCACCCTTCGGGACATGGACAGCGGCGAACAGGTTCAGATCCCACTCGATCACGCCGCCGCAGAACTCTCACGGCGGTGCGCTCCATCCAGTTGACGCGCAGCGGGCCCGTTCCGCTGCCGACTTGTTCCAAGGAGGAAGTGGATGGGAACGCAAGGCGATCGGATCTTCCGGACCACTGCCGAGCGGGGGTTCCCGGACCCTGGCTCAGCTTCGGGGACTCCCTGTGCGACGAGGCAGCCCTCAGCACCGAACTGACCCGGGCCATCACCAAGGCACGCAAGGAACCCGCAGATGGGACGCGCGCGGAGGCCACGCGTGTCTTCCAGGCGAAGAAGACGAACCTTCAGCGGTGCGCGGGCATCCTGGACCAGGTGCTCAGCGACTATGACGCCTCCGGGATGTGGCAGGTCCTGGACGAGCGGGCCAGCAGGCTGGATGTCCAGGACGTGCTGGAGACGTGGGGCCGGACTCAGGCGCTCCACCCGTTCCCCGTGGTGCTCCGCAGCCTTGAGTTCAACTGGGGCTACATGAAGGAGCACGGCGTCCGGTCGTTCTACGAGATGACGCGGGGATACGTCTCGCGGCTCCAGGAGAACACCCAGCGGTGGAACGAAGCGTGGCTCCACGAGGTCACCACCGGCGTGGTGGACCGCATCACGTCCATCGAGTGCGACCTCGCCAGCATCGAGGCCCCAATGCACTGCGACGTATGCAAGAAGACGATCACCGCGCTGCTCTATCTCGACGAGTAGACCGACAGCACCCGTGTCACACTGGGCTGCTTGAATCCCCGCATGGATCCGAACGCCACGCTCACCGCCCTGCGCGACTTCTGCGCCGAACGTCTCGGCGCGGACCTCGCGGACCGCTTCGTCCGCCTCGCCCGGCCGGGCTTCGCGCTCGCCGAAGCCGGGCCGGGGCAGGCCGCCGGGTGCAGCCGGTTCGGGGGGCGGGCGGTGCTCGAACCCGGCACGGGCTGGCCGACCTGCGACGGGCTTCCGCTGAGCCTGCTCGCCGTCCTCGATACCGACGCCCTCGCTCCGTGGCTGGACGGGGTCCTCCCGGCCGGGACGGGGCTGCTCAACTTCTTCGCCCTCGACAGCGACTCCGAGGACGCCGACCCCGCCGCCATGGAGCTGTCGCTGAAGTACGACTGCACCGACCCGCAGGTGGGGCGGGTGGTCGCGGCCCGCTCCGCGCACGCCGTCGAGACGCCACCGCCCGCCCGGGCGAGCGTCTTCGAGCCGGTGCCGTGGGCGGCGGCGGCCGGGTTCGCCTTTCCCGACAGCTTTGATCCCGCCTGGGACGCCCTCGATCTGGGGCCCGACGCCGACGACATGGCGCGGGCCATGCCCGCCATGTACCTGGAGGGCCTGCTGACCGAGTGGTCGGAGCGGCCGGGCGCGCTCGACTCCGAGGACATCGCCTTCGGCCGACCCGAATTCCCCACCGGCAGCTCCCCGTTCCTGCCGGACGGCGAAGACCCGAACCGCTACCACCACCTACTCCAGCTGTCCGGCCGGGACGACTGGTACATCGGCGGCGACGGCGGCTGGATGCACTGGTCGATCCCCACCGAGGCGCTGCGGGCCGGAGACTTCACCCGGGCGATCCCGACCCCCGACATCTGGTGAACGGGCCGCTGCGGCAAGATCGCGACGTCTGATTTCCGCCAGCGATCCTTGATGAGGTCGATGGATCCTTGCGGGCATGACTGATTCGTTCAAAGCGGACTCGGTGGCCCTGCTCACCCTCATGTACGCGGCCGAAGCGGAGTACCTGGCGGCCGGTGGTCCAGGTGAGGCCTCGTTCGATCTTCTCGCTCCGTTCTTCGCTCCCGATGTCGTCCTTCACCAGGCCGATGCCCTGCCCTTCGGGGGCACCTGGCGTGGGCATGCGGGCATGGAACAGTTCTTCCTCGCGATGAGCCGGACGTGGAAGTCGTTCGAGATGGTGAAGCAGGAGTTCCTCGCCACCGGCGAGACCACGGTGGTGCTCACCCAGGTCAGTGCGAGCGCACGTGCGACCGGCCGGAAGCTCACCTTCCCCATCCTGCAGACGATCGAGTTCAGGGACGGGCGCATCGCCGAGGTCCGTCCTTTCTACTGGGACACCGCCGCAATCGCCGATGCCTGCACAGCACCTTCGCAGACGCCTGCATGACCACCCGGTTACTCGCCCCATCCGGCCGCGGCCGCCCTCCAGCGAGGTGACGGCTGAGAGGTAGCGGCCCGGCTCATCGAGGGCGGGAAGGGTGACGCTCGTGCGGCGGATCGTGCGGGTGTCCATCAACGGCCTTTCAGCGCGGTAGCGCGGCTACTTCCGTCGCTTCAACGAGCAGCGAGGCCGATGGATCCGTCCGTGGCGGGGCGTGAACGCATCAGTGCGGGCCCCGTCAGCGTGATGGCGAGGCAGGACGGCAGGGGGATAACCCCCGGTGATCCGGAGGGGTGGCCGGATCGTCTCGTGATCTCTCGCGGAGAAGGATGGGCGGCACCGCCATCGGCAAGCAGGCGAGAGCTGCGAGGGAGGACGACTGTGTCGTCGTACAGGGCATCGGGCCGCCGGATCCTGCGTGGGGTGCTCGCGCTGACGTTGGTGACCGGGGTCGGCGGGTTACTCGGCGGCTGCTCGCGAGCGGCGCAAGCGGACGCGGATGCGGATGCGGACGCGGATGCGGGTACGAGGGTGGCGGCACCGGCCGACGGGCGGTTGGGGGAGCTTGCGCAGACCGCGGCGGACACCGGGTCCCTAGGCGTGATCGTCCGCGTGGACCGGGGCAGCGGGAAGCCCGTGGAGATCGCGCGGCAGACCGACTGGGCCAGGGCCGATCACCGGCTGGCCGTGAACGACCGGTTCCGGATGGCGTCCAACACCAAGACGGTCGTCGCGACCCTCATCCTCCAGCTGGTCGCCGAGGGCGAGGTCGAGCTGGCCGATCCGGTGGAGAAGTGGCTGCCGGGGGCGGTCGGGGGTGGGCGGGACATCACGGTGAAGATGCTGCTCAACCACACCAGCGGGCTGGGCGACTATCTGCTGACACCGGAGTTCCTGCCCACCCTGACCGGGCAGAAGCCGCGCGCGTGGCGGCCCGGGGAGCTGCTCGCGATCACCCCGCCGCAGGAGCCCCCGTCCGCTCCCGGCGAGAAGTACGCGTACAGCAACGCCAACTACGCGGCCCTCGGGCTGATCCTGGAGAAGGCCACCGGGGAGAGCCTGGCCCGGCTGATCGAGCGGCGGATCACGGGGCCGCTGGCGATGAACGACTCCTTCCTGGCCAGCGACGCCGGTTTCGGCGCGGGGACGACGCACGCGACCGGGTACGAGCCGGGCTCCGAACGGCTGCGGCGCATCCTCGCCCCGGCGGTGGAACTGCCCGAGGGCACCGGGTTCGCCGGGCCCGAGCGGCCGTACGACAACGTCGACACCACCGACCTCGACCCGAGCTGGGCGTGGGCGGCGGGCGGCATGGTCTCCACCGCGCGGGACTGGCAGCGGTTCCAGACCGCGCTGATGTCCGGCAAGCTCCTGCCCGAGGCCCAGCTGGAGCAGATGCGGACGATGGTCACCGCGCCGGAGGAGGGCGGCGGCTACGGACTGGGGCTGATGAAGGTGGACAGCCCCTGCGGCACCGTCTGGGGCCACACCGGTGGCGAGCCCGGCTACTCCAGCGAGGTCTACACCGATACGAGCGGCCGCCGCAGTGTCGCGGTCCTGACCACCACCAACTTCGGCAACAAGGAGGCGAAGGCCGCCACCGCCAACAAGGCCGTGGTGGACACCGCCGTCTGCACCATGCTGGGCAAGCCCCTGCCTGCCTGAGCAGAACCCCGTCAGCTGGTCGCGGCGGCGAACATGCCCGCCTCGTACGAGCCGCCCCGCTGGTGCACGATCACCGCCAGCCGGTTGGCCGCGTTGATCAGGGCGACCAGCGAGACCAGCGCGGCGATCTGGTCGTCGTCGTAGTGCTCCCGCACCCGCGCCCAGGTCTCGTCGGACACCCCGTCGTAGGCGTCGGCGAGCCGGGTGCCCTCTTCGGCGAGGGCCAGCGCGGCCTGCTCGGCGTCGGTGAAGACGGTCGACTCGCGCCAGACGGCGACCAGACCCAGCCGGACCGCGGTCTCTCCGGCGGCCGCCGCCTCCTTGATGTGCATGTCGACGCACCAGCCGCAGCCGTTGATCTGGCTGGCGCGCAGCGACACCAGCTCCTGGGTGGACTTCGGCAGCGACGACTGGTGGATCAGCAGTCCGGCCCCCGCGAACCGCCTGGCGAAGGTGGCGCCGAAGGTGTTCTCGAACAGGTTGAGTCGGGTTTCCATGGTGTGGACCTCTCGTCGTGTCGTACGGGACGAACATGAGATGCCGCAGCCCCGCTCCCTGTGACGGGTAGGCCGTGTGACGTGCGCCACCGCCCGGGGGTGTCACAGAAGTACGGGGAGCGGCGTCTTGTGCGCGTGGCATCGTCGAGAGCGAGCAGGCGGGAGCAGCCGGTGAAGAGTGAGCAGCACTCCGAGGGCACAGACACGGCGACCGAGGCGTTCGTCGCCCATCGCAATCTGCTGTTCACGGTCGCCTACGAGATGCTCGGCTCGGCCGCCGACGCGGAGGACGTCCTGCAGGAGACCTGGCTGCGCTGGTCCGGGGTCGACCTCGGCGCGGTGCGGGACCAGCGGGCGTACCTGGTACGGATCACCACGCGCCAGGCGCTGAGCCGCCTCCGTACGCTGGGCCGCCGCAAGGAGTCGTACGTCGGCCCCTGGCTGCCCGAACCGCTGCTGACCGCCCCGGACGTGGCCGAGGACGTCGAGCTGGCCGAAAGCGTGTCGATGGCGATGATGCTGGTGCTGGAGACGCTGGCGCCGACCGAGCGGGCGGTGTTCGTGCTGCGCGAGGTGTTCGACCTCGGGTACGACGAGATCGCCGACGCCGTCGGCAAGAGCGCGGCCGCCGTCCGCCAGATCGCGCACCGGGCCCGGGCGCACGTCGCGGCGCGCCGCCCGCGCGGGGCCGTGTCCCCGGCCGAGTCCCGGGACGCGCTCGACGCGTTCCAGCGGGCGGCCGAAACGGGCGATCTGCAGGGCCTGTTGGACATCCTCGCGCCGGATGTCGTCTTCCTGGGCGACGGCGGCGGCATCAAGCAGGCCGTCCCACGGCCCATCGTGGGCGCCGACAAGGTGGGCCGTCTGCTGGCCGCCGGGCTGGGCCGGATGGCCACCGTGGGAACGCTGCGGCCCGCGCAGGTCAACGGCCATCCGGCGCTGGTCCTCCAGCAGGACGGAGCGGTCGACACCGTCCTGGCGGTGCGCATCGACGACGGCCTCATCACCGGGCTCTACGCGGTGCGCAACCCCGAGAAGCTGTCCCATATGCGTCAGGAGACGGCCCTGCGCCGCTGATCCCAGGAAGTGATCGCGAGGGGGGTCTTGCCCGAACTAGCCGCTCTGTCGCCCAAGTTGGGAAAAATAATCTTGCCCTTGGGGAAACCGCTCCATAAAGTGACTCGCTGGCGCGCCCCGACTGAAGGGGCGGCCGTAACGGGAGGGAACCATGCGAGCTTTACGTAAGGCCTCGATCGTGGCCGGCATCGCGGTGATAGCAACGATGGGCCTCGCCCCCCAGGCACAGGCGTCGAAGAACAGCGGCTGGATCTACACCAGCAATCAGAGCGGCGCCGCCTTCTTCGACGCCGACCTGAACGGTCAGCCCGGCGTGGAAAAGATCACCGTGTGCGACAACAGGTCCGACGGCCGCGGGGTCAGGGTCGAGGTCAGCGGTCGGGACGGCTCCGGCTCGGTGTGGATCTTCAAGTCCGACCCCTCCAACAACGGACGCTGCGAATCCATTCAGGGCAACTTCTTCCTGGAGGACACGGCCGTCGGCATCGTGGTCTACGAATACTGGGGGGACAACACCGCCCACAAGGCGACCGGCACAGCCGTCGCCTGACCCCGATCGCGCGCATGACGGTCCGCCGACTCTGTCGGCGGACCGTTGTCGTCTCGGCTGTCGTCTCGGCCGCCGACAGACGATACGGGATCGGACCGTCCCGGAGGGCGGCGTCGGGGGATTCTTATCCGTTGCCGCCGGTTCGGCGTGGGCGCTGATCGCTCGTCATTACGGTGAGACCGTCCGAGCCGCGTGGGGCGGCCCGACCACCGACCGAAGACGTGCCACGGCGGCCGTGGCTCATGCGACCCTGACCCTGGGGGACGATCCAGCCGATGAGCCACCCGATCCGAGGAGGCCGACACAAGCGGTCCCGTGACCCGCGCGCGCACTGGCTGCTGCTTTCCCTCAGCCTCCCGCTCATGTTCGGCCTGCTGATGTTCCAGGGCTGGACCACCCACGAGGTCGACGCCGCGAAGTCGCGGCCCGCGTGCACCACCCCGGTGCCGAAGGACATCGTCGGCGGCGGCCCGGTGGTGCAGATCAACAACGGCCAGGTGAAGACGGTGAGCATGCCGCCGGGGACGGTGGCGCTCACCTACGACGGCGGGCCCGACCCGGAGTGGACGCCGCGCATCCTCGACCTGCTGCGCCAGAACAAGGCGCGCGCGACGTTCTTCCTCAACGGCGCCAAGGCGGCCCGGTGGCCGGATCTGGTGCGGCGGATCAGGGCCGAGGGCCATGAGATCGGGTCGAACACCTACACCGGCGCCGACATGGGCACCGCCTCCTCCGTCCGCTCCTCGATGGAGCTGTCGCTCACCGAGTCGGCGCTCGCGGGCACCGTGGGCGCCGAACCGCGGCTGATACGGATGCCGCTGACCACCGACGTGGAGACGCTGTGCGGCGTCGAGTGGCAGGCGGCGCGCAAGGTCGCCGCGAAGGGGTACGCGCTGGTCGCCGCCGACAAGCCGTCGAAGGCGCCCTCGCAGGGGCTGATCCGGCAGCTGTCGCAGACGGACACCGCGTACCAGGAGACCGCGAAGCTGCTGAAGAACCCGCGGGTGCAGCGGTTCACCACCGTCACCGGCGGGCTCGGGGTGCCTCCGGTGGAGACCCGGTCGTCCGCCCTGGAGCGCTGGCAGGGCAACGCCCTGATCTGGCTCGCGGCGATCGGCCGCGCCTTCGTGACCATCATGACGTGGGTGCTGGGCATCGCGGGCGCGCTGGGCGTGCTGCGGCTGGTGCTGCTCGTCGTGTTCGCCCGCGCCCATGTCCGGCGGATCACCCGCTACCGGCCGGGCGACCCGCCGCCCCCGGTGGTGAACGAGCCGGTGACGGTGCTGGTGCCCGCGTACAACGAGGAGGCGGGCATCGAGGGCACCATCCGCTCGCTGCTGGCCTCCACCCACCAGAAGCTCCAGGTCATCGTGATCGACGACGGGTCGACGGACCGTACGGCCGAGATCGCCGCCGCGAGCAACGACTCCCGGGTGCTGGTGATCCGTCAGCCCAACTCGGGCAAGCCGACCGCGCTCAACACCGGCCTGGCGCACGCCAAGCACGACATCGTCGTCATGGTCGACGCCGACACCGTCTTCGAACCGGACGCCATCCGCCAGCTCATCCAGCCGCTCGCCCAGCCGGAGATCGGCGCGGTGAGCGGGAACACCAAGGTCGGCAACCGGCGCAGCCTGCTCGGCAGATGGCAGCACCTGGAATACGTCTTCGGGTTCAACCTCGACCGCCGGATGTTCGAGGTGCTGGAGTGCATGCCGACCGTCCCCGGCGCCATCGGCGCGTTCCGGCGGGAGGCGCTGGAGGAGGTCGGCGGCGTCAGCGAGGACACCCTCGCCGAGGACACCGACCTCACCATGGCCCTGTGGCGGGCCGGTTGGCGCGTGGTGTACGAGGAGACGGCCGTCGCCTGGACCGAGGTGCCCACCTCGCTGCGCCAGCTGTGGCGGCAGCGCTACCGCTGGGGCTACGGCACCCTGCAGGCCATGTGGAAGCACCGGCGCGCGGTCGTCGCGCGGGGCTCGGACGGGCGCTTCGGCCGCCGGGGGCTGACGTATCTCGCGCTGTTCCAGGTCGTGTTGCCGCTGCTCGCGCCCGTGATCGACCTGTTCGCGCTGTACGGGATCCTCTTCCAGAACCCCACCGAGTCGGCCGGGGTGTGGCTGACGTACCTCGCCATCCAGGTGGTGTGCGCCGGGTACGCGCTGCGGCTGGACGGGGAGCGGATGCGGACTCTGTGGTCCCTGCCCTTCCAGCTCTTCGCCTACCGGCAGTTGATGTATCTGGTGGTCATCCAGTCCGTGGTCGCCCTGCTGCTCGGCGCCCGGCTGAAGTGGCACCGGATCCAGCGTTCGGGGACGGCCGGGGAGACGCTCGGCACAGCGCCCGCATACCAGAGCCTGACATCGAGATAACGGGCGCCCGCGACCGTATCAGTAGTCAGCAGGCATACGGACGTTTCCATGCGAAGGGAGGCTGCCCCCATGAGTGACCGGCGGGACGGGCGGGCAGACGCGAACGGGCACGGCGGCGGGATGCCACCGAGCCACATCACCCCGGACGAGCAGCCGCAGCGGGGCACGGCGGCGTACCTCCAGCAGCAGCCCACGCGGGAGACCAGAGGACCGGGCGAGCCGGGAGGGCCGGGCGAGCCAGGAGGACCGGGCGAGCCGGGGCAGGGCGCGTGGGCGCGGGAGACGGCCAACGCGCCGACCGAGTCGTTCCCCGTCGTGCCGCCCTCTCCGGCGCCACCGCCTCCGCCGCCACCGACCCCGGGCGCACCCGGGCCGGGCCTGGGGGCGACGCAGCAGGTTCCGGGCCTCGCGCCGCAGGGCCGGGGCGCCGCCCCGCCGGGCCCGGGGGCCACCCAGCAGGTGCCGGGCCTCGCCGCGCCGGGCCCGGGGGCCACCCAGCAAGTCCCGGGCATCACGCCGCCGATGCCGCGCGCCGGACAGCGGGGGCCGGGAGCCACCCAGTCGATCCCGGGCCTCACCCAGCCGGTCCGGACCGACGCCGGGCTGTGGCGCCCGGACACCCCCGCGCGACCGACACCGCCCGCGCCCCGGACGCCGCCCGCCCAGCGGCCCCCGTACGAGGACGACCCCGAGCCGCCCGTGCTGCGGCGGCGCGCGCCCAGAGAACCGCTCAGCCGCCGCCGCAAGGTCACCCGCCTCGCGGTCGTCATGGTCTCGTCGCTGCTCGTCGCCTCCGGCAGCGCCTACATCTGGGTCGACACCCAGATGAACCGCGAGGTCGACCTCAACAAGGCGGCGAACCGCCCGCCGCTCGGCAAGGGCACCAACTACCTCATCGTGGGCTCCGACAGCCGCGCGGGCCTGTCCGCCGAGGCCAAGCAGACGCTCCGTACCGGCTCGGCCGAGGGCGGCCGTACCGACTCGATGATGGTGCTGCACACCGGCGCCAACGGCACCACGATGCTGAGCCTGCCGCGCGACTCCTGGGTGCGGGTCCCCTCGTACGTACGTCCCGAGACCGGCAAGCGCTACGGCGAGGAGCAGAACAAGCTCAACGCGGCCTATTCGCGGGGCGGTCCCGATCTGCTCGTCCAGACCATCGAGCGCAACACCGGGCTGCACATCAACCACTACGCGGAGATCGGCTTCGGCGGCTTCGTGGACATCGTGGACGCGGTCGGCGGCGTACGGATGTGCGTGGACCGCGACATCAAGGACGAGAAGTCCGGCCTGGACCTCAAGAAGGGCTGCCAGGTGCTCGACGGCGGCAAGGCGCTCTCCTTCGTACGGCAGCGCAAGCAGGAGGCCAACGGCGACCTGGGGCGCACCCAGAACCAGCAGAAGTTCCTGGCCGCCCTCGCGGAGAAGGCCGCCACCCCGGGCGTGCTGGCCAACCCCTTCGCGGCGTTCCCGACCGTCAGCGCGGGTCTGGACACGCTCATCGTGGACAAGCAGATGAACCTGCAGAAGCTGATGTCGCTGTTCCAGGCGATGAAGGGCGCGACGTCCGGCAACGGCAAGCGGCTCAACGTCCCGGTGTCCAACACCAATCTGCGCACCTCCAAGGGCAGCGCCGTGCAGTGGGACGACGCGCAGGCGAAGCGGCTGTTCGAGCAGCTGCGGGGCGACCAGCCGGTGGACGTGCCCGCGTCCCTCCCCGGGCAGCCGGCAGCGGCGGCGCAATAGAACGACAGGCCGGGTGGGGGTTTTCGGTGGCACCTCCGTCTTCCCCTCCCGGCCGGGCGAACGGTTTCATGGACCGGTGTCCGTGCTCTCACGCCGCCGCCTGGCGGCCGACGCCGCGCTGCTCGCCGTCGCGGCGGCCTTCGTCCTCCCGCTGGCCTGGCTGCTGCTCGCCTCGGTCGACGGCGAGGCGACGTTACGGGTGTCGGCGCCCGGCAGCCCGACGCTCGACAACTTCTCGGCGGTGTGGACGGACGAGATCACGTTCACGCCGATGCTCAACAGCCTGCTGCTGTGCGGCAGCGCCACCGCGCTGACCGTCGCGTGCGCGGCGCTCGCCGCGTATCCGCTGTCCCGGTTCCGGTCGGGCGTGGTGCGGCCGTATCTGATGACCGTGCTGTTCACGACCTGTCTGCCGATCACCGCGATCATGGTCCCGGTCTACGGGCTCTTCGTCCAGGTCGACCTGATCGACACCATGTCCGGCACCGCGCTCTTCCTCGCCGCCTCGCAACTCCCCTTCGCGATCTGGCTGATGAAGAACTTCATGGACGGCGTGCCGGTGATCCTGGAGGAGGCGGCCTGGACGGACGGCGCGTCCTGGGCGCAGGGCCTGGCGCGGGTCATCCTGCCGCTGATGGGGCCGGGCATCACGGTCGTGACGATCTACAGCTTCATCATGATGTGGGGCAACTTCTTCGTCCCCTTCATGCTGCTGCTCTCCCCCGAACAACTCCCGGCGTCCGTCTCCATCTTCACCTTCTTCGGCAACCACGGGCAGATCGTCTACGGGCAGCTCGCCGCGTTCTCGATCCTCTACTCGACCCCGGTGGTGCTGCTGTACGTGCTCATCTCCCGGCGGCTGGGCGGCGGCTTCACGCTCGGCGGGGCGGTGAAGGGATGACCCTTCGTCAGGGAGTCTTCGGCGCCGCGCAGCCGTGGTCTTCGGCCGAGCGGGCGGCGAACGCGGACAGCGCCGCGCGTTCGTAGCCGAGGTCGGGGCGGGCGCGGGCCTCGCCGTCGGCGTCGTCGGCGCGGATCAGATACAGGGCGCGCGGGGCGCCGCCGGGGCAGTTGGCACCGGCCCAGTACGCGCTCTGGCCGAGCCGCCCGGCGGGCTTCTCGGCGGGGGTCACGCCCTCGCCGTCGTTGCGGGTGTACTGGGCGCGGGCGTCCTCCGCGTAGGGCCCGTAGTACGCGTCGAGCCGGTAGCGGGGCGCGCCGTCGCGGGCGCCGAGGGCGCAGATCTCGCGCGGGGCGCGGGCCCTGGCGGTCTCGCGGGCCGTGGAGACGGCGGAGCGGGCGGCGGTGGGGACGGCCGCGCAGGTGCCGGTGGCGCCGAGCAGCGGTTCGTACTCGTCCTTGTTCACCGGCAGGCCCACGCTGCGGACCGGGGTGCCCAGCCGGGCGCCGCAGCCCCAGCGGTCGTCGGCCCGCCGGGCGGTGGCGGTGGCGGTGCGGACGAAGGAGGGGCGGGTGGCGGGGTCGTCCAGGGTGGTGCCGCCGAGCGCGGTCTCGACGGTGATCAGCAGACTGCGGCCGCCCCGGGCGCAGTCGAGCAGCACGGCCGCGGTGGCCTTGCCGTCGCCGGGGTCGCCCTGGCGGGCGTTGTCGGTGGCGAGGACGCCGGACCAGCCGTGCCCGATCGGGACGGGGAGGGTGTCGTGGGCGGGTACGGCGGTGGGCAGCTCGCCGGTGCCGTACTCGGCGCGGGGGCGGGGTGCCCCGGCGATGGTGACGCGCACCCGGCCCCGGCCCTCGGCGATCGCCTCGCAGCGCACGGCCAGGGAGGTGTCGCGGCCGGTGCCGAAGGTGCCTTGGGCGCTGCTGGTGACGTCCATCTCGCGGTCGCCGAGCACCGTACGGACCTCGTCCGCCGCGAGCGCCCCGCCGCACGCCTCGTCGAGCGCCCGGTCGTCGCTGCCCGCGAACCAGGCGACCAGGCCGGTGAGGACGGCCAGGACGATGGCGGCGGCCGTGATGCCCCGCACCTGCCGCCGGGTGACCAGCTGGGTGAACGGCGAGCGCGGCCCGGTCGTCAGTGCCATTCCTCCACCTCTCCGAGCACCTTGGTGGCGTGGCAGCCCGCCGTCTTCGGCCAGCCGTCCTCGGCGCCGAGGTAGCGGGAGAGCAGGGTGTGCGCGGTCTCGGAGAGCGCGGCGCGCCGCGCGGGGCCGAGCGGGACCGTCTCGCCGTCGGGTATGCGCAGCCGGGGCAGGACGGAGACCCGGTGGTAGGTGACCCGGCCGCCGCACACCGACCTTGCCCACAGGGCGAGTTGGGGATGGGTGAGGTAGGAGGGGACACGGTCCACCTGATCCGCCGCGTCCGTCTTCGCTTGGTCCGCCGCGTCCGTCTTCTCCTGGTCCGCCGCGTCCGTCTTCTCGGGTCCGGCGTTCACGAGCCGGTTCTCCTCGCCCGCGCCCCAGCCGGGCACATGGCCCTCGCGCTCGTACGAGTCGTACGCGGACCGGCCCAGGATCCCCGCCCAACTGGCCGCCTCGACGCCGGTGATCTGCCACTCCTGCGGCGTCACGCCCGTGTTGGGCCGGGCGTCCGGGTCCCAGTCGCCGGTGCAGGCGCTCAGGGAGGTGGAGTCCTGGGCGTCGCCGCGCGTGGCCCACGCTCCGGGCCTGAGCCCCGGCACCGAGGACGGGCTGATCCAGTCGCAGCTCCGCGACGCGGGACCGTCCCCGCCCTGCTCACCGGCCATGGCCACGACCTGGGTCGGCGGGTCCAGCGACGGGCCGCCGCAGCGCTGCGCCCGGGTGATGGTGTTGGCGACGTGGACGGCGGTACGGAATCCGGTGAGCGCGGTCGTACGTTCGGCGCCGCCCGCCGCCCCGGCGCTTCCGTCGCGGACCTTGGCCGTGACGTACAGATCGGTCGTCGGCCGGACCCGGCCGCCCAGCCCGCCCTGGCAGTCGGCGACCAGCCAGGCGCCGCGCGCACCGTACCGGCCGGTGGTGCCGGGCGCCGTGAAGGCGGCGCCGGGGCCCGGGTGCAGGATCTCGCGGGTCTCCATGCCCTGGGGCACGTCCGAGACCAGCGCCTCGGCGTGGACGGTGACGCCGTTGCCGCCGCCCCAGGAGAGCGAGCAGTCGAGCAGGGAGCGGCTCTCCTGGCCGGGGGCGAGCATGGTGCCGTGCTGGCGCAGCTCACCGGGGCGGGCGTCGCGCACCAGCCGCTGGAGGTCGTCGTACGGCAGGGCGCCGTCGCAGGCCTTCCGTAACTGGCCGCGGTTGGCGGCGAGATGGCCGCCGCCCTGGCTGCCGATCGCGATGACGGCACCGGTGACCAGTGCCGTGATCAGTACGAAGAGGAGCGCGTAGCGCAGCCACACACGGTCCGTTAACCCGCCCATCCCGCCGGTCTCCCTCGCCCCCCCTGATCGTCTCCGTCCCCGCGGATCAGGCGGGGACCGTACAGGAGCTGCCTTTAGAAAACGGACTCGGCCTCGTCCATGCGGTGGGCCGGGACGGTCTTCAGCTCGGTGACCGCCTCGGCGATCGGCACCATGGCGATGTCGGTGCCGCGCAGCGCCGTCATCATGCCGAAGTCGCCGCGGTGGGCGGCCTCGACGGCGTGCCAGCCGAAGCGGGTGGCCAGGACGCGGTCGTACGCGGTGGGCGTGCCGCCGCGCTGGACGTGGCCGAGGATGACCGGGCGGGCCTCCTTGCCGAGCCGCCGCTCCAGCTCGGCCGCGAGCCGGTTGCCGATCCCGGCGAACCGCTCGTGCCCGTACTGGTCGATCGCGCCCTTCTGGTAGTCCATCGCGCCCTCGGCGGGGTGCGCGCCCTCGGCGACGCAGATCACGGCGAACTTCTTGCCGCGCGAGAAGCGCTCCTCGACCATCTTGACCAGCCCGTCGACCTCGAAGGGGCGCTCCGGGAGGCAGATGCCGTGGGCGCCGCCCGCCATGCCGGACTCCAGGGCGATCCAGCCCGCGTGCCGCCCCATGACCTCGACGACCATGACCCGCTGGTGCGACTCGGCGGTGGTCTTGAGGCGGTCCATGGCCTCGGTGGCGACGCCGACGGCGGTGTCGAAGCCGAAGGTGCGGTCGGTGGAGGAGATGTCGTTGTCGATGGTCTTGGGGACGCCGACGATCGGCAGCCCCGCGTCCGACAGCATGCGGGCGGCGGTCAGGGTGCCCTCGCCGCCGATCGGGATCAGCACATCTATGCCGTAGTCGCGGGCGTGGTCCCGGGAGGTCTCACAGGCCTCGCGCAGCCGGGCGCGCTCCAGGCGGGAGGAGCCGAGGATGGTGCCGCCGCGGGCCAGGATGCCGCTCACGTCGTCCAGGTCCAGCTTGCGGTGGCGGCCGTCGAGGAGTCCCTTGAAGCCGTCTTCGAAGCCGATCACCTCGTCCCCGTGGCCGGCGACCGCGCGGTGCACCACCGACCGGATCACAGCGTTGAGGCCGGGGCAGTCGCCGCCTGCGGTGAGAACTCCGATGCGCATCGTGCTGTGTCTCCTGCTCCCTACGGGTAGATGTGAGCCAGTCCGATTGTTTCATGGGCAGGGTGATGCTGTGTCCCTATACCGCTGAGCGCCCTAGCCATGGCCAAAGGTATTGTCAAGAGGACTGGGCCACCGAAAACGGCCAATTTGTGTCCGAAGGATGCATGTAAGGAAAACGCCGAGGAAACGGAGAGCACGCGTGACGCGCAGCGTGTACGTGACCGGGATCGAACGGGGGGACGGCCGCCAGGTCGTCGAGCTGGGGGTCATGGAGTTGCTGACCCGCCATGTCGACCGGGTCGGCGTCTTCCGTCCCCTGGTGCACGACGACCCCGACCGCCTCTTCGATCTGCTGCGGGCCCGCTACCGGCTCAGCCAGCCGCCCGCCTCGGCGAGCGGGATGAGCTACGAGGAGGCGACCGCCCTGCAGGCCGAGAAGGGCTCCGACGAGCTGGTCTCGCGGCTGGTCGACCGCTTCCACGAGGTGGCCCGCGAGTTCGAGTACGTCCTCGTCCTGGGCAGCGACTACGCCGACACCAGCCTCCCGGACGAGCTGGGGCTGAACGCCCGGCTGGCGAACGAGTTCGGCGCCTCGGTGATCACGGTCGTGGGCGGTCAGGACCAGAACGCCGAGGCCGTCGTCGCCGAGGCCCACAACGCCTACCGCGCGTACGAGGCGCAGGGCTGCGACGTCGTCGCCGTCGCCGTCAACCGGGCCGTGCCGGACGACCGCGCGGAGATCGCCGAGCGGCTCGCCGCCCGGCTCCCGGTGCCCGGCTACGTACTCCCCGAGGACGGGGCGCTGTCGGCGCCCACCGTCTCGCAGATCGTGCGCACCCTCGGCGCCGACGTGCTGCTCGGCGACCACGCCGGGCTCTCCCGGGACGTGCGGGGCTTCGTCTTCGGCGGCGCCATGCTGCCCACCTTCCTGCCCGCCCTCACCGAGGGCTGTCTGGTCGTGACGCCCGGCGACCGCGCGGACCTGATCGTCGGCGCGCTCGCCGCGCACAGCGCGGGCTCCCCCGCCATCGCCGGAGTGCTGCTCACCCTGGACGAGCGGCCAGGACCCGACATCCTGGCGCTGGCGTCCCGGCTGGCCCCCGGCACCCCGGTGGTGGCGGTGGCGGGCGGCTCGTTCCCCACCGCGGCCGAGCTGTTCGCCATCGAGGGCAAGCTGAACGCGGGCGCGCCGCGCAAGGCCGAGACCGCCCTCGGCCTCTTCGAGCGCCATGTGGACACCGCCGCGCTGACCGACCGCGTCGCGGTGGCCCGCTCCGGCCGCGTCACCCCGATGATGTTCGAGCACGAGCTGATCGAGCGGTCCCGGTCCGGCCGCCGCCGGGTGGTGCTGCCCGAGGGCACCGAGGAGCGGGTGCTGCGCGCCGCCGACGTCCTGCTGCGCCGCGATGTGTGCGACCTCACACTGCTGGGCGGCGAGGACGCGGTCCGCAAGCGCGCCGCCGAGCTGGGCATCCAGCTCGCCGAGGCGCAGATCGTCGACCCGGAGACCTCGCCGCTGCGGGACCGCTTCGCGGAGAGCTACGCGAAGCTGCGCGCCCACAAGGGCGTCTCCTACGAAGAGGCGTACGACGTGGTGGCCGACGTCTCGTACTTCGGCACGCTGATGGTCCAGGAGGGCCTGGCCGACGGCATGGTCTCGGGCGCGGTGCACTCCACCGCGGCCACCATCCGGCCCGCGTTCGAGATCATCAAGACCGCGCCGGGCGCGCACATCGTCTCGTCCGTCTTCTTCATGTGCCTGGCCGACCGGGTGCTGGTGTACGGCGACTGCGCGGTCAACCCGGACCCCAACGCCGAGCAGCTGGCCGACATCGCCATCCAGTCGGCGACCACGGCCGCCCAGTTCGGGGTGGAGCCGAGGATCGCGATGCTGTCGTACTCCACCGGCACCTCCGGCTCCGGCGCGGACGTCGACAAGGTGCGCAAGGCGACCGAGCTGGTGCGCGAGCGCCGCCCGGACCTGCTGGTCGAGGGCCCGATCCAGTACGACGCGGCGGTGGACGCGGCGGTCGCGGCGACCAAGCTGCCGGACTCCGAGGTGGCGGGCAAGGCCACCGTGCTGATCTTCCCGGACCTCAACACCGGCAACAACACCTACAAGGCCGTGCAGCGCTCGGCGGGCGCCGTCGCGGTCGGCCCGGTGCTGCAGGGTCTGCGCAAGCCGGTCAACGACCTGTCCCGTGGGGCGCTGGTGCAGGACATCGTGAACACCGTCTCGATCACCGCCATCCAGGCCCAGTCCCAGACGCCCCCGACCACTCCGACCACCCCGGCGCCCCGGTGACACCGGCGCGCCACGTACCGATGGCCCCGATACAGAAAGTGCAGACCGCGTGAACGGCTCCCGCGTCCTCGTCCTCAACTCCGGCTCCTCGTCCGTCAAGTACCAGCTGCTGGACATGGCGGACGGCGCCCGGCTCTCCTCCGGCCTGGTGGAGCGGATCGGGAACGGCCCGGTGGCCGATCACACGGCCGCGCTCAAGCAGGTCGCCGAGGAGCTGGCCGGGCAGGGCCTCGGCCTCGACTCGCCCGAGCTGGCGGCGATCGGCCACCGGGTGGTGCACGGCGGCACCCGGTTCACCGAACCCACCCTGATCACCGACGAGGTGGTCGAGGAGATCGAGAAGCTGGTCCCGCTGGCCCCGCTGCACAACCCGGCGAACGTCACCGGCATCAAGGTGGCCCGGTCGCTGCGCCCGGACCTGCCGCAGGTCGCGGTCTTCGACACCGCGTTCCACTCCACGATGCCGGAGTCGGCGGCCCGGTACGCGATCGACACCGAGACCGCCGACCGGTACGGGGTGCGGCGGTACGGCTTCCACGGCACCTCGCACGCGTTCGTCTCCCGGGCGACGGCGAAACTGCTGGGCAAGGACGTCGCCGAGCTGAACACGATCGTGCTGCACCTGGGCAACGGCGCCAGCGCCTCCGCCGTGCGCGGCGGGGTGTGCGTGGACACCTCCATGGGACTGACCCCCTTGGAAGGCCTGGTGATGGGTACCCGCTCCGGTGACCTCGACCCGGCGGCGATCTTCCACCTGTCCCGGGTGGGCGAGATGTCGACGGACGAGATCGACACCCTGCTGAACAAGCGCAGCGGGCTGATCGGGCTGTGCGGGGACAACGACATGCGCGAGATCGGGCGCCGGATGGGCGAGGGCGATCCGGCCGCGCAGCTCGCGTTCGACATCTACATCCACCGGCTGCGGAAGTACGTGGGCGCGTACACCGCGGTGCTGGGGCGGGTGGACGCCATCGCGTTCACGGCCGGAGTCGGGGAGAACTCGGCCGCGGTGCGGGAGGCCGCGCTGCGCGATCTGCCCGCGTTCGGCATCGAGGTGGACGCGGTGCGCAACGCCGTGCGCGGCGCCGCGGCGCGGCTGATCTCCGCCGAGACCAGCCGGGTGGCGGTGGCCGTGGTGCCGACCGACGAGGAGCTGGAGATCGCCAGCCAGACGTACGACCTGGTCAGCGACTAGCCTTCGGCTCGGCTTCGACTTGAAATATTCCGCTCCGAAACAAACCGATAGGATCAGCCTCATGCGCCGTTCCAAAATCGTCTGCACACTGGGCCCCGCCGTCGACTCCTACGACCAGCTCAAGTCGCTGATCGAGGCCGGGATGAACGTGGCCCGCTTCAACATGAGCCACGGAAGCCACCCGGAGCACGAGGAGCGCTACCACCGCGTTCGCAAGGCGTCCGAGGAGACGGGGCGCGCGGTCGGCGTCCTCGCCGACCTCCAGGGCCCCAAGATCCGGCTGGAGACCTTCGCGGACGGCCCGGTGGAGCTGGTCCGCGGGGACGAGTTCATCATCACCACCGAGGACGTCGACGGCGACCGGACCATCTGCGGCACCACCTACAAGGGGCTGCCCGGCGATGTCTCCAAGGGTGACCAGATCCTGATCAACGACGGCAACGTCGAGCTGCGGGTCACCTCGGTAGAGGGCCCCCGGGTCCGGACGATCGTCATCGAGGGCGGGGTGATCTCCGACCACAAGGGGATCAACCTGCCGGGCGCCGCGGTCAACGTGCCCGCGCTGTCCGAGAAGGACATCGACGACCTGAAGTTCGCGCTGACGATGGGCTGCGACATGGTCGCGCTGTCCTTCGTCCGGGACGCGGCCGACGTCCGCGATGTGCACCGGATCATGGACGAGGTCGGCCGCCGGGTGCCGGTGATCGCCAAGGTCGAGAAGCCGCAGGCGGTCGCCAACATGGCGGACGTCGTCGCGGCGTTCGACGGCGTCATGGTGGCCCGCGGCGACCTGGCGGTGGAATACCCGCTGGAGAAGGTCCCGATGGTGCAGAAGCGGCTGATCGAGCTGTGCCGCCGCAACGCCAAGCCGGTGATCGTCGCGACCCAGATGATGGAGTCGATGATCGAGAACTCCCGGCCGACCCGCGCCGAGGCGTCCGACGTCGCCAACGCGATCCTGGACGGCGCGGACGCGGTCATGCTCTCCGCCGAGTCGTCGGTCGGCTCGTACCCGATCGAGACGGTCAAGGTGATGTCCCGCATCGTCCAGGCCGCCGAGGAGGAGCTGCTGTCGCGCGGCCTCCAGCCGCTGGTGCCCGGCAAGAAGCCGCGTACCCAGGGCGGTTCGGTGGCCCGTGCGGCGTGCGAGATCGCCGACTTCCTGGGCGCCAAGTCGCTCGTCGCCTTCACCCAGTCCGGCGACACCGCGCGGCGGCTCTCCCGCTACCGCGCCCAGCAGCCGATCCTGGCCTTCACCACGGACCCCGACACCCGCAACCAGCTGTCGCTGAGCTGGGGCGTGGAGTCCTTCGTGGTGCCGTACGTGGAGCACACCGACGCGATGGTGGACCTCGTGGACGCCGAGCTGTCGAAGCTGGGCCGCTACTCCTCGGGCGACATCATGATCATGACGGCGGGTTCGCCCCCCGGCGTCCCCGGCACCACCAACATGGTCCGGGTGCACCACATGGGCGGCGAGAGCCGCTAACCACCCAGCGGTGAACCACCGGGCGGCCGGGCTCCTTCACGGGGCCCGGCCGCTCAGCTCATGGCCCAGATGTAGCGGTCGTCGACGACGGGTTCGCTCGCGGTCTGGTCCGCGAACAGCTCCGCGATGTGCCGCGCGGTCACGGTCTGCGCCCCGTCCGTCATCCGCACCCTGGACCCCGCCTCGTCCAGGACCTCCACCGCCTTCCCGGGCAGCACGCGGTCGGTGATGTGCCGCGCGGAGAGGCGCACGGCGGCGTCGAGAGCGTCGTCGGTGATGGTGACCTGGTGGTGGGCCTCGTACTCGCCGCGCAGCAGCTTGAGGATGCCGACGGCCTCGTCATGGCTGGGCTCGTGCACCGGAACGGTCTGGAAGTACTCGCCGATCTCCGGGAATGCCGCGTAGGTCTCCGGGTCGGTGACGGCGATGATCCGCGTCTTGTGCCACGCGAGCACGCGCAGCGCTTCGATGTCGCCCGCCCGCACGTTGTCCACGAACAGCACCGTGCGGTCCAGGTCCCCCACCGTCTCCCGGGTAACCTTCGCGACGTCGACGGCCAGCAGCCGCACCTCGGCCAGTGCCGCCGGTACGTCGCCCCGGGCGATGCGCTCGGCCAGCCCCGAGACGATCGACGTGCGCCCGGTGCCCACCTCCCCCACCAGCAGGGCGTTGCTACGGGACTTGCGCATCAGGATCTGCATGACCCGCTGGATCTCCCGCTCGCGCCCGACGACCACGGGCGGTGACTCCGGGGGCGGTACGGGGCCCGGTTCCGGTTCCGGTTCGGGGGTGGTGAGAATGCGGATGACCTCGGCCCGCACCCGCTCCGGAGTGGCGAACGCGCGCAGCAGCTGCGCCCCGTCCCCGTCGCTCTCGCGCATCAGCCCCAGCAGCAGATGCTCCGTACCGATGTAGTTGTGGCCGAGCGACAGCGCGTCCCGGAGGGCCAGCTCCAGTGCCTTCTTGGCCCTCGGCGTGAACGGGATATAGCCGGTCGGGGGCTTCGTGCCGAAACCGGCGGTCCTGATCAGCCGCTCGCGGACCGCGTCATGCGAGATGCCGAGGTTGTGCAGCGCGGCGGCGGCGACGCCCTCCGCCGGGAAGAGACCCAGCAGGATGTGCTCGGTCCCCAGGTGGTTGTGGCTGAGCTTCCGCGCGGCCTCCTGGCCCTCCACCAGGGCCTGGCGCGCCCGGTCGGTGAACCGCTCGAAGAACTCGTTCCCCTGGGTGGGCGCGGTGGTGGGCGCGGTGGTGGGCGCGGCCCCCCTGGCGGCGGGATCGCGGACCTTCTCCCGCATGGCCTCCAGCTGGACGCCGTAGGCCCCGAGGACCCGGGATGCGATGCCGTCCCGCTCCCGCATGAGGGCGAGCAACAGGTGCTCCGGACCGATGTAGTTCATGCCGAGCTGGATGGATTCCCGGAGCGCGTCCTCCAGCGCCTGCCGGGCCGCCGGGGTGAAGGGGATGTGCCCGCTCTTGGCCTCCGTACCCCGGGAGAGGGCCCGCTCCACCTGCTCGCGCACCCCGGCCGCGGACAACCCGACGCTCTTCAGGACCTCGGCACCGGGGCCTTGGTCTTCGCGGAGCACACCGAGCAGCAGGTGCTCCGTGCCGATGTAGTGGTGCTTGTACTCCCGGGCCACTTCCTGGGCTATCACCACCGCCCGCCGCGCCCGGTCGGTGAACCGCTCGAACATCACTCACCCCCAGCCAGGATTTCGGACAGATGCTGGTGAGCCCGCAGCGTATGCGGATGGTCCGGGCCCAGCACCCGCTCCCGGTCCGCGATCAGCTCGCGCAACAGCGCCACCGCCTCGTCGTGCTCGCCGGTGAGGGCCAGGTTGTGGGCCAGGACATGGCGGGTGCGCAGTGTCTGCACGTCGTCCGTGCCCAGGACCCGCCGCCGGTCCAGGAGGAGCAGCCGCAGCATCCGTATCGCCTCCGGCCGCCGCCCCGACTCGCCCAGGTTGACGGCGAGGAACTGGCGGCTGCGCAGGGTGTCCGGGTGGTCGGGGCCCAGCAGCCGGGTCTGCCGGGCGTGGATCTCCCACAGCCGGTCCACCGACTCCGCGGGCGCACCGGCCCCGCCCCGGGTGTGCGCGAGCCACTGACGGGTGCGCAGCGTCGCCACATGGTCGGCGCCCAGCAGGGCCTTCTGCTCCTCCAGCAGGGCACTGAACGCCTCCGCCGCCTCCGCGTACTTGCCCGCCGCGCACAGCGCCACCGCGGCATCGTGGCGGGCGGGGTCGTCGGGGATCCGGTGGGCGCGGTTGCGGGCGAGGGCGAGGAGGGCGGCGTTCCGCGAGCCGCGCTGGAGGGGTGCGGGCAGGCCCTCGGCGGTCATGGTGGCCTGGAGCCGCCGGTAGACCTCGTCGATGCTGAGCAGTTCGGGCCCGCCCGTCACACCGTCCCGCAGCAGCCGGATCAGCCGCCCGGTGAACGCCGTGGTCTTCTCGCCGTCCTGGATCAGGGAGACCTCGTTGCCCTGGGAGGACGCCATCACATACGTGCCCTCCACATCGACCTGCCCCATCACGGCGGCCTTCGGCCCGGCCATGGTGCCGCTGAGCGCGCGGCCGGAGAAGCAGCAGTCGAGGATGATGACCTTCGAGGTGGCGCGGCTGCCGAGGACGACATCGCGCAGCTTGCGGTATTCCAGGGAGTCGAACTCGGGATCCTCCCATTCGCTGTCGGTCAGCGACAGATACAAGTCCTGCCGCCGGGGCGCGATGAGGCCATGGCCGACGTAATGAACCAGCAGCAGGTCCTCCGCCTCGGCCGCCGTCGCCCGTAAGGCGCGGCCCACCCGCTGAATGTCGCCGTCGTCCAGCAGTACGGTGCAATGCCGGTCCGGGACCGCTCCGTACGCGGGATCGGTGAGAGCGGCGGCCAGATCCTGGATGGTGTCGCGGACAGCGGGAAGGTCCGGAAGGTTCGGGTCGGAATAGCGACTTGTGCCGATCAGGACCGCCCGGGAACGCTCGGAATCGGGCAACCGCATGGCTATTCCTCTTCTGCGCGCAGCGCCTGCCGGAGAATCTCCTCGACCGAATCCTTGGTCACATGCCGGGCGTCGATCTCCAGCCGCTGGCCGTCCGCCCGGTGGACCGTGACCTTGATGCCGGAGCGGCGCGGCTGGGACAGCCAGGCCCGCAGCGAGGACGCCAGGACGGAGAGGGCGCCACCCGCGCCCAGCGAGACCACGAGCAGCTCCGCGGCCGCCCCCATCTCGCCCTCGCGCGGCGGTGCCGCCTTCGGTTTCACCCGCCCGGCCAGTTCGGGTTCACCGCGCAGCCACTCGGCGAGCTGCGCAAGGCTTTCGTCCGGCTCCGGGCCGTCGACCGAAATATGGCTCTCCACCGCTGCCCCCCGTTTTTCCCCCGGCGCGCGCCAAGCGGCATGGTGCGCGTCCACGCGAACACTCAAGGTAATGATAGAGCCCGGCGCGGACAAACGCGCCCGCGAGCACCGGGCGATCGGCCTGGTGCCCGCGGGCGGTGCCCTCCGAGGAGGGCCTTGCGGCTCCCGAACAGGTATGTGGTTTTCCGGGGTTATTCCCCGGTCGTGTACACGTGCATTCCCGGGATGGTCAGTTCGCCACCGAACTGTCCGGCCTGGGTGACCGTCACATCGGTGAAGAACACCTCGGGGATGTTCACCGGCGGCGGGGTCTTCGGGCTGAAGGTGATCGGGATGATCCCCAGGAGGTTGCCCTTCAGCTCCTCGGTGTACATGGTCACCGTGCCGTTGCGGAACTCCGAGGTGGAACCCTCGCGCGCCGCCACGTTGGTGGTGGTCCCGCCCGGGCCCTTGACCAGCTGGTGCAGATCCTTGATGTCCACGCCCTCGGCGGTGAACTTGAGGACCTTCTTCGACTGGCCGTTGTGCGTCCGGACGTCGACGATGCCCTTGTAGTCCAGTCCGTGCAGGGAGAGCATCGTGGTCTTGAGGACCCATGGGTCGTCGGGCAACAGGCTGGCGGTCGGCTCGTCCTTCGCGTTCTTGTACGCGTCGGCGTCGAACTCGGGGCAGGGGTAGCCCACCTTGCCGCTGTCGTCCGCGCCCTCGGACGGGGAACCGGAGGGCTTCGGCAGGGCCTTGTCGGCCTTGTCCTTGGCGTCCTCGGCGGCCTTCCCGGCCTTGTCGACGGTGTCCTTCACACCGTCGCCGACCTTGTCCACCGTGTCCTTGACCGGGTTGTCGGTCTTCTTCCCGGTGGACTCGGTGGACGGGGAGGGGCTGGGCGTCGCGGAGGACTGCGACGGGCTGGGCGTGGCGCTCGGCTCGGCCGAGGCGTCGTCGCTCTTGGCGGCGTCGTCGGCGTCGTCGGCCTTGTCGGCCTCGTCCGGGGTGAAGATGTCGTGCAGCTTGTCCCCGATACCCAGCGGGTCCAGCGGGTTCTTGCTCTCGGACTCCGACGGGCTCGGCGACGCGCTGGGCTCACCGGACTCCTCGTCGTCCCCGGAGTCCGACGAACCGGACGGGCTCGGGGTCGGAGTCGGCTTCGACGGCGCGGAACCGGACGTACCGTCCTGGTCTCCGGAATCCTCAGCGCCCTGGTCCTCGGAGCCCTTGTCGTCAGAGCCCGGGTCCTTGGCGTCCGAATCCTTGCCGCCGTCCTTGTCCTTGTCCTCGGGCGAGCCCTTCTTGCCCTCGGCGTCGTCCTTGTCGGCCTCGTCCGGCTGGGAGACACACGGCCCGGCCTTGTAACGGTCCTCGGCCCGCGTGTTCGCCGACGCGAGCTGCGGGGTCAGCCCCATGCCCATGAGTACGGCCGTCGGCATGGCGGCCAGCGCTATCGCTTTGCCCGCGGGCACCTGAAGGCGAGTGAGCATCGACTTCCTCGGCGCCGCGTGCCGCGGTCCGGTTCTCGCCCGGCGCGGACTTCCGTCCGCGGCCTGCTCCTCTTCACCCCGCACGGTGCCTCCCATTCGTGGCTTCCTGGTCCGGTGCGGGTCCGGCCCCCGCCGGCTCCGGCACACCGCCATCGTCAGCGCCGTCCTTGGGCGCGGTTCCCGGGCCCCCGGCCGGCTGTGCCGCGGGAGTCTCGCCCGGCGCCCAGGCGACCCCCATGCCGCCGCCGAAGAGGGCGAGCAGGAATCCGACCAGGAAGCCGCCGATGTTGGACACGGGCAGCGACACCAGGCCGAGCAGGATCGAGGCGACCCCGGCGAACGTCCGCACCATGGGCTGGAACCACATGGTCAGACCCAGCATCACCAGCAGTACGCCGATGATGAGCGAGGCGGATCCGGCGGTGGTGGACAGGTTGATCGTGAACCCGCCCGCGTTCAGGCTGTTGTACGGGAAGTACATGATCGGCAGCCCGGCCAAGGTGGTGAGCAGCCCCGCCCAGAACGGGCGCTGCCAGCGCCACGCCCGGAAGGCCTCCCGCCAATGGCTGATACGGTCACGCGCCCCCGGCGACTCGGCACTCATTGAAAACAGCTCCCTGGGGCTGGCGATCTCGGCGATCGCACGTTCTACTGCGGTACTCAACTGCGCGGCGCCTTGGCGCCTCTGGGCGTTGCCGGGTGAGGGGCAGCGCCGCGGCCCCCCACCCTTCCAGCTCAGCGCCTCAGAAGCACTCGTTCTTGCCCTTGCTGACCTTCATCGAAAGGCCGGAGAGCTTGAACGTGCCCGCACTGGTCGCCCATGCGGTCTGCTTCACACCAGTCAGCGTCGCCGAATCGGCCTGCTGGGCGAACGAGCCCGGAAGGGCCTTGTCGCCCTTGTTGATGCCGGGACCCTTGTTCGCGTCGCCCGCGGCCACACCGATGTCGATGCCGCGGAACGTCGCGTCGGCGTCCAGCTGGTCAAGGTCGATGAAGAGGTTCTTCGCCTCGACCACCTTGGCGCCGTTACCGGCCGACAGCTTCAGCGACACATCGCCGAAGACCGGGACCGGGACGACCACCGACTGGCACAGACCCTTGAGCTTGGCGCTCTTGAACGCGGACACCGCGACGGGGATGCTCTTCCCGCCGTGCTGGGTGTCTATCGCGCCGTACTGGGCGAAGCCCGTACCGTCGAGCCGGTCGACCGCGACCTTGAACTGCTGGCCGGACACGTTGAACGAGGCCGCGAGCGCACCCTGTGACAGGGCGACGCCGATCGCGGCCGTGGCAGCAACGCTCGGAACCATGACAACGGCGAACCGCTTCCATCTGGTCCCGCCACGAGCCAGGGACTCCATGACTTTCCTCCTTCTCGGACGTACATCTCCGGACCTGGGCCGCGGCCCAGGACTGGGATGGGAGAAGTGCTACGTCCTCGGGAAGGAGAGCGCCCACGTCTCACAGGCGCGAAACTGCACCCGCCGAAACACCGGCGATCACCCCCGAGCGACAACCACTGGCCACGCTTCTCGCGCAACCTCCTGGACAGGCCCTGCCTGTTGGGCAGAGACCCCCCTGTCCACGGCCGGCGCCACTGCCGCCGGCCTGCTCGGTGGGGACCCACCCGCAGCACCGCGCCGACCGGTTGCCGGGCTTCGATGAGGATGGACCGAGCTTGGCTGATCGTGGTCCATTCACGGCTTCGACACAAGGGGTTCGTTACTAGCGAGTAACGGCGCGATAACCGATCAGCGGCGGGTCGGTCGAGGCCGGGCACGCAGGGTCGCCGCCCGACACCCGGAAAGACGGGGAGATTTGACGGCAAGAACGGACAAAGTCCGAGCACTCACTTACTGGCAGTAACAGCAGCCGCGTTTACCAAGTTTTGGTAAAGCGCGGCCGCTGTTCCGTTTGAGACCCGTGAGGTCAGAACAGGACGCGCGCCAACGCGCTACGCGCCGTGACCACTCGGGGATCGTCACCGCCGATCACATCGAACAGGCTGAGCAGATGGAGCCGGGCCGCCTCGCGGTCCTCACCCACCGTGCGCCGCACCGTGTCGACCAAGCGACCGAAGGCGTCCTCCACATGACCGCCCACCAGATCCAGGTCGGCCGCCGCGATCTGGGCCGCCGGGTCCGCCGGGCGCTCGGCGGCCTCCTTGCGCACCTGCTGCGCGTCCAGACCCTGCACCCGCTCCAGCAACTGGGCCTGGGCCAGGCCGAGCTTGGCCTCCGCGTTGGCCGGGTCGTCGTTCAGCACGTTCTGGTACGCGCGGACGGCACCGCCCAGGTCACCCGCGTCCAGCGCCTCGTGGGCCGCGGCCAGCGCGCTGTCGTACGGACCGGCCGGGGCCTCCGGGGCCTCCTGCTCCGCGTCCTCCGCGCCCGCCGCCTCGGCCGGGGCGCCGACGATGCCGAACTGCTGCTCCGCGGCCTGCACCAGCTGGTCCAGCACCTGGCGGATCTGCGCCTCCGGCGCCGCGCCCTGGAACAGCGGCACCGGCTGCCCGGCGACCACCGCGAACACCGCGGGGATCCCCTGCACGCCGAACTGCTGGAAGAGCATCTGGTTGGCATCGACGTCGATCTTCGCGAGGACGAACTTCCCCGCGTACTCCCCGGCCAGCTTCTCCAGGATCGGACCGAGCTGCTTGCACGGCTCGCACCACTCGGCCCAGAAGTCGATGACGACCGGCACTTCGGTGGAGCGCTGCAGGACCTCCTGCTGAAAACCCGCCTCATCGACGTCGAAGACCAGACGCGTGGGCGCGGGCGCGCCGGTACGGGCCGCGTCGGCCCGCGCCTTCTCCGCCTTCTGCTTCGCTTCCCCGGCCGCCTTCACCGCGGCGAGGTCGACCACTCCACTCATGGACATGTTCCGTGGCTGCATGGTCCTATCCTCCCCTCTCGGCGCGGTGAATGGAAAAGCGCGTCGGCCGATGCGCGGACAGGCCGGTCTTACGCTACGAGCCGTAGCGTAACTGGCCGGGACACCCGCGTCTACCTGCGAGTAGGGTCGTGCGCCATGAGCCCGCCCAGCCGGCGCACCGGGCGCCCCCGCAGCGTCGAGGCCGACCGTGCCATCCTCGGCGCGACGCGTGCCGCGCTGGTCGAGCTGGGCTGGGGAAAGCTCACGATGAGTGACGTGGCGGCCCGCGCCGGAGTCGCCAAGACGACCCTCTACCGCCGCTGGGCGGGCAAGAACGAGCTGGTCGTGGACGCGGTGGCGGCGGTCTTCGACGAGCATCTGATGTCGGCCGACTGCGGCAGTTTGCGGGCGGACATCGAGAACGTCGTGGTGCGCTTCGCCGAGCTGCTGGAGCGGCCCGAGACCAAGACGGCGCTGATGGCCGTGGTCGCCGAGGCCACCCACGACCAGGCGCTGGGGGCCCGGGTCCGGTCCGCGATCGTGGACCGGCAGAAGCGGCTGGTGCTGATCGGCCGGGAGCGCGCGCAGCTGCGCGGCGAACTCCCGCGCGAGGAGGACCCGGGCACGGCCGCCCGCAACGCGGACCTGATCTTCGACGTGATCGCGGGCTCGGTGGTGCACCGGCTGCTGGTCAGCGCGGAGCCCGTGGACACGGAGTGGGCCCAGGGCTTCTCGACGCTGCTGCTGCACGGGCTGGCCGCGGCGGCGCGCCCCGAGAGCGGTGAGCGGGGTCCGGGCGGTGAACGGGGCCCGGGCGGTGAACGGGGCGAGAGCGGTCAGAACCCGGCGGGCTCGGTGTAGATCCCCCACTCCTCGCGCAGCGCGTCGCAGATCTCGCCGAGCGTCGCCTCGGCGCGCACCGCCGTCAGCATCGGCTCGATCATGTTGGAGCCGTCCCGCGCGGCCGCCACCATCGCCTTCAACCCCTCGGCGACCCCGGCCTCGTCCCGGCCGGTCCGTCGGGTGCCCAGCTCCCGTACCTGCTCGCGCTCGACCTCGTGGCTGACCCGCAGGATCTCCAGATCGCCGGTGACCGAGCCGTGGTGGCAGTTGACGCCGACGACCTTCTTGTCGCCCTTCTCCAGCGCCCGCTGGTACAGGAAGGCGGACTCGGCGATCTCCCCGGTGAACCAGCCGTCCTCGATGCCGCGCAGGATGCCGGAGGTGATCGGCCCGATCGGATGCCGCCCGTCCGGTACGGCCCGGCGGCCGCGCTCCTTGATCTGCTCGAAGATCTTCTCGGCGTCGGCCTCGATCCGGTCGGTGAGCGCCTCGACGTACCAGGACCCGCCCAGCGGATCGGCCACGTTGAGGATGCCGGTCTCCTCCATCAGCACCTGCTGGGTGCGCAGGGCGATCTCGGCGGCCTGCTCGCTGGGCAGCGCGAGGGTCTCGTCCAGGGCGTTGGTGTGCAGCGAGTTGGTGCCGCCGAGCACGGCGGACAGCGCCTCCACGGCGGTCCGTACGACGTTGTTGTACGGCTGCTGGGCGGTGAGCGAGACCCCGGCGGTCTGGGTGTGGAAGCGCAGCCACTGCGCCTTCTCGGACGTCGCCCCGTAGACGTCGCGCATCCAGCGGGCCCAGATGCGGCGGGCCGCCCGGAACTTGGCGATCTCCTCGAAGAAGTCGAGATGGGCGTCGAAGAAGAAGGACAGGCCGGGCGCGAAGGCGTTGACGTCCAGGCCCCGGGAGAGGCCCAGTTCGACGTAGCCGAAGCCGTCGGCGAGGGTGTACGCCAGCTCCTGCGCGGCCGTCGCCCCCGCCTCGCGGATGTGGTAGCCGGAGACCGAGAGCGGCTTGTACGCGGGGATGCCGCGCGCGCAGTGCTCCATCAGGTCGCCGATCAGCCGCAGATGGGGCTCGGGCGGGAAGAGCCACTCCTTCTGCGCGATGTATTCCTTGAAGATGTCCGTCTGCAGCGTGCCGTTGAGTATCCCGGGGTCCACGCCCTGCCGCTCGGCGGCGACCAGATACATGCAGAAGACCGGGACGGCAGGACCGCTGATCGTCATCGAGGTGGTGACGTCGCCGAGCGGGATGTCCTTGAAGAGGATCTCCATGTCGGCCGCGGAGTCGATGGCGACACCGCAGTGGCCGACCTCGCCGAGCGAGCGCGGATCGTCGGAGTCGCGGCCCATGAGCGTCGGCATGTCGAAGGCGACCGACAGCCCGCCCCCGCCCGCCTTGAGGATCATCTTGTAGCGCTCGTTGGTCTGCTCGGCGTTGCCGAAGCCCGCGAACTGGCGGATGGTCCAGGCGCGGCCGCGGTAGCCGGTGGCGTAGAGGCCGCGGGTGTACGGATACTCCCCGGGCCAGCCGATCCGCTCGAATCCCTCGACCGTGTCACCCGGCGCGGGACCGTAGACCGGCTCGACCGGGTCACCGGACAGGGTGCTGAAGTCCGCGTCCCGCTTGCGCGACGCGTCGTACCGGGCCTGCCAGCGGCGGCGGCCTGCCTCAATGCCTTCGGCGTCCATGCTTCAAATTTACTAGGACGTCCAAGTAATTGTCGACGGCTGACGGTCTCCGCCGGGCCGACCGAGTGGCCGGTCGACCCGTGTCCGCAGGTCGGAGGGGTGCGGCGGGTCTCAGGCCCGCGCGGTCTGCGGCTCGCCGCTGACCAGCGGCTCCAGCTCGCGGGAGACCTTGCGCTCGACGAAGAAGGCCGCGGTCGGGATCGTCCCGGCGAGCAGCACCCAGGCCAGCTTGCCGAACGGCCACTTCGCCTTGGAGCCCACGTCGAACGCGAAGACCAGGTAGAGGACGTACAGCCAGCCGTGCGCGATGCCGACGACGCTGGTGAACCCGGACGCCCCGCTCACGTCCAGCAGATACTTGGCGATCACACCGATGGTCAGCAGGATCAGCAGCACACCGGTGACGTAGGCCATCACCCGATAGCGGGTCAGGACGCTCTTCTTCATGCGGTTGAGCGTAACCGTCCGTTCCGGGGCGATCTTCGCCGCCCCCGGCCCGTCACTCGCCCTCGTCGCCGGTGTCCTCGAAGTCCTCCGCGGCGATCCGCAGCGGGCGCAGCATCCGGAAGATCTCCCCGCACCCCTCGGCGTCGTACACCCCGAGCCCGAAGTCCATGGCCATCAGGTCGCGGGTGGCCGACTCGACCACCTCACGGCCCTGCCCGGTGATGGAGGCGAGGGTGCCGCGGCCGTCGGCCGGATTGGGCCGCTTGTCGACCAGACCCGACTTGACCAGGCGATCCACCGTGTTGGTGACCGAGGTCGGGTGCACCATCAGCCGCTCGCCGATCTTGGACATGGGCAGCTCACCTGACTTGGAGAAGGTGAGCAGCACCAGCGCCTCGTAGCGCGCGAAGGTCAGCCCGTACGGCTTGACCACCGCGTCGACCTGGCCGAGCAGAATCTGGTGGGCCCGCATGATCGAGGTGATCGCGGCCATCGACGGTACGGAACCCCATCGCTGCTTCCAGCGCTCGTCGGCGCGGGCGATGGGGTCGAACGGCAGGCTGAGCGGCTTCGGCACGGTACCGACCCTACCGGCCGGTCATATCGAGGTCAGCCCGGTCTCACCCTTCAAAACGGGCCACGGCGCCCTCCTAGGACAGATGGCGCTCCACCGTGTCCACCTTCGAGGTGAGGCCGTCCGTCACCCCCGGGCGGATGTCGGCCTTCAGCACGACGGAGACGCGCGGAGCGCGCGCCTCCACCGCCGCCACGGCGCGCTTGACCACGGCCATGACCTCATCCCACTCACCTTCGACCGAGGTGAACATCGCGTCCGTGCGGTTCGGCAGACCCGACTCCCGCACCACCCGCACCGCGTCCGCGACGTACTCCCCCACGTCCTCGCCGACGCCCAGCGGGGTCACCGAGAAGGCGACGATCATGTGTTGACCACGCCCTCGCGGCGGGCGCGGGCCGCGATCACACCGGCCTCGGTCTCGCGCTTGAGCATCCGCTCGGCGAAGAAGCCGCCGGTGGGCAGGACGGAGAGGACGAAGTACAGCGCGGCGGTCTTCCAGCCCCACTTGGCGCGGTTCCAGGCGTCCGCCCAGAAGACCACGTAGAGGATGAAGAGGACGCCGTGCACCATGCCCATCACCGGCACACCGTTGAAGTCCGTGGTGCGCTTGAGCACCGAGCAGACGAGCAGCAGCAGGAAGGACACGGCCTCAGGCGCGGAGACCAGGCGGAGCCGGCGCAGCGCGGTGGCGGTCTTGAGTTCCACGAGAGCACCTTCGCATGAGGAGACACGGACGAGGGAACGGAAAAAGAGCGCTTGTGAAGCTGTGCACAAGCGCTTCCTATTGTTGCAGCCCCGACCGCGATCATTTCTCCAGGGTGGCGGGACCGATACCGTCGGCTCCGTGGCTCACTTTCGGCTCCAGGGATCCAGGGTGCTCGCCGTCGACCTGACCGGCGACTCCGTGAAGGCGAAGAACGGCGCGATGGTCGCGTACGAGGGGGACATGACCTTCAAGAAGAGGACGGGCGGCGGGGAAGGGCTGCGGGGCATGGTGACCCGGCGGCTCACCGGCGAGCAGATGGCGGTCATGGAGGTGAAGGGGCACGGCACGTGCTACTTCGCCGACCGGGCCAGCGAGATCAACCTGGTGTCGCTGCACGGCGAGAAGCTGTACGTGGAGGCCGGGAACCTGCTGTGCACGGACGCCGCCCTGCGCACCGGCACCTCCTTCACCGGACTGCGCGGCTCCGCGCAGGGCAACGGGGTGTTCACCACGACCGTGGAGGGCACCGGCCAGGCGGCGCTCGTCTCGCACGGCACGGCGATCGTGCTGCGCGTGACCCCGCAGACCCCGCTCCAGGTCGACCCCGGCGCGTATGTAGCGCACACCGGTAACCTCAAGCAGCACTTCCAGTCGGGGGTGAACTTCCGCGCGGTGATAGGCGAGGGCGGGGGCGAGGGCTTCCAGATCCGCTTCGAGGGCGAGGGCCTGGTGTACGTGCAGCCCAGCGAGCGCGACACGATCGGGGGCGACGACTGATGCCGTTC
Source organism: Streptomyces sp. NPDC001700 (assembly GCF_053596435.1). Lineage (NCBI taxonomy): Bacteria > Bacillati > Actinomycetota > Actinomycetes > Kitasatosporales > Streptomycetaceae > Streptomyces > Streptomyces sp. NPDC001700. The sequence continues at coordinate 399,461 of NZ_JBSFGE010000007.1, forward strand.
ACCAACCTCACCTCCCGCATGGTGGAGGCCCAGGTGACGCCCGGCCAGACGCTGTTCAGCCAGCGTGGCGCGATGCTGGCGTACCGCGGCCAGGTGCGGTTCACCCCGAGCATCACCGGCGGCCAGCGCGGAGTGATGGGCATGATCGGGCGGCGGGTGGCCGACGAGGCGACGCCGCTGATGACCGTCGAGGGCCAGGGCACCGTGATGTTCGGGCACGGCGGACACGAGGTGCACGTGATCGACCTGGTCGGCGACACGCTGTACGTGGAGGCGGACCGGCTGCTGGCGTTCGACGGCTCGCTGCGCCAGGGCACGATGTTCCTGGGGTCGCAGGGCGGGGTGATGGGCATGGTGCGCGGCCAGGCCACCGGCCAGGGGCTGTTCACCACCACGCTGGAGGGGCGGGGTTCGGCCGCGGTGATGGCGCACGGCGGGGTGATCGAGCTGCCGATACAGCCGGGGCGTCCGGTCCATGTCGATCCGCAGGCATATGTAGCCCACCGGGGTGATGTTCGCAATAAGCTCTCGACGGCCCTCGGCTGGCGCGACATGGTGGGCCGCGGCTCGGGCGAGGCCTTCCAACTGGAGCTGTCCGGCACCGGCACGGTCTATGTCCAGGCATCGGAGGAGAAGCTTTGACCGCTCTCCCGCCTTTCGGCGGCAGAATCCTGGCTCAGGCCGCCTTCCGGACCGGCGGTCCGGGAGGTCTTACGCCCTCGGCACCAGCCGGGTTCAGACCAGCCCGGACGAGCATCACGCGGGCGGAGTTCTTGTCCCTGGGGGATATGACTCCGCACGCGACGCAGGTGTAGGTACGTTCCGAGAGAGGTAGCGCGTGCTTGGTTCTCGCTCCGCACCGCGCACAGTCCATCGTGGTGTGCGCAGGATGCACCAGCCGGACGTCCCGCTGGTGCTTGCGGCCCATCTCGATCAGGGCCGCCTTCGTGGCGCCGATGGCGGCGTCGGCCGCCTTACGCGCCATCGACGTCCTCGCCAGGAACGTCGGCCGGAAATCCTCAACCGCCACCACGTCATGGTCACGCACCACCTTCTTCGCCCATTTGCGGGCAGTGTCCTGCCGCTGCCGGGCGATCTTCTTGTGCAGCTTCGCCGCAGCCGTTCGCCCGTGTTCGGCGTGCGGAAGGTCATGGGCATCGGAGGTGGTGGTGACGGTCTCGCGCACGCCCCAGTCCACGCCCAGCACGCGGCCGGTTCGGGGAAGCGGCTCGACTTGGGCGGGGACGACGAACGACGCGTACCAATGACCGACGCTGTCCCGGTAGACGCGCACACTGGACGGCTCGGCCGGAAGCTCGCGCGACCACACCACCGTCACCACGATGCCCCCCGCCAAGTGCAGGCGGCCATCCTCCCTCGCACGGGACCTGCCGAAGTCACGTACAACCTGCTGCTGAGGAACCGACGAGCCCTCCCTCAGCCAGGGAGTGATACGGCGGGCCTCAGTAAGCATCTTGTCCAGCACGGCCGGACCGCACCTCTCCCCGCCCCTGTGGGCCCTCTTCGAGCGGGCCACGCACTCGTTCCACACCCACCGGCACCGGCCCCACTCCGCCTCAAGCACCGCGCGAGCACCGGCGGACACACGAAGCCGATAAGTCCACCGGGCAAGCCCGGTGTCCTCGCTGGTCTTCGCTTCCGTCGTCACAACCGCCAATCTAAACGGGAGGTACGACAGTTGAGCCTTCCTGGCCTTTTCGGCAGGAGTCCGAATTCCCCTCGGCCTGAAGGTCGGGACAGCCTCGGAGGACCCAGGTGAACGGCCCCGTCATCCACGACGCGTACACGCTCCCGGCCGACGACAACATCAATCCGTACGCCTTCGGTGTGGAACTGGACGGGCAGTGGTTCCTGCAGAAGGGGAAGATGGTCGCCTACTACGGGCAGATCGACTTCCAGGGCATAGGGCTCGGCCCTCTCGACCGGCTCATCGCGACGAGTTTCCACTCGCCGCTGCACGCCGCCGAGTGGGTGGTGGCCCAGGGCAAGGGCAAGATGGTGCTCGCGGACCGGGCGTTCGACGTCAACTCCTTTGACCTGGACGACGGGAACCTCACCATCCGGTCGGGCAATCTGCTCGCTTTCCAGCCATCGCTGGCGCTGAAGCAGTCGATCGTGCCGGGCTTTCTGACGCTCATCGGGACGGGGAAGTTCGTCGCCGCCTCGAACGGTCCCGTGGTCTTCATGGAGCCGCCGATCCGGGTCGACCCGCAGGCGCTGGTCGGCTGGGCGGACTGCCCCACGCCCAACCACCACTACGACCACGAGTATCTGCGCGGGGTCATGGGCGGCATCCGGGCGCACACCGGGCTCGGGGGGACGTCGGGCGAGGAGCACCAGTTCGAGTTCGTGGGGGCCGGGACGGTGCTGCTCCAGTCCACGGAGGAGGTGCTGGCGGAGATAGCCGTCGGCGAGAGCGGGGGTACCGGTTCGTGAGCACGAAGGTGCGGAGTGTAACGTCGAACAGGTGACCTCTACCCCGATAGACGCATTGGTTCGGAATTCAACTTCTATAGGTAGAATGCATCCCATGGAGACCGAGAACGGCACGCGCTGGCTCAGCGATGAGGAACAGCGCGCCTGGCGCACCCACCTGGACGTCAGCCGCCTGCTGACCTACCAGCTCGAACGGGACCTCCAGCCGTTCGGCCTGACCATGAACGACTACGAGATCCTGGTCAACCTCTCGGAGTCGGACGAGCACCGGATGCGGATGAGCGACCTCGCGTCCGCGACGCTGCAGTCCAAGAGCCGTCTGTCCCATCAGATCACCCGGATGGAGAACGCCGGGCTGGTCCGCCGCGAGAACTGCGAATCCGACCGGCGCGGGCTGTACGCGGTCCTCACCGAGCACGGCTGGGACACCATGCGCAAGGTCGCGCCCCATCATGTCGAATCGGTGCGCAAGCACTTCATCGACCTGCTCTCCCCGGCCGATCTGGAGTCGCTGTACGGGTCGCTGGTGCCCGTCGCCGACCATCTGCGCGTCCAGCGCGGCCGGGTGTAGCGCGGCCGGGTGCAGCTCACTTCAGCGGCAGCCGCACCTCGAACAGGGCGCCGCCCCCCGGCGCCTCACCGACGGTGAGCGCGCCGCCGTGCCGCACCACCACGTCGCGCGCGATGGCGAGGCCCAGCCCGGCCCCGCCATCGTCGCGGCTGCGGGCGTCGTCGAGCCGTACGAACCGCTCGAAGATCCGCTCCCGTTCGGCCTCCGGCACCCCGGCGCCGTCGTCCGCGACCGCGACCACGCCCTCGGCGCCGTCCGTCCGCACCGACACCCGCACCTCGCCCCGCGCGTGCCGCTGCGCGTTGTCGACCAGGTTGCCCAGCACCTGGGTGAGCTGCCCACGGGAGCCCGAGGTGGCCACCTCCGCCAGGTCGGTACGGACCGGCACCCGGTCCCCGGTCCGCTGCTCGACCGTCTCGCGCACCAGCGCGTCCAGCGCCACCCTGCTGTCCGCCCGGGGGCGCTCCCCCGCGTCCAGCCGGGCCAGCAGCAGCAGATCGGCCGCCAGCCGCTGAAGCCGCACCACGTCCTCCACCGCGCCCGGCAGATCCAGCAGTTCGGGGTGGGCCACGCCCACCTCCAGCTGGGTACGGAGCGAGGCCACCGGGGAGCGCAGCTCGTGCGAGGCGTCGGCCACGAACGCCCGCTGCCGCTCCACCGACGCCTCCAGCGCGGTGAGCGTCTCATTCGTCGTCCGGGCCAGCCGCGCCACCTCGTCGTGCGAGCCGGGCTCGGGCACCCGCCGGGACAGATCCGTACTCGCCGTGATCGCGGCCATCTCCTGCCGTATGCCCTCCACCGGCCGCAGCGCGCGCCGCGTCACCAGCCAGGTCACCCCGGCCACCACGAGCAGCAGCAGCGGCAGCCCGATGAGCATGGCCTGCCGTACGGTGCCGACCGCGTCGCGCTCGGTGGCCAGCGGGGCGCCCGCGTAGACGGTGACGTCCTCGCCGCGCGGGCTGGTGGCCTCCACGGCCGCCCAGCGGTATTCGGCCGTCGTGCCGTCGATCCGGGCCGACCCGTTGACGTACCGCACGTCCCCGTCGACCTCGCCCTCCTCGCGCTCGCCGTCCGGCGCCACCGAGACCGGGCGCACCGACGGGCTCGGCGTCCCCGTCACGGCCTGCAGATCCTCGCTGACCGCCCGCACCCGGCGCTGTTCGTCCAGCACCTGCACCGGGGTGTCGTCGTCCAGGTCGAGATCGCGGTAGGCGGTCCCGGCCGCGATCTTCGAGGCCACGTCGCGCGCCTGCACCTGGGCGTGCAGCCCGGCCTGGTCGGCCAGGTTGCCGCTGAGCACCCGCAGCACCGCGAGCCCGGCGGCCACCAGCGCGACGGCCACCACCACGGTCGCGCCCAGCGCGGCCCGTGCCCGTACCGAACCGAACGCCCTACCCACGGAGCCGGTACCCCGCTCCCCGCACGGTCTCGATGAAGCCGGGCCCCAGCTTGCGGCGCAGCGCGCTCACGTACACCTCGACGATGTTGGGGTCGCCGTCGTACGCGAAGTCCCAGACGTGCTCCAGGATGTCCGCCTTGGAGCAGACGTCCCCGCCGTTCATCGCCAGGTGCTCCAGCACCGAGAACTCCTTGGCGGTCAGGGACACCTCGTCCCCGTCCCGCTCCACCCGGCGCGCGCCCCGGTCCACCGCGAGCGCCCCGACCCGCACCACGGGCGAGGCCCCGGCGCCGCGCCGCCGCAGCAGCGCGCGCACCCGGGCGACCAGCACGACGTACGAGAACGGCTTGGTCAGATAGTCGTCGGCGCCGGTGTCCAGACCCTCCGCCTCGTCGTACTCGCCGTCCTTCGCCGTGAGCATCAGGATCGGCACCTCGCTCCCGGCCGCCCGCAGGGCGCCGCAGACGCGGTAGCCGTTCATCCCAGGCAGCATGATGTCGAGGACGATCAGGTCGTACGTGCCCTCCTGGGCCCGGTGCAGCCCTTCCCGTCCGTCGTGCACCACGTCGACGGCGAACCCCTCGGCCCGCAGTCCCTTGGCGAGCGACAGGGCGAGCCGCCGCTCGTCCTCCACAATCAGCAAACGCATGGGGCCAAGCGTCGCAGAGCCCGCCTGAAGAACTCTTCAGGTACCGCCCCGCCCCCGTTACGACCCCTCCGTGACCCCAGCCACCAGCTCGTCCGCCGCCGTGTACGGGTCCAGCTCGCCCGCCACCACGCGCTCCGCGAGCGCGCCCAGGCGGCGGTCGCCGTGCAGATCGCCGATGCGGGCGCGCAGGGCGGTCACCGCGATCGTCTCGACCTCGCCCGCCGCCCGCCGCATCCGGCGCTCGGCGAGCACTCCGTGCTCCTCCATCCACGCCCGGTGCTTCTCCAGGGCCTGGACGACCTCATCGGTGCCCTCGCCGCGCGCCGCCACGGTCTTCACGATCGGCGGCCGCCAGTCCCCGGGCGAGCGGGCCTCGCCGAGGCCCAGCATGTGGTTCAGCTCGCGGGCGGTGGCGTCGGCGCCGTCCCGGTCGGCCTTGTTGACCACGTACACATCGCCGATCTCCAGGATTCCGGCCTTGGCCGCCTGGATGCCGTCGCCCATGCCCGGGGCGAGCAGCACCATCGTCGTATCGGCCTGGGCGGCGATCTCCACCTCGGACTGGCCGACGCCGACCGTCTCCACGATCACCACCTCGCATCCGGCCACGTCCAGCACCCGGATGGCCTGCGGGGCGGCCCAGGCGAGGCCGCCGAGATGGCCGCGGGTGGCCATGGAACGGATGTAGACGCCGGGGTCCGAGGCGTGCTCGGACATCCGGATCCGGTCACCGAGGAGCGCGCCGCCCGAGAAGGGCGAGGAGGGGTCGACGGCGAGCACCCCGACCCGCTTCCCCGCCCTGCGGTACGCCGAGACGAGCGCGGAGGTCGACGTGGACTTGCCGACCCCCGGCGAGCCGGTCACCCCGACCACGTACGCGCCCTGCGCGAGCGGCGCCAGCGCGGCCATGACCTCGCGCAGCCGCGGGGAGTCGCCCTCGATCAGCGAGATCAGCCGGGCGACCGCTCGCGGCCGCCCCTGCCGGGCCTGCTCCACCAGCGTGGGCACATCAGCGTCAGCCATGGGTGCCGCGCTCCTCATCACTCAAACGGACATCACTCGGGCGGACGTCACTCGTACGGACGGACCGCTGCCGTGGTCATTCCCCGGGGACGCGGACGATCAGCGCGTCGCCCTGGCCGCCTCCGCCGCACAGCGCCGCCGCCCCGACGCCGCCGCCGCGCCGCCGCAGCTCCAGCGCCAGGTGCAGCACGATGCGGGCGCCGGACATGCCGATGGGGTGGCCGAGGGCGATCGCGCCACCGTTCACGTTCACCTTTTCGGCGGAAAGGCCGAGGTCCTTCATTGACTGCACGGCGACCGCCGCGAACGCCTCGTTGATCTCGATCAGGTCGAGGTCGTCCGCCGTCAGCCCCTCCTTGCCCAGCGCGTGCGCGATCGCGTTGGACGGCTGGGACTGCAGCGAGTTGTCCGGACCCGCCACATTGCCGTGGGCGCCGATCTCGGCGATCCACTCCAGGCCCAGCTCCTCGGCCTTCGCCCGGCTCATGACGACGACGGCGGCGGCCCCGTCCGAGATCTGCGAGGCCGACCCGGCCGTGATCGTCCCGTTCCCGTCGCCCGCGAAGGCCGGGCGCAGCTTGGCCAGGGACTCCACGGTGGTCTCCCCGCGGATGCCCTCGTCCTTGGTGAAGACGACCGGGTCGCCTTTGCGCTGCGGGACCTCGACGGGGGTGATCTCGGCGTCGAACAGGCCGTTCTTCTGGGCGGCGGCGGCGCGCTGGTGGGAGCGGGCGGCGATCTCGTCCTGCTCGGGGCGGCCGATGCCGAGCCGGGTGTTGTGCCGCTCGGTGGACTCGCCCATGGCGACGTTGTCGAAGGCGTCGGTCAGCCCGTCGTGGGCCATGGCGTCGAGCATCTGGATCGCGCCGTATTTGTGGCCGTCGCGCGAGCCGGGGAGCAGATGGGGCGCGTTCGTCATGGACTCCTGGCCGCCGGCCACCACGATGTCGAACTCCCCGGCCCGGATGAGCTGGTCGGCGAGCGCGATCGCGTCCAGCCCCGACAGGCACACCTTGTTGACGGTGAGGGCGGGGACGCTCATCGGGATACCGGCCTTGACGGCCGCCTGACGTGCGGGGATCTGCCCGGCACCGGCCTGCAGCACCTGCCCCATGATCACGTACTGCACCTGCTCACCGGTGACCCCGGCGCGCTCCAGCGCGGCCTTGATCGCGAAGCCGCCCAGGTCGGATCCGGAGAACGAGCGCAGGCTGCCGAGGAGGCGGCCCATGGGGGTACGGGCTCCGGCCACAATCACAGACGTCGTACGAGTCATGGTGCGTCCTCCGCGGGGAGAAGGAAGTTAACGAGGGTTATCGTCAATGTACTGACGAGTACCCGCCCGGTCACCGCCCCATCAGTGTGATCGCGCGCACGTTGCGTAACCGGCCGTGTAGCGGTGCACTAAGCCCATGCTGACGAGAATCGACCACATCGGGATCGCCTGCTTCGACCTGGACAAGACCGTCGAGTTCTACCGTGCCACGTACGGCTTCGAGGTGTTCCACTCCGAGGTCAACGAGGAGCAGGGGGTCCGCGAGGCCATGCTCAAGATCAACGAGACCTCGGACGGCGGGGCCTCGTACCTCCAGCTGCTGGAGCCGACCCGGGAGGACTCCGCGGTCGGCAAGTGGCTGGCGAAGAACGGTGAGGGCGTCCATCACATCGCGTTCGGCACCGCCGACGTCGACACGGACTCCGAGGCCATCCGCGACAAGGGGGTCCGGGTGCTGTACGAACAGCCCCGACGTGGGTCGATGGACTCGCGCATCACCTTCCTCCACCCCAAGGACTGCCACGGAGTGCTGACCGAACTCGTGACCGCGGCGCCCCCCGGGGAAGTGGACCACTGAAGCGGACCACTGACCTACCCCTTCCCCGGCCGGTAGAGTGCAGGCTCGGCCGGGGTACGGGAATCGGAGGGATCGGGGTCCGGCCCGGGCTGAGCCGATGATCTGACACCATTTCTTCGGAAGGGCCAGCTCCGGTCCGCCTGGCACGCTTCACGCCGGGGCGGGGCCGAGAGGGACCGCAAGGGACTGCCAGGAACCGCGCGGTACGGAGCCGGCCGCCACCGCGACCAGGGGACGGATGGGACCGCGCAGTGCGGGGCTACGACCGCTACGAGCCTGACGATCACCTCTCGAAGTTCGAGGCCGAGATGGAGCGGCTGAAGAACGAGCGGGAGAAGGCCGTCCAGCACGCCGACGACCTCGGCTACCAGGTCGAGGTTCTGCGCGCCAAGCTGCACGAGGTGCGGCGCGCGCTGGCGAGCCGCCCTGCCTACGACAGCGCCAACGTCGGCTACCAGGCAGAGCAGTTGCTGCGGGACGCCCAGCTCCAGGCGGAGCAGGTGCGCGCCGACGCCGAGCGCGAGCTGCGGCAGACCCGTGCCCAGACCCAGCGGCTGCTCCAGGAGCAGGCCGAGCAGCAGGCCCGGCTCGAAGCCGAGTTGCACGCCGAGGCGGTGGCCCGCCGTCAGCGCCTGGACCAGGAGCTGGCCGAGCGCCGCGCCACCGTCGAGTCGCACGTCAACGAGAACGTCGCCTGGGCCGAGCAGCTGCGCGCCCGTACCGAGGCACAGGCCCGCAGGCTGCTCGACGAGTCCCGCACCGAGGCCGAGCAGGCGCTGACCGCCGCCCGCGCCGAGGCCCAGCGCCTCGCCGACCAGGCCCGGGACCGGCTGGGTTCGGAGGCGGAGACCGCCCGCGGCGAGGCCGAGACGATCCTGCGCCGGGCCCGCACCGAGGCCGAGCGGCTGCTGACCAAGGCGGGGGCGCAGGCCCAGGAGGCCACCGAACACGCCGAGCAGCTGCGCACCTCCACCACCCAGGAGTCGGACCAGGCCCGCCGGCACGCCGTCGAGCAGACCCGCGCCGCCGAGGCGCGGATGCTGGAGGCCGAGACGGCGCTGCGCGAGGCGCGCGCCGAGGCCGAGAAGGTGCTCGGCGAGGCGAAGGACGCGGCGGCCAAGCGGCTTTCGGCCACCGAATCGGACAACGAGCAGCGCGCCCGCACCGCCAAGGCGGAGGTCGCCCGGCTGGTCGGCGAGGCCACCAAGCAGGCCGACGCGATCCGCGCCGAGGCCGAGGAGCTGCGGGACGATGCCCGCGCCGAGGCCGAGCGGCTGCTCGCCGAGGCCGGAGACGACGCCCGGGCCAGGGTCGCCGAGGACTCGGCGGCGCAGCTGGCCAAGGCCGCGCGCAGCGCCGAGGAGGTGCTGACCCGGGCCTCGGAGCAGGCGCAGGCCACCACCAAGGCGGCGACCGAGGAAGCGGAGCGGATCCGGCACGAGGCCGAGACCGAGGCCGACCGGCTGCGCGGCGAGGCGCACGACACCGCCAACCAGCTCAAGGGCGCGGCGAAGGACGACACCAAGGAGTACCGCGCCAAGACCGCCGAGCTGCAGGAGGAGGCGCGCAGGCTGCGCGGCGAGGCCGAGCAGCAGCGGTCGGACGCGGTCGCCGAGGGCGAGCGGATCCGGGCCGAGGCGCGCCGCGAGGCCGTCGAGCAGATCGAGGAGGCGGCCAGCACCGCCGAGGACCTGCTGACGAAGGCGAAGCAGGACGCGGAGGAGACGCGTTCGGGCGCGACCACCGAGAGCGAGCGGGTCCGCACCGAGGCGATCGAGCGGGCGAACGCGCTGCGGCGGCAGGCCGACGAGCTGCTGAAGCGGGCCCGCGGCGAGGCCGAGGAGCTGGTGACCTCGGCCGAGGAGCAGGCCGGGCGGGTCAAGGAGGAGGCGACCCGTACCGCCGAGGAGCTGCGCGAGGAGGCCGAGCAGGCGGCCGAGGCGCGGCGGAGCGAGGCCGAGGCCGAGCTGACCCGGCGGCACGAGGAGGCGGAGGCCCGGTTCAGCTCCGCCGAGCAGGAGCTGAACGACGCCCGGACCGAGGCCGAGCGGCTGCGCCGGGAGTCCACCGAGGACATCGAGCGGCAGCGCGCGGAGTCCGCGGAGCGGCTGGAGAGCCTGCGCCAGCAGGCCGAGGAGGAGGCCGACCGGCTGCGCGACGAGGCAGCCGCGGACGCGTCCAACGCGCGCGCCGAGGGCGAGTCGGTGGCGGTACGGCTGCGCGGCGAGGCCGCCGCGGAGGCCGAGCGGCTGCGGAGCGAGGCGCAGGAGACCGCGGACCGGGTGCGGGCGGAGGCGGCGAGCGCCGCCGAGCGGATCGGCGCCGAGGCCGCCGAGGCCCTGGCCGCCTCCCAGGAGGAGGCGGCGCGGCGCCGCCGCGAGGCCGAGGAACTGCTGGGCGACGCCCGCGAGGAGGCGCAGCAGGAGCGTACGGCGGCGCGCGAGCAGGGCGAGGAGCTGCTGGCGGCGGCCCGGACCCGGGTGAGCGAAGCGCAGGCCGAGGCGCAGCGGCTGACCGACGAGGCCGAACAGCACGCGCAGGACCTGGTGTCGGCCGCCGAGCAGCACGCCCAGTCCGTACGGGACGCGGTCGCGGGGCTGCACGAGCAGGCCGAGTCGGAGATCACCGGACTGCGGCAGGCCGCCGAGCACGCGGCGGAGCGCACCCGGCACGACGCGCAGGAGGAGGCCGACCGGGTCCGCGCGGACGCGTACGCGGAGCGCGAGCGCGCCTCGGTCGACGCCTCGCGGGTGCGGCGGGCGGCACACGAGGAGGCGGAGGCCGCCAAGTCGCTCGCGGAGCGCACGGTCGCGGAGGCGATCGCCGAGGCGGAGCAGTTGGGCGCGCGCTCCCGCGACGAGGCCAACCGTCGCCGCTCGGACGCCGCGGAGCAGGCGGACCGGCTGCTCGGCGAGGCGAACCACGAGGCGGAGCGGCTGCGCGCGGAGGCCAACGAGACGCTGGACGAGGCCCGCAGGAGCGCCAACAAGACCCGTGGGGAGGCCGCCGAGCAGGCCGACACGCTGGTCAGCGGCGCCACCGAGGAGGCCCAGCGGATCGTCGCGGAGGCCACCGCCCGGTCGCAGGCGCTGCGTACGGAGGCGGCGGACGCGCGGGCGAGCGCGGACCAGGACGCGGCGCGCACCCGGGCGCAGGCCCGCAGCGACGCGAACAACATCCGCTCGGAGGCGGCGGCCCAGGCCGACCGGCTGGTCTCCGAGGCGTCCCACGAGGCGGACCGGCTGGTCGGGGAGGCCACCACCGAGGCCGAACGGCTGCGCACCGAGGCGGCGGAGACGGTCGGTTCGGCGCAGCAGCACGCGCAGCGCACCCGCGCCGAGTCGGAGCGGGTCGCGGCGGACGCGGCGGCCGAGGCGGAGCGCATCCGCACCGAGGCGCAGAACGAGGCCGACCGGCTGGTCGACCGGGCGCGCGAGGACGCCAACAAGCGCCGCTCGGACGCGGCCGAGCAGGCGGACCGGCTGGTCACCGAGTCCTCGGCGGAGGCCGAGCGGCTCACCACGGAGGCGCAGGAGTCGGCGCTGCAGGCGACGGCCGCGGCCGAGGAGCAGGCGGACGCCATGGTGGGCGCGGCCCGCCAGGAGGCCGACCGGCTGGTCGCCGAGGCCACCGCGCAGTCCAACGGCCTGGTGGAGAAGGCCCGTACGGACTCCGACACCATGCTGTCCGAGGCCCGCGGCGACGCGACGGCCATCCGGGAGCGCGCCGAGGAGCTGCGGGCGACGACCGCGGCCGAGGTGGAGGAGCTGCACGAGCGGGCCCGCCGGGAGTCGGCGGAGCAGATGAAGGCGACCGGCGAGCGGGTCGACAAGCTCGTCGCGGCGGCCACCGCGCAGCTGATGAAGGCCGAGGAGAAGGCCAAGTCGCTGGTCTCGGAGGCGGAGACCGAGGCGAGCCGGGTGCGGATCCAGGCCGTGAAGAAGGCCGAGGGGCTGCTCAAGGAGGCCGAGCAGAAGCGGGTCGAGGCCTCGAAGGACGCCGAGCGCACCAAGTCCGACGCGACGGCGGAGGCGAAGGAGATCGTCGACGAGGGCAAGCGCGAGCTGGAGTTGCTCAAGCGCCGCCGCGAGGACATCAACGCGGAAATCACCCGTGTCCAGGACGTCCTGGAAGCGTTGGAATCTTTCGAGACTCCCGCGTCGGGCGGCGCGGGCGGCAAGGAGAACGGCGCAGTGAAGACGGGGGCGGGAGCGGGATCGACACGGTCGAGTGGAAAGCGGTCCGATGGGTAGGGGAACACGGTCCGACGGCTAGCTGCACTGGGCGTGTCGTGTCCGTATCATCCCGACGAGTGACAAGGTCTCCGTCTTACGTCCACTCAAAAGGCTGGACATTCTCCAGATCAAACGGACGTTGACTCGATGACACGCCGTTCGGCCCCCTAGGATTTGCTCTATCACCTCACCGGTCTCTTTCGACAGGAACCCCATGAGCGACACTTCCTCCCCCTTCGGCTTCGAGCTCGTGCGGCGTGGGTACGACCGCGGTCAGGTGGACGACCGCATTACCAAGCTCATCGCCGACCGCGACAGCGCACTGTCCCGCATCACCTCGCTCGAGAAGCGCATCGAGGAGCTGCACCTCGAAACGCAGAACGCGCAGGCCCAGATCAACGACGCGGAGCCGTCCTACGCGGGTCTCGGCGCCCGGGTCGAGAAGATCCTCCGCCTCGCCGAGGAAGAGGCGAAGGACCTGCGCGAGGAGGCCCGCCGCGCCTCCGAGCAGCACCGCGAACTGGCCGAGTCCTCCGCCCAGCAGGTCCGTAACGACGCCGAGGCGTTCGCCGCCGACCGCAAGGCGAAGGCCGAGGACGAGGGCGCGCGGATCGTCGAGAAGGCGAAGGGCGAAGCCACCACGCTGCGTCAGGAAGCGCAGAAGGACGCCCAGTCCAAGCGCGAGGAGGCGGACTCCCTCTTCGAGGAGACCCGCGCCAAGGCCGCGCAGGCCGCCGCCGACTTCGAGACGAACCTGGCCAAGCGCCGCGAGCAGTCCGAGCGCGACCTGGCCTCCCGTCAGGCCAAGGCCGAGAAGCGGCTCGCGGAGATCGAGCACCGCGCCGAGCAGCTGCGCCTGGAGGCCGAGAAGCTGCGCACCGACGCCGAGCGCCGCGCCCGCCAGACGGTGGAGACCGCGCAGCGCCAGGCCGAGGACATCGTGGCCGACGCGAACGCCAAGGCGGACCGCATCCGCAGCGAATCCGAGCGCGAGCTGGCGGCGCTGACCAACCGCCGCGACAGCATCAACGCCCAGCTGACCAACGTCCGCGAGATGCTGGCCACGCTGACCGGCGCGGCCGTGGCCGCGGCCGGGAACCCGGGCGAGGAAGAGGCCGCCACCCGCGGCGTCCCGGCCCAGCAGACCCGGTGACGCTCGGTCCCGGCTTAGGGGGTGTCTTGTCGATCAGGCCGGATCAGCGAGCGGCGTCTGGTGCGGTGGCTCGCAACCCGCGTGAGGAGAGCGCAGCGGCGCTGCGTGCGACGAGCGCGGGGCCGCGAGGTGCCGTGCCAGGCGTCGGGAGCCCGGCATGATCGGCGAGACGCCCCCTTTAGCGCTCCGTGCCCCGTGCCGCCAGCAGTAGCGGCGCGGGGCACGCGCATGTCCGGGCGCGGTCGGTGCGCGTAGCCTCGGCAGGGTGGATGACCGCAGTCTCAGCGCGCTCGGCTTCGGCGATGTGCCCGCCGAGGCGCCGCTCACCTATCCCGGGCGGCCCGTGACCGCCCCCACGCTGCTCACCGGCGGCGAGCTGCACCCCCTCGACCCGGCGCTCCTGGACGGCCGGTTCCGGGACCGGCATCCCGTGATCGCCGTCGGGTCCAACGCCTCCCCCGCGCAGCTGCACTACAAGCTCAGCCTGCCCGGGCGGCCCGCGACCGTGCCCATGGTTCCGGTCCGGGTGCACGGCGTCGCGGTCGGCTGCTCGGCGCACATCGGGCGGTACGGGTACGTCGCCTCCGCTCCGTACGGCGACCCCGCCGCCCGTACGCCCCTCGTCGTCAGCTGGCTCGACGACGCGCAGCTGGAGGCCGTCGACCGTACCGAGGTGCCCAACTACCGGCGGGTGCGGCTGGCCGGGGCGGACGTCCCGATGGTGATGCCGTCCGGGGAGCGGCTGGAAGCGGCGTACCTCTACGTCAGTACGCACGGCGTGCTCACCGCGCCCGGCGACGGCGGGCGGCCCCTGCCGGGCGGGGGCGACCAGGCCGCGCTGCTGACCCGGCTGCTCGACTCCTCCGCGCGGCTGCGGGACCTCCTCGGCCCCGATCCCGCCGCCTGGGTGGACCGGGCGGGGGCCGACGCGGCGGTGCGGGCGGCGGGCACCCGGGTGTTCCACGACGAGGGCTGGGCCAGGTCAGAGGGTTACGATCGGCTTTCCATCCCGTCTTAACGGGAACCGTCAATCCCCCGTTAAGCTCCTAACTCCTACGGGGGCGAGGCGCCCCGACCCATTCGCACGAGGGGCGGAGCATGATCGAGGCAGTCGGCCTGACGAAACGCTATGGCGACAAGACGGCCGTGTACAACCTGTCGTTCCAGGTGCGGCCCGGCACGGTCACCGGCTTCCTGGGCCCGAACGGCTCCGGTAAATCGACCACGATGCGCATGATCCTCGGCCTTGACGAGCCCACCGCGGGACATGTCACGGTCGGCGGCTATCCCTTCCGCAAGCTGCCCAACGCCCCGCGCCAGGTCGGCGCGCTCCTCGACGCCAAGGCCGTGCACGGCGGCCGCAGCGCCCGCCAGCACCTGCTGTGCCTCGCCCAGCTGTCCGGCATCCCGGCCCGCCGGGTCGACGAGGTGCTGGGCGTGGTCGGCCTGCAGAACGTCGCCCGCAAGCGCTCCAAGGGCTTCTCGCTCGGCATGGGCCAGCGCCTGGGCATCGCGGCCGCGCTGCTCGGCGACCCGCAGGTGCTGCTCTTCGACGAGCCGGTCAACGGTCTGGACCCCGAGGGCATCCTGTGGGTCCGCAACCTCATGAAGCAGCTGGCCTCCGAGGGCCGCACGGTCTTCGTCTCCAGCCACCTCATGAGCGAGATGGCGCTCACCGCCGACCAGCTGATCGTGATCGGCCGCGGGCAGCTGCTCGCGGACATGAGCGTCAAGGACTTCATCTCCTTCAACTCGGCGGACTTCGCCCGGGTCCGCACCCCCGACGCCGAACCGCAGGCGCGCGAGAAGCTGACCGCCGCGCTGAGCGAGGCCGGTGGCCAGGTGCTGCCGGAGCAGGACGGCGCCCTGCGGGTGACCGGGCTGCCGCTGCCGCGCATCAGCGAGGTGGCGCACACGGCGGACGTCCGGCTGTGGGAGCTGTCCCCGCACCAGGCGTCGCTGGAGGAGGCGTACATGCGGATGACGCAGGGCGCCGTGGACTACCGCTCGACGGCCGACCAGCGCGCCGGGCTGCAGCAGGCGCCCGCCGGGTACGGCCCGCAGGGCGGGGCGTACGGCTACGCGCCGGGCGCACCGGGTGCGCCAGGTGCGCCGGGCGTCCCGGGGCAGCCGCCCGGGCCGTATCCGCCCGCGACCGTGATGCCGGGGTACGCCGAGCCGCCCGCCCCGCCGCAGGGCGCAGCCCCGCCGCAGCCCGTCGCCGCGCCCGCGCGGCGCCCGGCCGCTCCCCCGGCGCAGCCGCCCGCCGCACCGGCTCAGCCGCCCGCCTCCGCACCCGCCACGATGACCAAGCGCGACAACGAGGACGCCTGATGACGACGCCGTACCAGCAGCAGGGCCAGGCGCCCGTCCCACCGCAGACTCCGCCGCAGCAGCAGCCGTACGCACCGCAGCAGCCTTACGGACAGCAACCGCCACAGCCGCCGCAGGCACCGCAGCACCACGCACCGCAGCACCAGGCGCCGCATCTGCCGCCGGGCTACGTGTCACCGCCCCCCGGCGCCCCCGCGCAGCCGTACGCCGCCGTGGGCACCTACACCTCGCCGATCCCCATCCAGCGCACCCACCTCGGGAACGCCCTCGCCTCCGAGTGGACCAAGATCAAGTCGGTGCGCTCGACGATCTGGACACTGAGCGTCATGGTCGGGCTGGTCGTCGGGATCGGATTCCTGACGTCGGCCAGCACCAGCGACACCGACTACCAGAGCGTGCCCACCACCCTGCCCGGGTTCTTCGGCGCCCTGCTCGGCCAGCTGTGCATCATCACCCTCGGCGTGCTGGTGGTCTCGTCCGAGTACGGCACGGGGATGATCCGCACCACCTTCACCGCCTCCCCGGCCCGCGCCCGCGTGCTGACCGCCAAGGCGCTGGTCTTCTTCTCGCTCGCGTTCGTCACCACGACCCTCTCGCTCGCCCTCGTGGCCTTCATCAGCTCCGGGATGCACAGCGGCCCGGACGTCACGCAGCCGAACAACGACCAGCTGCTGGGCGCGACCATCGGCGTCGGGACGTATGTCTCGCTGCTCGGGCTGCTCTCGCTCGCCGTCGGCAGCATGCTGCGGCACTCGGCCGGTGCGATCACCACGATGCTGGGTGTGGTGCTGCTCCCGTCGATCCTCCCCGCGTTCCTGATGATGTCGCCCAGCCTGGCGGATCTGGGCGTGGAGATGCAGAAGTACTCCTCGCCGTTCGCGCTGGCCGCGCTCTTCCGGATCGACGACTCGGTGGGCTCCGGCTGGTCGCAGCTGGGCGTGCTGGCGGTCGTCACCGCGGCGGCCTTCGTCGCGGCGTACGCCCTGCTGGAGAAGCGCGACGTGTAGACGTGTAGCGGAACGCTCAGTACCGCGGGGCGTTACGAGACCGCTGGAGCTTGGCGCTCCGGCGGTCTCGCGCGTTCCAGCAGGCCTTGTGCCAGTGGCGGCGGTCGTCCACGCCCATGTGCTGCTGCCAGGCCACCACATGCGGCACCCCGGGCGGGATCTCCTGATCGCATCCGGGGCAGCGGTAGTGCTTGGCTCCCGTCCCGCCACCCACCAGCCGCACCACCCACTCCTCGCCCTGCCAGTTCTCGGTGCGCTCCAGTCCGTAACGGTCCGTGCCCACGCGGTTTTCGGACTTCTCGCCACCTCGCGGACGGTTTCGGCGTGGAGACACGGGGCACCTCGACAGGGCTGGGAGCTACTGACTGTGACCAGCGTACGCGCTGCGGTCACGCACCTGGTAAGTCGTCTTCCACACCCACACTCAGATCATCATGAAAAATACTTGCCAGGCCGTGCCCTTGGCACGTGTCAGACGTTAATGCCAGTAGAGGATGCCCGCGTCGGCGATGGAGCCGCGACAAGGAGGCAGATGGCATGCGTGTGGGGGCTTTCATTCTGGCCGCTCAGTTTCCCGGCCAAGGACAGGAGGAGGCGCTGCACCGGGCGGTCCGCTCGGCCGAACTGTCCGAGTCCGCCGGGCTCGACGCGGTGTGGCTCGCCGAGCACCA
The DNA here is from genome assembly GCF_053596435.1 of Streptomyces sp. NPDC001700. Taxonomy (NCBI): domain Bacteria; kingdom Bacillati; phylum Actinomycetota; class Actinomycetes; order Kitasatosporales; family Streptomycetaceae; genus Streptomyces; species Streptomyces sp. NPDC001700. Next base: position 416,813 of record NZ_JBSFGE010000007.1, read on the forward strand.
CTTCGTGCCGTACGGCGTCTGTCCGTCCGCCGTCACCCTCGCCGCGCTGCTGCTGGGGCGTACCCAGCGCATAGGCGTCGGTACTGCGGTGAGCGTACTTCCGACGGCGCACCCCGTCGCACTGGGTGAGCAAGCGGCACTGCTTCATCTCAGCTCCGGTGGCCGCTTCACCCTCGGCGTCGGCCGTGGCGGTCCCTGGGTCGACCTGGAGGTCTTCGGCGCCGGGCTGCGGGCGTACGAGCACGGCTTCCCCGAGGCGCTCGACCTGCTGCTGCGCTGGCTGCGGGAGCCCCGGGTGGGGGCGGACGGCGAGCGGTTCGCCTTCCGCGAGGTCCCCGTCGTACCGCGCCCGGACGACCCGGCCACGACGGGCACCCCGCCCGTGGTCATGGCCTGCACCTCGCCCGGCAGTGTGCGGCTGGCCGCCGAGCGCGGGCTGCCGATGCTGCTGGGCATGCACTGCGGGGACGAGGAGAAGGCCGAGGCGATCGGGCTGTGGAAGAAGTCCGCGCTGGCCGCGGGCCACTCCCCCGACGAGGTCGCGACGGTGGCCGCGGAGCACGTCTCGGCCGGGGTGGTGCAGATCGAGGACGCGCGCCCCGCGGCGGCGGAGACCCTGACCAAGGCGATGCCGGGATGGTTACGGCAGGGGCTGGGCGCCCATGTCACCGTCGACGGCCGGGAGCGCCGGATGCGCGACCCGCATCGCTACGCGGAGCTGCTGTGCGAACTGCACCCGGTGGGCCCGCCCCGGCTGTGCGCCGACCGGCTGGCGGCGACCGCCGAGCGCACCGGCATCACGCGCTTCGCGCTGCTGGTGGAGGGGTCGGGCGATCTGGCCGCCACCGAGCAGAACGTGCGGCGGCTCGGTGGTGAAGTGCTGCCGCTCCTGCGCTGAGACACCTCCCCCTGGTGGAGCGGCAGCGGACATCGTGTCAGCAGTCGCGCAGGGTGGGCGACTGGTTCAGCAGCTGGCCCCGGATCGAGGTAAAGCGGGCCAGGCGGTCATCGGACGACGCGTCCAGCGGAAAGACCGCCACCCGATGGCAGTTCTGGAAGGCCAGCCGCACCCCGAAGTGGCGCTGCAGCGCGCCACGTATCGCGTCACTCGCCAGCGCGCGGAGCAGCTGTCCGCGGGCCTGCTCGTCCGGCGGCGGCGTCTGGTTGTCGGCGAACTCCCCGCCGTCGACCTTCAGCTGGGCCACCAGAGAGCTGATCATCTCCCATGCGTACGGTAGGGAGTTCCGGACGCAGTCGACGAATGCGGCTTCGTCGACCTCGCCTCGCTCGGCCTGTTCGAGAAGGGCCGGTGAGACGTCGAGCGACATGGGTTCTCCTCTCGCGACCCCGGATGCGGGGTCTCAGGGATGGGATGGGCGGACGGCGACGCAGCGTACGCGTCCGGCGACCGCCCGATTCAACGGTATTCCGGCCACTGTGCGCGCACCACCGATACGGGCACACAACCAGCCAATGCTGAACGGGTCCATCGCCGGACGAATCGCGTGGAGCCTTCGCGGTCGAGTAGCGTTGCGGACCATGCGTCTCGTCATCGCCCGGTGCTCCGTCGACTACGCCGGCCGCCTCACCGCCCACCTTCCCTCGGCACCCCGCCTGATCCTCGTCAAGGCAGACGGCAGCGTGTCCATTCACGCGGACGACAGGGCCTACAAACCCCTCAACTGGATGTCTCCGCCGTGCACGCTGAAGGAAGGCGATGACAATGTGTGGACGGTCGTGAACAAAGCGGGCGAGAAGCTCATCATCACCATGGAGGACGTTCTCCATGATTCCTCGCATGAACTCGGCGTGGACCCCGGGTTGATCAAGGATGGCGTCGAGGCCCATCTGCAGGAGCTGCTCGCCGATCGTATCGAGACACTGGGCGATGGCTGGACGCTTATTCGGCGTGAATACCCCACTGCCATTGGCCCCGTGGACATTCTCTGCCGGGACGCGGACGGCACGACGGTGGCGGTCGAGATCAAGCGGCGCGGTGAGATCGACGGCGTCGAGCAGCTCACCCGCTATCTCGAACTGCTCAACCGGGATCCGCACCTCGCGCCGGTGAAGGGTGTGTTCGCGGCGCAGGAGATCAAGCCGCAGGCGCGGGTGCTGGCCACGGACCGTGGCATCGGGTGTGCCGTCCTGGACTACAACGCCCTTCGCGGCATCGAGGACGACAAGCTCCGCCTCTTCTGACGCTCCGGAACCCACCACTTCCCGCCACGGCGGCCGCCTGCCGCTGGCTGGTTCCCGGCGGTCTGTTCCCCAGCCCCGCCCCTTCCCGAAACCATGGGCTCCGCCCCCGGACCCCGTACGCCCTTCGGGCGTGTGTCCTCAAGCGCCGGACGGGCTGGCACCCACTGCCGTCCGCCGAGGTCGGCTGGGGTGCGCCGCTGGTAGACGGTTCCGTCGACGGACCAGGTGATCGCGTTCGGGCTCCAGTCG